>JANJWS010000039.1 GCA_024709425.1 Thiobacillus sp.
CATTGCGGTCAAGGTCGATCGCGCGGCGGAAGTTCTCCTCGGCCAGCTTGTCCTCGGCCAACTCCATGTAGACCTGGCCGTAGACGTTGTAGGCGGGCCCATAGCGGCTGTCCGCCGTGATCGCCTTGCGCAGTTCTTCGAGCGCGATCTTGTACTGCCCGCGCGCAAAATAGGCGCCCGCGAGGTCGGTGAACGCGCGCGCGCGCTGGCTCTCCCCGCTGTCCGCTGGCGTGCCGCCGCCCGGCGAAGTGGCGCAGCCCGCGAGCAGCGCCCCCCCGACAACCAGCCATTTCTTCACGCCGCCTCCCTGTGGATTCTTTTCATCACGCGGCCGCTCTTGTCGGCCACCTTGCCGGCGAGCTGCCCGCAGGCCGCGTCGATATCGTCGCCGCGCGTCTTGCGCGTCGTCACCACGTAGCCCGCGTCCTGCAATATCTCGCGGAACACCCGCAACGCCTCGGCGCGCGGCTTCTCGTAGCCCGAATCGGGGAAGGGGTTGAACGGGATGAGGTTGAACTTGCACGGCACGTCGCGCGTGAGCTCGATCAACTGGCGCGCGTGCGCGGGCTGGTCGTTGACCCCGGCGAGCATCACGTATTCGAAGGTGATGAAGTCGCGCGGCGCGTGCACGAGATAGCGCCGGCACGCGGCCATCAGCTCGGCCAGCGGGTATTTCCTGTTGATCGGCACGATCTGGTCGCGCAGCGCATCGTTGGGTGCGTGCAGGCTCACTGCCAGCGCCACCGGGCAGCGCTCGGCAAGGCGATCCATCGCCGGCACCAGGCCCGAGGTCGACACGGTCACCCGCCGCCGTGACAGTCCATAGGCGTGATCGTCGAGCATGATGCCGAGCGCGGTCACCACATTCTCGAAGTTGGCCAGCGGCTCGCCCATCCCCATCATGACCACGTTGGACACGGGGCGCTCGGCAATTTCGCCCGTGGTGCGGTTGGGCTCGGTCTTCAGACTGTGCTGCGCCACCCACAACTGGCCGACGATCTCGGCCACCGTCAGGTTGCGGTTGAAGCCCTGGCGGCCGGTCGAGCAAAAGGTGCATTCCAGCGCACAGCCCACCTGCGACGACACGCACAGCGTGCCACGGTCGTCTTCCGGAATGAATACCGTCTCGATACCGTTGCGCCAGGCCTGATCCGCGGCCGCATCGCTGCCGGGCCCGACATCGAACAGCCACTTGCGCGTGCCGTCGGCCGAGACGTGCGCGTAATTGATCGCCGGCACCTGCACGATGGCTTCGCTTTGAAGCTTCTCACGCAGGCTCTTGGCGATATCCGTCATCTGCGCGAAATCGGTCACTCCGGACTGGTGAATCCAGCGGAACACCTGGCGCGCACGGAACGGCTTTTCGCCGCGCTCGGCGAACCAGGCGGTGAGCCCGGCAAGGTCGAAATCGAGCAGGTTCTGCGGCATGCGGAACTTAACGGCCGGCGTAGACTTCGCTGCCAGGGAAAAAATAGGCGATCTCGATCGCGGCAGTCTCCGGTGCGTCGGAGCCGTGCACCGCGTTGGCGTCGATGCTCTCGGCGAAGTCAGCGCGGATGGTGCCGGGCTCGGCCTTCTTCGGGTCGGTCGCCCCCATCAGCGCGCGGTTCTTGGCAATCGCGTCCTCGCCTTCCAGCACCTGCAGCACCACCGGACCGGACACCATGAAGTCGACCAGGTCCTTGAAGAACGGGCGCTCCTTGTGGACGGCGTAGAAGCCTTCGGCTTCCTGACGCGACAGATGCTTCATTTTCGACGCCACGACCTTGAGGCCGTTGGTTTCGAAACGGCTGACGATCTTGCCGATCACGTTCTTCTTGACGGCGTCGGGCTTGATGATGGAAAAAGTGCGCTGAACGGCCATGTGCATGCTCCAGATAAGTGGGAAAACGGTTCGAAAAACCATGAAAATCAGCCCGCTAGGATAGCATGCCCAAGCCCGTGCTGTCTTGCCCCGCCCGCGCCTCCACCATGCGCGGCGACACCCCCGCCTCGCCCGGCCCGGCACACAGTGCCGCGTCGAAACCGATTCCCGCCACCCACGCCAGGTGACCGTCGCACCACAACAGCGGCAGGCGCGCCCGCTGCCAGGGCGGCACCGCATGTTCCTGCAACAGCTTCTTCAGGCTGTGGTGCGGCCCGCCGGCCTGCAGTTGCAGTCGCTCGCCTCCCTGGCGCGCCCCCAGCATCACCTCGCGCCCCGCCAGGAGGCCCAGCTTCAGGCCCTTGCCAACCACGGATTCGAACTGCACCTGCACCCCGCACGCCGGCACCCATAAGGTGGCCTCGCCCTGCCAGCGCACCGGTCCCACCAGCGGCGGCGCTGGCGGGACGAGATAGGCCCCGCCGCGAAATCGCCACAGTTCCCAGGGGTTCAGATTGATGCGCACGCGGGCGTCATGCCGGGCGCCGAGCAGCTGACGCAAGGCTTCCTCCAGTACCCGCGCATTGGGCAGGGGCAGCCCGCTACGCCCCACGAAATGACGCAGCAGGTTGCGCGCCCGCTGCGGCGTCAGCCGTGACAGCGCCTCGCAGTCGAGGCGATCATCGGCAATCGCAGTCCGGGCGTCCAGCTGCGCCAGATCGTCGAGCAGCGCCGCGGCCTCGGCCTGCAGCGTCGCGGCCCGCGCCAGCGTCGCCGCGCAACCAGGGAAATGCCGGGCCAACGCCGGCATCACCTCGCAACGCAGGGCGTTGCGACGGTAGCGGACCTCCGCGTTGCTCTCGTCCTCGACCCAACGCAACGCCCGCGCCGCAGCGTAATCACGCAGGGCAGCGCGGCTCGCACCGAGCAATGGTCGCAGCAGGGCGGCTCGCCAGCCCGGTCGGCGCTGCACTTCCGGCATCGCCGCAAGCCCCTTCGGTCCCGCACCGCGCAACAACTGCAACAGCAAGGTTTCCGCCTGGTCATCCTGCTGGTGCGCCGTCAACAGGAAGTCCGCCTCCTGCGCAGCAAAGATGCGCTGGCGCTCGCGCCGCGCCGCCGCCTCGATTCCGGCCTGATCATCGCGCGGCACTATGGCGTGCGCCACACGCAGATCGACATCATGGGCCGCGCAAAGACGGACGCAGAAATCGGCCCAGTCATCGGCGTGCGGTGACAGGCCGTGGTGCACATGCACCGCTTGCAGCAGAAAAGCGTGCCGTTCGCGCAGGGCCGCGAGCACGTCCAGCAGAACTGTGGAATCGAGCCCGCCGGACAAAGCCAGGGTGAGCCGTGCCCGCGGCGCAACGTGGCGGGCCAGAACCTCCGCCACGGCCTCGACCACACGCTTACTTGGCAGGAGTTTCCTTGAAGCTGCCATAGGCCCGCAGGCGCTTGTAACGCACGTCCAGCAGGGCGTCCACAGGCTGCTTGCGCAACTCGGCGAGGGTGTCCGAAAGTGCGCGGCGCATGTTCTGGAACATGGTGTCCCAGTCACGCTGCGCGCCCCCGAGGGGCTCGTCAACGATGCGGTCGACCAGCCCGTTGGCCTTGAGGCGTTCGGCGGTGATGCCCAGCGTCTCGGCGGCGACCGAAGCCTTCTCGGCGCTCTTCCACAGGATCGATGCGCACCCCTCGGGCGAGATCACCGAATAGGTCGAATACTGCAGGATCAGGGTGCGATCCCCGATGCCGATGGCGAGCGCGCCACCGGACCCGCCCTCGCCCACCACGCTGCAGATGATCGGTGTGTTGAGTTCCGCCATCACGTAGAGATTGCGCGCGATCGCCTCGGATTGGCCACGTTCCTCGGCGCCGATGCCCGGGTAGGCGCCCGGCGTGTCGATGAAGGTGAAGATCGGCATGCGGAATTTTTCCGCCAGGCGCATCAGGCGCAGCGCCTTGCGGTAGCCCTCCGGGCGCGGCATGCCGAAATTGCGATGGATCTTTTCCTTGGTGTCACGCCCCTTCTGGTGGCCGATCACCATCACGGCCTCGCCATTGAAGCGCGCCATGCCGCCAACGATCGCCGCGTCGTCCGCGAATGCGCGATCGCCATGCAGCTCGACGAAGTCGGTGAAGAGTCCCTGCACGTAGTCGAGCGTATAGGGGCGTTGCGGATGGCGCGCCACCTGCGACACCTGCCACGCATTGAGCTTGGCGTAGATGTCCTTGGTGAGCGTCTGGCTCTTCTTCTGCAGGCGGCGGATCTCTTCCGAGATGTCCAGTGCGGAGTCGTCCTGGACGAAGCGCAGTTCTTCGATCTTGGCTTCGAGCTCGGCAATCGGCTGCTCGAAGTCGAGGAAGGTGATTTTCATCAGGTAGAAGCGAAAAAGGGCTTAGCCGCGTATTCTAGCAGCCTGCGGCAGCCTGCCGCGCGGGCTCAGTGATGGTGGTGACCGTGGGCGCCGTGGGCGTGGCCATGCGCCACCTCGTCGGATGTCGCGGCCCGCACCTCGGCCACCGTGCACTGGAAATGCACCGCCTGCCCGGCGTAAGGATGGTTGCCATCGACCACGACCTTGTCGTCGGCGATATCCGTCACCGTGTAGAGCATTTCCTCGCCGCCCTCGACCGGCGCGCCGACGAATTGCATGCCGACCTCGATCTCACCCGGGAAGACATCGCGGGACTCGATCCGCACCAGATCCTCGTCGAAGTCACCGAAGGCATCCGCCGGCTGCAGCTTGAGCTCGACGGTTTCCCCGGCCGCCTTGCCTTCGAGCGCCTGCTCGACCAGCGGAAAGATGTTGTCGTAGCCGCCATGCAGGTAGCTGACGGGTTCGTCGCTTTCCTCCAGCGTACGGCCGTCCAGGTCGCGGACGATGTAGGTGAGGGTCACGACGGTGTCCTTGCCGATATTCACTTGAGTTCCTTTACCAGTTCCAGCACTTCCGCCGCGTGGCCGCGACTGGAAACGCCATACAGGGCGTGACGGATGACGCCCTGCTTGTCGATGACGAATGTGGCTCGCACGGCACTCCTGCGGAGTGCGCCATCCACTTCCTTGTCCTGCATCACGCCATAGGCCTCGCTCAGCGTCTGCTCCTTGTCTGCGAGCAAGGGCACGCTGATACCGTGTTTGTCGCGGAATTCCCCATGCCGGATGCAGTCGTCGCGCGAGACGCCGAACACGACCGCGCCAAGCTTCGCGAAGTCGCCCTCCAGCTCCGAAAACTCGATCGCCTCCGCGGTACAGCCCGGCGTGTCGTCGCGCAGATAGAAGAACAGCACGACAAGCTTGCCCCTGAGCTGCGACAGCTCGATGAAATTCATGTCCGCATCCGGGCTGGAAAAATCCGGCGCCCGGTCGCCCGCTTTCAGCATGATCACTCCGCGTTCCATTTTTCGGCGCATTCTAGCTTGGAACGCATCGCTATAATATTTTTTCGTGGGAGTAGCGGGCGGAGGCCCCTGGCAGCATGAACATCATCCAAACCCCGTCCGAACTGCGTAGCGCCTTCGACACCCTGCTCGCCGCAAGCCGTCGGCAGCTGCGGCTGTATGACCGGGACCCGGGACTGTTCGATCTCGACGACGCCACACGCTACGCGACACTGCGAGCCTTTTGCGTGGCCGGCGGCGGACACCGTGTCGAGTTGCTGCTGGACGATATCGACGGAATCGCGCGCACCCACCCCCGCCTGATGCTGCTGGTGCGCGACTTCGGGCACGTGCTGGAAATACGCCAGGCCGATCCCCACGCCCCGCGCCCGGATGAGGCGTTCGTGCTGTCCGACCGCCACGGTGTGCTGCTGCGGGCCGACAAGGCCGCGCTGCATGGCGTGCTGCACGCGGACGACCCCGCTGCCGCATCCCCCTTGCACCAGAGTTTCGAGGCCATGTGGCAGCGCGCGCCGGCGCAGGTGTCGGCGACCACGCTGGGCCTGTGATCAGCGACGGTCCACCCAGCGGATGCCGGCCAGCGCGAATCCCAGGAAAATCAGCAACGGCAGCATCGCCACCGCCGGCGCGGGCCAGTCGTTGAGCAGCCCGAGGTGACCGAACAAGCGGCTCAACAGATGGAAGCCCAGCCCGGCCAGAATGCCGAGGAAAATCTTGCTGCTGGTTCCGCCCGTGCGTGGCCCCTGGATCGCGAACGGCATCGCGATCAGCATCATGATCGGGATGACGAAGGGATTGACGAACTTCGCCCACAATGCGACTTCGTAGCGCGACGATTTCTGGTTGTTCGCCTTCAGGTGGGCAATGTAACGCCACAGCGTGCGTGCCGACATCTTTTCCGGAGCGACCAGCAGCACGCTGAGAATGTCCGGTGTCAGCACCGACTCCCACGCCTGGCTGTCTGTCCGAACGGCGCGCAGGCCGTCCGCGGAGAAATGCGTCTCCATCACGTCCTGCAGGTTCCAGGTCTGGCCGCCGCGCCAGTTCGCCTCGCGCGCCGCGCGAATCCAGCCGAGCCGGCCCTCCCCGTCGAAGCCGTAGATCTCGATCCCGCGCAGCGTGCTGTCCGGCATCACCTCGCGCACATTGATGAACGTACTGCCGTCCTTCACCCACAAGCCGGAACGAAACTGCTGCGCCACCACCGAGCGTGTCGCCGACAGCTTGAAACGCTGCGCCGCCTGCTCGGACCACGGCGCGACATACTCGCCGAGCAATAGCAGCAGCAACGACAGGAGCACGCCGATCACGCCAAAATAACCCG
This sequence comes from Thiobacillus sp., assembly GCA_024709425.1. Lineage (GTDB taxonomy): Bacteria > Pseudomonadota > Gammaproteobacteria > Burkholderiales > Thiobacillaceae > Thiobacillus. Next base: position 6,594 of record JANJWS010000039.1, read on the forward strand.
CCACGCGCCAGCTCGACAGCCCGGACACGCGCATCACCGCATATTCCGAATTGCCGACCAGCCGTGACACGGCGAACAGGGTGCCGATCAGTGCCGCCACCGGCAGGATCTCGTAGAGGTGGCCCGGGATGCTGAGCAATACCACGATCACGGCCTGCCCCAGGCCGTAATTGTTGCGCCCGAGGCTGCCGAGTTCCTGGATGACGTCGAAGAACGCAAACAGCACCAGCAGCCCCAGCAGCACGAAGCCCGACGCTGCCAGCACCTGTACCGCGAGATAACGCGCCAGCATGCTCATGCGCGATTCCAGCGCCAGGGCCGCATGCGGGTGCGATGGTAGAACAGTGCGGCAGCCGCCAGCACCATCACCGCATGGGGCGCCACCATTCCGAACAGGGGCGCGAGCTTACCCTGCGCCACCCACGCCTGCGCCAGTGACAGCAGGTTGTTGTACACGAAGTAAAGGAGCAGGGCCGTCACCAGTCCATACGAACGATGCGCGCGGGTGTTGACGAAGCCGAGTGGCACAGCCATCACTGCAAGTATCAATGCCGAAAGTGGCACGCCAAAGCGCCACAGCAATTCGGCGCGCGCCTGCGGCGAGGGATCGTCGATCAAGCTGCCGACCGGCGCGTGGCGGACACTGGTTTCCTTGCCCCCCACCGCGACCGGATCGAGCCGCATCCAGTAGCGCTCGAATTCGACGATGCGGTAGTCGAGCTGTCCGGGCACGCCCTCGTAGCGGCGCCCCTGCTTGAAAACCAGGTAACGCGAGCCGTCGGGTAGTTCGGTATGACGACCCTCCTGCGCCACCACCAGGCCCAGCTGGCCATCGATGCGGGACTGCATGAAGACATTGCGCACGATGCCCGTGAGGGGGTTGAGCGAATCCACGTAATAGACACGCTGCCCGGTGCCGGACTCGGCAAACAGGCCGGGCGCGATCAGGCTGCTTTCGCTGCGGCTGCGCAGATCCTGGCGATATTCATTCTTCTTGCCCTGTGCCCAGGGGTTCAGCGTCACGGTCAGCAGCAGAATGACTGCCGACAAGGGCACCGCAAAGGCCAGCACCGGGCGCAACCACTGGCCCAGCGACAATCCGGCACCAAGCCAGATGATCATCTCGCTGTCGCGCCACATGCGAGAAACCGGTAGCAGCACGCCCGCAAACAGCGCGATGGTCATCAACACCGGCAGGAAATACAGCACCGAAAAACCCAGGAAAGCGAATACCGCCTCGTTCGCGAGCTCACCGCGTGCGACGTCTCCCAGCAGGCGAATGAACAGCACCACCAGCGCGATGGCGATCAGCACCGTGAGCACGGCGCCCGCGGTGAGGCCCATCTCACGGGTCAGTGCACGGCGATAGAGCATGAATGAAAGGCGCTGGCGCCCAGGCGCCTTTGACATTCCGCAGTGCCCACGCCAATAATCGCCTCATCGGCAACGCCCATCGCAGGCGCCTCGGCAAATTGTGATTTTTTGAGCACAGACATGGAAAACAGGGAAATCGAACTTGAATTTAGCATAAAAAGCGGTGCCCCCGAAAAGCAGCGCACCGCTTGCGTGGTGGTCGGCGTGTTCGAAGGGCGCAAGCTGTCGGACCCCGGCCAGGAGATCGATCGTGCCAGCGGTGGCCACCTCGCCGGCATCCTGCGCGGCGGCGACATGGAAGGCAAGGCCGGTGCCACGCTGTTGCTGCATGCCGTACCGGATGTCCTCGCCGACCGCGTGCTGCTGGTTGGACTGGGCAAGGAACGCGAGTTTCATGAAAAGGCCTACCGCGACGCCATCGCCACCAGCGTCAGGACACTGCGCGATACCGGGTCGATGGAGGCGGTGATCACGCTGTCGGAGCTTGCGGTGAAAAAGCGCGACGTCACCTGGAACGTCGAGCAGGCCGTGATCGCGGCACACGCCGCCCTGTACCGCTTCGACCGCATGAAGAGCAAGCGCGAAGACGCACGGCGTCCGCTCAAGCGGGCGGTGTTCACCGTATCGCGGCGCGGCGAGCTGAAAGCCGGCGAAGCCGGTCTGGCACGCGGACTGGCCATCGCGCACGGCATCGATCTCGCCAAGGACCTGGGCAACACGCCGTCGAACGTCTGCACCCCGGAATATCTCGCCGCCGAAGCGAAAAAGCTCGCCAAGACCTACGGCTTCGGCTGCGAGGTGCTCGACCAGGCCGCGTGCGAGAAGCTCGGCATGGGCTCGTTTCTCTCCGTGGGCAAGGGCAGCGACAAGCCGCCGCGCTTCATCGTGCTGAAACACAATGGCGGCCGCAAGGGCGACAAGCCGGTGGTGCTGGTCGGCAAGGCGATCACCTTCGACGCCGGCGGCATCTCACTGAAGCCGCCCGCCGAAATGGACGAGATGAACTACGACATGAGCGGCGGCGGCGCAGTGCTCGGCGCCTTCCGTGCCGTGGGCGAACTCAAGCTGCCGCTGAACGTCATCGGACTCGTGCCCTCGTGCGAGAACCTCCCCGACGCCCACGCCAACAAGCCGGGCGATATCGTCACCTCGATGTCCGGGCAGACCATCGAGATCCTCAACACCGACGCCGAGGGCCGTCTCATCCTGTGCGACGCGCTCACCTACGCCGAGCGCTTCGAGCCCGACGCCGTCATCGATCTCGCCACGCTCACCGGCGCCTGCGTGATCGCGCTCGGCGCCCACCCCAGCGCCCTGTTCGCCAACCACGACCCGCTGGCGCGCGAGATCGAGCACGCCGCCGACCACGCGTGGGATCGTGTCTGGCGCATGCCGCTGTGGGACGACTACCAGGACCAGCTGAAGAGCAGCCTCGCCGACATGGCCAACATCGGCGGCCGCCCGGCCGGATCGATCACCGCGGCGTGTTTCCTGTCGCGCTTCGCGAAGAAATATCACTGGGCGCACCTGGACATCGCCGGCACCGCCTACAAGGGGGGCCGTGACAAGGGCTCGACCGGGCGGCCGGTGGCGCTGCTGGTGCACTTCCTGCTCGCCCGCGCGGAAAACTGACGTGACCGAAATCACCTTCTACATTTTTGCCGACGATCCGCTCGACGTCGCCCGCCGCGTCGCGGCGAAAGCGTTTGGCCAGGGCAGGCAGGTGATGGTCTACGCACCGGATGCCGCGGTGGCCGACGCGATCGACCGCCTGTTGTGGTCGAACCCCGCCCTGGGTTTCGTGCCACACTGCCGCGACACCGACGCGCTCGCAAACGAAACGCCCGTCCTGATCGGCGCCAACGTCGACGCCGTGCGCGCCGCCGACGTCATGATCAATCTTGACCACAGCCAGCCCGCGGGTTTCGCACGTTTCGAACGCCTGGTCGAGATCATCGGCCAGGACGACGCCAGTCGCGAGGCCGGACGGGCACGCTACCGCTTTTACCAGACGCGCGGCTATGCGCTGACGACACACGACCTGCGCCAAGCCGCGCACGAGCAGCGATGAGCGACGCACCGCTGATGAACAAGATGGACGCGCTGCTGAAAAAGCATCGCGGCAGCGGAGAGCAGGCTTTCGCGACCACCGAGTCCCCCATGTCCGCGCAACCGCCGCGTGGCGAGGCAGACGCCCCACCGCCGCATGCCTGGCTCCCCGTGCTGACCGACGTGATCGAGCACGGCACGCCCCCCGCACCGGCGACGGACGCGCGGGAACCCGCTGCACCCGCTGCACCCGCTGCACCCGCAGAGGCCGCAGTGGCCGCGACGCCAATCACCGACACCCTCGCGGAGCAGCTGATGAGCGAACTCGCCCCGCGCCTGTCCGAAGTCATGGAAAAGCAGGTCGCCGCCGAACTGCGCAAGAACCTCGACCAGACCGTCTCCACCCTGCTCGCGCAGCTCGACGTCAACGTGCGCGAGATCGTGCGCGAGGCGGTCGCCGAAAAGCTCAAGTCTCCACGCGACCCGACGAACTGAGCGCCCGCTGCGGCAGAAATTTGGGATAATCACGGCTTTGCCCGCCTCCCATGGAACTCGCCAAATCCTTCGAACCGGCCGACATCGAAAAACGCTGGTACGCCCAGTGGGAAAACGCCGGCTACTTCAAGGCCGGCGACGCGCCGCACGCCCCCGCCTACTGCATCATGCTGCCGCCGCCCAACGTCACGGGCACACTGCACATGGGCCACGCCTTCCAGCACACGCTGATGGATGCCCTCACGCGCTACCACCGCATGGCCGGCGACAATACCCTGTGGCAGCCGGGCACCGACCACGCCGGCATCGCGACCCAAATCGTGGTGGAGCGCCAACTCGACGCGCAGGGCGTGTCGCGCCACGACCTCGGCCGCGAAAAATTCCTCGAGAAGGTCTGGGACTGGAAGGAGCATTCCGGCTCGACCATCACCCGCCAGATGCGCCGCCTCGGCACCAGCCCCGACTGGAGCCGCGAGCGCTTCACCATGGACGAGGGCCTGTCGAAAGCCGTCACCGAAGTGTTCGTGCGCCTCTACCGAGAAGGCCTCATCTACCGCGGCAAGCGCCTGGTGAACTGGGATCCCGTGCTTGGCACCGCGGTGTCCGACCTCGAAGTGGTGAGCACCGAAGAAGACGGCTTCATCTGGGAAATCAACTATCCGCTGGAAGATGGCAGCGGCCATCTCACCGTCGCCACCACGCGTCCTGAAACACTGCTGGGCGACACCGCCGTCGCGGTGAACCCGGACGACGAACGCTACAGCCACCTGATCGGCAAGCACGTGCGCCTGCCCATCGCCGAGCGCAGCATTCCCGTCATCGCGGACGAGTATGTCGACCGCGAGTTCGGCACCGGCGTCGTCAAGATCACGCCCGCGCACGACTTCAACGACTGGCAGGTCGGGCAGCGCCACAAGCTCGTCGCGATCAACGTGCTCACGCTCGACGCGAAAATGAACGAGGTCTGCCCGACCGAATACCAGGGCCTCGACCGCTACGACGCGCGCCAGAAGCTGCTCGACGAGCTCCACGCCAAGGGTCTGCTCGTCTCCGCCAAGCCGCACAAGCTGATGATCCCGCGCGGCGACCGCACCCACGCGGTGATCGAACCCATGCTTACCGACCAGTGGTTCATGAGCATGGAGGGTCTGGCCAAGCAGGCGCTCGGCGTGGTCGAGAGCGGCGAACTGAAGTTCGTGCCGGAGAACTGGACGACGACCTACCGTCAGTGGCTGGAAAACATCCAGGACTGGTGCGTGTCACGCCAGCTGTGGTGGGGCCACCGCATTCCCGCGTGGTACGACGCCGACGGCAATTTCTACGTCGCGCACACGCAAGAAGAAGCGAAGAAGCAAGCCGGCGGCGGCGCGCTCACGCAGGACAACGATGTCCTCGACACCTGGTTCTCCAGCGCCCTGTGGCCCTTCTCGACGCTGGGCTGGCCCGACGAGACACCGGAACTGCAACGCTACCTGCCGACCTCCGTGCTCGTCACAGGCTTCGACATCATCTTCTTCTGGGTCGCCCGCATGGTGATGATGTCGCTGCACTTCACCGGCAAGGTGCCGTTCCGCGAGGTCTACGTCACCGGCCTCGTGCGCGACTCCGAAGGCCAGAAGATGAGCAAGTCGAAAGGCAACGTGCTCGATCCGATCGACCTCATCGACGGCATCGCGGTGGACGACCTCGTCGCCAAACGCACCCAGGGCCTGATGAACCCCAAGCAGGCCGCCAGCATCGAGAAGCGCACCCGCCGCGAATTCCCCGCCGGCATCGCCGCCTACGGGACGGATGCCTTGAGGTTCACCTTCGCCAGCCTCGCCACCCACGGCCGCGATATCAAGTTCGACCTGCAACGCGCCGAGGGCTACCGCAACTTCTGCAACAAGCTGTGGAACGCCACCCGCTTCGCGCTGATGAACCTCGAAGGCCACGACTTCCTCCCCTCCCCCGCGGGGGGAGGGGTCGGGGAAGCGGGCCAGTTCGACTACTCCGACGCGGACAAGTGGGTCGCAGCCCGCCTGCAGCAGGCGGTGAACGACGTTCACGATGCCTTTGCCGCCTACCGCTTCGACCTCGCCGCACGCGCCGTCTACGAGTTCGTCTGGGACGAATACTGCGACTGGTACCTCGAACTTGCCAAGGTGCAGCTCAACGTCGGCACGCCCGAACAGCAGCGCGCCACCCGTCACACGCTCGCCACCATCCTCGAAGCCACGCTGCGACTCGCCCACCCCGTCATCCCCTTCATCACCGAGGAGTTGTGGCAGAAGGTGGCGCCGCTCGCCGGCACGACCGGCGACAGCATCATGCTCGCGACCTATCCGCAGGCGGATGCCACGCAACACCACCCCGGCAGCATCGCGCGCATCCAGTTGCTGAAGGAACTCGTCAACGCCTGCCGCACGCTGCGTGGCGAAATGAACCTCTCACCGGCGCAGCGCGTGCCTGCCGTCATCGAGGGTGACACCGCCGTCATCCACGCGCTCGCCCCCTATATCAGCGCACTCGCCAAGCTTTCCGGCGTAAGTGCCGCTGCCACGCTCGCCGAGGCCGACGCCCCGGTCGCACTCGTCGGCGACATGCGCATCATGCTGGTCGTCGAAATCGACAAGGGTGCCGAGCGCACACGTCTCGACAAGGAAATCGCGCGCATCGAAGGCGAGATCGGCAAAGCACAGGGGAAACTCGCCAACCCCAGCTTCGTCGACCGTGCGCCCGCCGCCGTCGTCGAACAGGAAAAAACACGCCTGGCGGATTTCGGCACCATGCTCGCCAAACTGCGCGCGCAGCGCACGCGACTGGACTGATTACCCCATCGGTCCGAGGGCGCGCCTCCACAACACCATTCCCTGAAACAGCGGCCGCCCCCTGTAGGAGCACCCGCAAGGCGCAGGCCATGGTTATAAGCCGCTTGCGCGGCAACAAACCACGCTCCGGCGCTTTCATGCCCTCCGGGTGCTCGCCGCGATTCGGGCGGTGGAACCAGCACGGCAATCGGCCTTTGCGTGGTTCCTATATTTGGTATCATCACAAAATGAATGCCGGCCACCACAAGACACTGGTCGCGATCTTTACTGATCCGGTTTCCAAGGCACTTGAGTGGCGTCGCATCGAGGCATTGCTGGTGGCGGCTGGGTGCCGGGTGATCGAGGGCAACGGATCCCGCGTTCGCTTCGAGAAAGCGGGCCATATCGCCGCCTTTCACCGGCCGCACCCGGCCAAGGAAGCGAAGCCCTACCAGGTGCGCGACGCAAGGCAATTCCTGGAGAATCTTGGAGTAAAGCCATGAGCACGATGACACATAAAGGGTTCGCTGCCCGGGTCGAATACAGCGATGAGGACGGCTGTTTCATCGGTCACATTGCCGGCATACAGGATGTCATCGGTTTCCACGGCGAAAGCGTTGCCGAGTTGAGGGCCGCTTTCGAGGAGGCGGTCGAGGATTACCTGGAAACCTGCCGGAGACTGGGCAGAGAGCCCAGTCGTCCTTACTCGGGGCAATTCCGACTGAGGCTTGCCCCGGAGCTTCACGCTCGCGCCGCCATGGTAGCGGAGTCGCATGGCAAGAGCCTGAATGCCTGGGTCTCCGAGGTGATCGAGAAGAATATTACGGTCGCCTGAGACACCGGCAAAAGCGGGACAAAGCGAGCGCCCCGCAGGTTGGGTACGGCGTTGGCGGCATCGACGGCCGCCTCCTGCAGGAGCACCCGCAAGGGGCAGGCCGTGGTTGTAAGGCCGCTTGCGCGGCGACAACCACGCACCGGCGCCCCCGCCGCGATTCGGGCGGTGGACCCATCACGGCAATCGGCCCGAGGGCGGGCCTCCTTGTATCTTGTTTCCCGTGGTGGTTAGCTCCCACCACACGAGGTGGAGTGAGCACGCGTAGCCCGGATGGAATGAAATGGAATCCGGGGAAACCGGCCCAACCAAACTTGTCCCGGATTTCGCTGCGCTGCATCCAGGCTACGCTTACTGGCGGCAGCACTGTGCCCAACGTTTGAATTCACCAGCGCTGCGCGGTTTTATTGCGCAGCGTCCGGTTGACTGCCGGGTTGGGCGCGGGCCTTGCTGACCAATGGAAACTGCTCGGGATGACGAATAGATTCAACAGCCAAATCAACATCCAACTCGGGCCAGTAGAGATGATTGGAAGAAGGAAGCTCCACATGCAAAATCTTTCCGACCGCAACGTCTCTAAACCATGGAAATTCAGCAAACGGAAGAAAAAGCTCCTCATTTTCCAGCAACAGCCAAAAGCCGTGCAGAGAGATGTTGGTAACTTCAACGGGGAAAGTGGGTATGCCAGGCGCTGCGGATGTCATTTTCATGCTCCTGAACAAGGCGGAGTGCTTCATTAATCTCGTTCCGGGAAAGACCTATGAACTGGGCAAGTTCAATAGCAGGCTCAAGCCAGAACTTGGCCTCGCCATTTTGGGTTTGAACATGCACATGCATTCTCGTTTCCTCGCGCGAGAAGAAATAGAAACGGAAGCCTCCTTCACGAAAAACGGTTGGACTCATAAATAAAATGATACGCGCTAAGTCTCATCAAGGAAACGACTCGACTCGGCGCCCAACGTTCAAATTCACCGGCGCTGCGCGGCATTATGCGTTTCGCGGGCAAGCCCGCTCCCACGGGGGTGTCGCGTGAAACCGTGAGCAGGGGGCGAGGGGGACACGGAACCACTTCGCGATGTTTCACGCCACGACTGCCGGCGGGACTTGCGACCCAGAGGCATCAGGCCAATTCCACCGCCTGCACCATCAGGGAAGGCACAACCAGAAGCCGCTGATCGTTGCTCAGCAGCGTCGCCCCGGCATCCAGGGCCGTTGCAGCAATCAGCGCATCGGGAAGCTTCAGCCGATATTGCCTGCGCAGTGCAATCGTCCGATCCCGAATCGAGTCCGTAAGCGGATACCGCGTAACCTCGTCCAGAAAACCACGCGCAACATCTTCATCGGCCGGCAAAAGCGCATGGAACGACAACAACTCAATTTCCGTGATGACCGCACACCAAAATCGCCCTGCGGCAAGGCTTGCTTCAAGCGTCCGCCCAGCAGATAAATCACCACATTGGTGTCCAGCAGGAATTTCACTTCCATTCCTCTCGCATTGCTCGCTGAACGGCAACACCATCCACATCGGCAAGACCCGGGATCGCCCCTGCGAACCGCATCAATGCGCCCGTCTGCCCGGAACGGGATGACCTGGCTTCCACTTCATCGACGATCACCACCACTTCATGCGTGCCCGGCTGCACACTGTCCGGAAGTTTAACCACCAAGGTACGCTCTTCCGGAATTTCGCACTGCAACGTGATTGCATACATCATTCGCCTCCATTCGCTCCCGATTCAACATCCGCAAGCGGCCATACCACTCGTGCTGCATGGGCACCATCTTAACCCCATTGATCCGACCACTTGATATTTGCCGCATCCCAACGGTCTTGAGCACGCGGCATAACAAGCGAAGCGCATTGCACCTCCGGGAGCACCCGCAAGGGACAGGCCGTGGGTTGTCCCCGCAAGGGGGAGGCCATGTCTGTAAGCTGCTGAAGCAGCAACAGCCGTGCACTAAGGCCGCTTGCGCGGCAACAACCACGCACCGGCGCCTTTATGCCCTCCGGGTGCTCGCCGCGATTGTCGGGCGCCACACCCATCACCCCAATCGGCCCGGGGGCGGGCCTCCTACATGTGGGAGCGGCGCCCTCGCCACGATTGGACGGTGGAACCATCACGGCAATCGGCCCGGGGGCGAGCCTCCTACAACACCGGTCCCGAGACCAACGGCCGCCCCCTGTAGGAGCGGCGCCCTCGCCGCGATTGTCGGGCGCCCCAACCATCACGGCATCGGCCCGGGGGCGGGCCTCCGACAGCGCGATCGCCCTTGGCCCTCTCCCCCACCCCTCTCCCGCAAGCGGGCGAGGGGAGAACAAGCGATCATGGCTGCATCGGCCCGAGGGCGGCCTCCCACAACAGGGCGATCGCTCAGCGCCAGGGCTCGACGCCCGACGCAACCGCCTCGTACACCGCCAGCGTGCGCCGCGCGATGTCGTGCCAGTCGTAGCGTGCCGACACCCACGCGCGCCGCGCTTCGCGCGCTTCGGACGTCAGGGGCTGCGCGGCGAAATCGCGCAG
>JANJWS010000060.1 GCA_024709425.1 Thiobacillus sp.
GCTTGCGCCAGCGCCGAGCCCGCTGAACGCTTTGGGGTCGACGGTGCCGGCGCTGGGGGTGGTGATGCTCTTGAAGGCTTCATTCACGCCGCGCCGGATCTGCTGGTTGACCTGGCCCTGGACGGCGTTGTTGAGGACGGATACCGGGTCCCAGGCAAAGCTGGGCACGGCGGCGCCGCAGGCGAGGATGACGAGAAGACGTTTCATGCGGAATGCTCGGTCAGGCACGGGGTGAGACAGGCGGCAAGCGATTCGCCGACGACGAGGTCCAGGCGCTGGCTTTCACCGGCGGCCAGTTCCAGGGTCTGGCAGGCGGCCGGACACCCGGCCATGCGCCATGGTTCGAGGCGGGGGACGATCCGCTGGATGCGCGCTTCCCCGTCGAGGAAGACGACGTCGATGGGGAAACGCATGAAGGCGGTGTGCACGGCATTGCAGGGGTCGAGCAGGAGGCCTTGGCCCGGCGGCAAGGGCAGGCTGAACAGGAGACCCTTGAGGCGCGCGAGGAAGGTCTCGGCACGGCGGATCAGGAGCGAGCGCGGTTCGAGGTGCATGCCTAGAACCCCGATGCCAGGAACTTCATGACGATGGGAAACATGAGGATGGCGAAGACGCAGGGAAAGATGAAGAAGATGAGCGGGAACAGGAGCTTGACGGGGGCTTCCATGGCGAGCTTCTCGGCGCGGGCGAAGCGCTCGACCCGGCGCTGGTCGGCCTGGGCGCGGAGTATCGGCCCGAGGCTCATGCCGGTGGCTTCGGCCTGGATGAGGGTGGCGACGAAGTTGGACACCGAGGGCATATCCATGCGGGCGGCGAGTTCGCGCAGGGCTTCGCTGCGCGGCTTGCCGGCGCGGACGTCACGCAAGAGGCGGGCGAATTCGTCCTTGAGGGCGCCGGCGGGGCCTTTGTCGACGGCTTGCTGGATGGCGCCGGTGAGGTTGAGGCCGGATTCGATGCACAGGGTGATGAGGTCGAGCATGAAGGGCAGCGACTTGAGGCTCTGGCGGCGACGCAGCTCGATGCGGTCACGGAGCCAGATGGCGGGGTAGACGAAGCCGAACACGGCGCCGAGGACGAAGGGCCACAGGCTGGGCAGACGGAAGCTGTCGGCGACCCAGGCGGCGAGGAGGCCGCCGATCAGCGCCCACAGCACGCGGCCGGCGAGGAATTGCGCGGGGCTGAGCGCGAAGTCGAGCCCGGCGATGCGCAGCCGGGTGAGGCCGGCGGTCTGACGGGCGGCGGGCAGCCACGGTTCGAGGTAGTGCGCCAGCCACTGCACGGGCCACCACAGCATGCGGTATCCAAGGGGGGGCGGATCGAACCAGGTGCGGTCCTGCTCGGGGACGGCCGCCGCCAGCCGTGACACGACCCAGGCGACCAGCGCGAACGACAACCCCGCGGCCAAGGCGAAGCCGGTGACGATCCACTGCGCGTCAATCTGCATATTCATGCCCTATTCCCTGATCCCTGATCCCTGATCCCTGATCCCTGATCCCTGATCCCTGATCCCTGATCCCTGATCCCTGATCCCTGATCCCTGCTCATACGTCGATGGCGACGATCTTGCGGATGAGCATGACGCCGAAGAACTCCATGATCGCGACCGCAACGAGCACATCCCACCCGATGCGCGTGGTCCACAGCAGGGACATGGCTTCGGGCTCCATTTTCATGAGCGCCCACAAGAGGAAGAGCGGCAAGAGGCCGACGACCCAGGCCTGCAGCTTGCCCTGCGCGGTGAGCGCGCGGATCTTGAGTTCCATGGCGTGCTGGCTGCGCAGGGTGGCAGCGGTGCGATCAAGGGTTTCGGCCAAACCGCCGCCGGTCTCGGAGGCGATGCGCATGGCGGAGACCATGAGCTTGACGGATTGCACCGGCACGCGATGGGAGAGGTTTTCGAGGGAGTCGTCGAGGGTGACACCGAGGCGCTGCTCGTGCTGCATGAGGTGAAATTCCTGGGAAAGCGGCGGAGGCAGTTCGGCGCTGACCTGGCGCACGGCCGATACCAGTGACAGCCCGGCCTTGGCGGAGCCGGCAATCATGAGGAGGGCGTCGGGCAGTTGCTGCTCGATACGGTCGATGCGGCGCCGGCGCAGCCTGCCAAATACCAGGCGCGGCATGAAAGCGAGCAGCACGGCGACGACGAGGGCCACCGTCAGGCTGTGGGTGAGCATCCAGGCGCCGGCGGCGACCAGTACCATGAGCGCGAGGTTGATGGCGTACAGGCGCGAAGGGTCCGCGAAGAGAAAAAGCTCGCGCAGATTGTGGTGCGTCTCGCGGGTGAAGCGCGTGCGCCAGGCTACGAGCAACTGGCTGCCGAGATCGGCCAGCGCCCACACCAGCAAGGCGACGGCGGCGGCAATGACCACGGTGAAGGCAATGACGATCACGCTTCCCCCTGGCGGTTGAAGAGTGACAGGTCGACGGCGATGCCGGCCTGGCGCAGGTCGTCGTAAAACGACGGGATGGCATTGCAGCCGGTGAAGCGCCCAAGCACGCGTCCGTCGTGATCGCGCCCCTGCTGCTCGAAGCGGAACAGCTCCTGCAGCTGGATCTTGCCGGATTCGATGCCGGTGACTTCGACGATGCCGGTGATGACGCGCCGGCCGTCGGCAAGCCGCGCCTGCTGGATGATGATATCCACCGCGGAGACGACCTGGTCGCGGATGGCGGTGAGCGGCAGGTCCATGCCGGCCATGAGCACCAGGGTTTCGAGACGGGCCAGAGCGTCGCGCGGGGTGTTGGCGTGCAAGGTGGTGAGCGAGCCTTCGTGGCCGGTGTTCATGGCCTGCAGCATGTCGAGCGCCTCGCCGCCGCGACATTCGCCGACGACGATGCGATCGGGCCGCATCCTGAGCGCGTTCTTGACGAGGTCGCGAATAGCGATCTGTCCGCGCCCCTCGGCATTGGCCGGACGTGCCTCCAGGCTGACGAGGTGGGAATGCGACAGCCGAAGCTCGGCGGCGTCCTCGATGGTGATGATGCGCTCGCCATCGGGAATGTAGTTGGACAGGACATTGAGCAGGGTGGTCTTGCCGGAGCCGGTGCCGCCGGAGATTACGATGTTCTTGCGGTACAACACTGCGAGCCGCACGAACTCGGCCATTTCCGCACTCAGCGCACCGAAGCCGATGAGGTCTTCGGCGGTGAGCGCGCGCCGTGCGAATTTGCGGATGGTGAGCGCGGGCCCCTTGATTGCCAGCGGCGGGATGACGGCATTGACGCGGGAGCCATCCTTCAGCCGCGCATCGACCATGGGCGAGGCTTCGTCGATGCGGCGCCCGAGTGGCGCAACGATGCGCTCAATCACACCGAGTACGGCGCGGTCGCTGGTGAAAATCGCCGGGTGATGCTCGATGCGCCCTGCCCGTTCGACGTAGATTTCGTCGAAACGGTTGACCATGATTTCGGTGACGGACTCGTCGGCCAGCAGTTCCTCCAGCGGCCCCAGACCGACCGCTTCATTGAGTACGTCACGCAGCAGGCGCTCGGGAGCGAGCGTTTCGGGCAGTGCCTCCTCCTGCGCGACGATTTCGCGGATGAGCATCTCGGTCTCGACGCGCAGTTGCGCATCTTCCATGCGCATGAGGTCGCGACGGCGCAGATCGATGGCATCGAGCAGCTGTTCGTGGATGCGCCGCCGCCAGAAGTGATGCGGTGTGGTGGCGGGCGCGGGCGCCTCCTGCCGGACGCCAGGCGACTGCGCCGGGATAGCGCCGGGTGCATGTGCGGGCGTCGAGTCCGCTGGCAACGCTTCGAGCCGGTCTTCGATCCTGAGCGTGTAGGCGCCCATGCTGATTTCGTCGGTATGGGCGATGGGGCCATGCTGTTCGACGCGGGCGCCATTGACCTGGATTCCCGAAAACTGCCCCAGATCCTGGATAAAGAGCCCGTTGCGGGTGCGGTAGATGCGCGCATGCTCGCGCCCGATGCGCCAGCCAGAAAGCCGGATCTGGCATTCGCGGCTTTTTCCGATCATGGCCGCAGTCGCCTCGATGAGTTCGGCGCGCTGCTTCTTGTCGGGGTCGGTGATATGGACCTGGAACATGGTGACGTCCCCCGCTCAATACGCGGGATCGGCCCAGGGCGAGGCCGGTGGTTCGCGCCTGCCGCGCAGGCCGGGCACGGCGGCAAGATCCGGCGTCCCGACGGCAGGCAAGTCCTGCAGGCGGGTCGCTGCCCGGGCCATGCGCGTCTCCTGTTCAGTCGAGTTCTTGTCCACGGCCATCGGGGTGACGAAGACGACCAGCTCGGTTTCGTTGTTCTGGAAGCGCCTGGAGCGGAACAGCGCCCCCAGCACCGGGATGTCGCCCAGGAATGGCACCTTGTCGAGCGAGGTGCTCGCATCCCGTCTGAGCAAGCCGGAAAGCACGATAGTGCCGCCCTGCATGACGTTGAATTCGGTCTCGGTCTTGCGCGTCCGCAAAGCCGGGCCAGCGGCCGTGCTGATCGACGTATCGATGTCGCTGACCTCGCTCATGATCCTGGCGCGGATGACGCCGTTGTGGTCCACGCGCGGCTCGATGTCGAGCCGGATGCCGTAGGGCTTGAAGCTGATGGTCGTGCCGTTCACGTTGCTGACGCTGTAGGGAAATTCACCACCTGCGAGGAACGAAGCCTTGGCGCCGCTGCGTGCGGACAGCGTCGGCTGGGCAAGAATGGTGGCACTGCCGTTCTGCTCCATCAGGTTGAGCTGGGCGTTGAGCCCCATGTTCAGCCCCGACAGGAGGTTCAGACTCGACGTAAGCGGAACCCCCTGCGTGCTGTCGACCGGATTGGTGATGGGCACCGCGTTGCCGGTACCGGTCTGGATGTTGATCTGGTACGGGCCGTCATCCCCGCGCCGGAAAGGCATCCATACGCCACCGATCGCCATGCCACCCGTCGCACTCCACTTGAGGCCGATTTCCTTCAGCGCCGAAACGGGAAACTCGACGACCTTGACGTCCATGACGATCATCTTTTCCCAGCCGATCTGGTTGGTGAAATTGACGATCTGCGGATAGCGCTTGCCCAGTTCTTCGATCTTTGCAAGATCGCGGTCGGACAGGTTGTCGCCCTCGACAATCACCTTGTCGCCAATGACGGAAGCCCTTGCATTCGGGATCATGGCCAGAAACGCTGCGACCTCGCGTGTGACCCGGGGGATGTCACTGGGGGCGACGTTGACCTTGAGACGCCGGTTACGCCCGTTGCGGGTCCAGATGTGGAGGGACGAGACGCCGACCTCGTTGGCGATGAGCAGGATTTCCCGGTCATCCAGCACGGCCGCCGAAAGCGCCTTGCCATTGCCCACCGCGAGGCGCCCGGCATTGGGTTCGGCGATCACCCGCGTTTCGCCGACGAACATTTCGATTTCGCCGGAAAAGCCCGCGCGCGGGGCAATGGCAGCCGGCGTCCTGGCCTGCCGGGCGGGTCTTGCCTTGCGTGCCGGCCGACCGCCAACCGGCAGTGGCGCCTGAACCGCAGCCTCGGGAGTGAGGGTCTCGCTGGAAATCGCGGGCCGGATACTGCCCGATTCCTGCGAGGACTGAGCGGGCGGTTCAGCCGGTACGGTCGTTTCCACGGCGGATGCCGCCGACAGACCGAGGGCAAGCAGGGCCAACACGCGGCCGATTGTTATGGTCATGCACTTCAATGTTCAACTCCCTTGTTTCTTGTCATTTCGCGCCCCGCCCGCTTCAGGGGCGGATTCGTCAGGCGACGTCTTCGTGGTGGTCGACGCAGCATCGCGCCATGCACTATGGCGCTGGCTGCTACGGAAGCCCGAGGGCGTCCGCGGACAGTCGTGGCCCCATGCGCTGTCCCTCGGTAATCGGTCCGCCGCCGTAGATCACGGGCACCGAACTCCCGGTGGATGAAGTGCCGCCGGACAGGCCCAGCAGCGCAAGGGCATCGGACCGGTCACGCGACACACCGCTCGCGTCGTTGGGGGCACGCAGCAGTGCGGTGACCCGGCCGACCTCCCGTGCGGCAATGACACGCTTGGCATCTTCCGGGGTGGTATCCAGGGTGATGGTGGTGAACTGGCGTCCCCGCCCATCGGGGTCGTTGTCGTCCTGGGACGCCTTGGTGCCGGTGGCAAGCACCGTGACACTCTGCAACAGCGTGAAGGTGAAGTTGCGATTGTCCTTCTTGACCGAGACGACCATGTCGATCAGATCGCCGGGCTCCACCATGCCGGAGAGCGAACTGATCTCGTCGACTGGAACGGTGACTGCCCGCCGTCCCTGCGCGAGCCGTGCCGAGAAAGTCGGCATGCGCTGCCCCTCAAGCTGGGACCAGATGACCGGTTCACCGGCGCTGGCGGGATAGGCAAGCACCGAACCTTCAGCGCGGCCGAACTGTTCGGGCGTGATCGCCCCGGAGTGCGCCCATTCCTTGGGCACCTTCCGGACCGCGACGTTTTCGGGCGAAATAACACTGCCCTTTTCCATGTCTGCCTTGGCAACAACCAGCTGCACCATGGCCTTGTTTTTCTCGCGCGCCTCGATCTCCGCCATCTGGTTGCTCAGATAGTTCTTGGCGCCGATGGCAGCCAGCGCCCCGACGCCGAGCGCGGCAATCAGCACAATCCAGTTCTTGTTGATCTTGTAGGCCATGGTTCGGTACTTTTCAAAGTGGAATGGACATGAAACTGCTGAGCCGGTCGAACGCCGTTTTCACCGCATCAAGGAAAAGATCGATGACCGACGACTCGCCGCTGAAGCTCACACCGACCATCATCATCACGACCAGAAGTGCGACCAGGTACTCGCTCATCGACTGGCCGGATTGCCTGTAACGAAATCGCTCGCGGGTCATGGCGCCTCGACCATGGTCAGGACAATGCCGGTCTCGCCCGCGCGACGAACCAGGGTGAGTTGCGCTTCGCGTTTGTCGCCCTTGAAGAACTGCACGTGTTCGGAAGCGCGCTGACGCAGCGGCGGACCGTCCGGCTGCATCCCACGCGCAGCGAGTTCACGCGACAATGCGTCGAGGTTGGCCGGGATGGCGTGAGCATTGCTCAACACCAGTTGCCGCGAACGCTTGCCGGCATCCACTGACTCCATGTCGGACAGCACGGCGGAGTCAGCGGGCAGGCGAACCCCCAGCGGCCGGCCCGCGGCCTGCCGGGCCGCGCGGACATCGGCCACGGAAACCAGTGCCTCGGTCTCCCCCGACCGGAGCGCCCGGATGCTGATCGTGACGAAATAGTCGTCGCGCCCTTGCGAAAGAATCAGCCTGTCCTGCAGCCGTTCCACTGCGTGTCGCGGTCCGAGCACATCCCGATAATGCCGTATCAGCACCTCCGGTTCCTGCCGCACCAGCACGCGCTGGATACGCATGGGAATGCCGTTGAGGCGAACCTGCGTGCCGACGGGCTCCATGCGCGCGTTTGCCGGGAGAGGCAACTGCGGCCATGCGGCAACCGCCCATAGCGGCACCATCAGCACGATGGCAGAAGCAAGCAGGCGCATCACTTGAGTCGGTCCGAGGGCACACGGTCTGGCTCGACGCGACCGATGTCGGGAGGCGGCGCGCCATATTCGAACAAGGTGAGAGCCAGGTCGACAACGGGGTTTCCACCAAGCGCTTCAAGAGTCTTGTAGGGGAACGGGCCCAGGGGATTCCATCCGTCCTGCCTGATCCTGCTCTCAATTGCGTCCGGCCCTGGTGCGGCCCACGAGTCCGCCAGCAGGCTCGTCGAACGGCTGATCGACAGACCAATCTTGTCGAATGGTTCCAAGCCCTTGATGTTCGCCACTCCGACAGTGACCTGACCCATATAGAGGTTATCCTGCGGCAAGCTGAAGGCGCCCGCATACAAGGCACCGAATGGCTGCGCCATGGATTCGCGCATCGTCCTCACGCCGATGGCATCAACGAAGTTGGGGAGGAGCGGATCCCCCCGGTGGTCGAACCAAAGTGTGTTGCGGTGTGCATTGAAATCGCCCGCCGTGTCACCGGTCTTGATCGGTGCATCGCTGTTGCTGAAGAAGCGCCGTCGAACTTCCTGTGCGAGATCCACATCACTTTTCCAGCTGCCGGCGCTGGAGGAATGGCGGACCTGCCCCTCGAACGCCACATAACGGCTGGCCACTTGGGTAGTCTGCGCAATATCCATGTACTTGCCGATCAGCGGCACGATCAGCAGCAGTGGCACCAGCACGAACGCCATCGCCACGAACTCCACTGTGGATTGGCCGCGCTGTCCTGCGCGAAGTGAGGAACGTCTATTGCTCATCATCCAACTCGCACGGGTCTTTACCTGTCCGATTCTTTTCCGCAGTACACCATCTGCTGTGCGCCGAATTTCCGTCTGTTTGCCGCGGCGCGGCCGCCACGGATTCGGGAGGAAAGAGGCGCGCGAGTGGAATCTTCGCCTTGAAGTCAATCTGTTCGACCTCCTTTGTGTCCGCCCCGTCCTTGTGAGTGTGGACATAACGCATTTCGAGCTGCTCGGGAAAGGTCGACCCTGATTCCTTAAGCGCTTCCCTGTCCGCAATGCATGCTTCAACACCGCCATCGCTCGTCGGCAACCTGGATGTCCGGCACCGAACCCCGGCCACCTTGTCCCAACCGGCCCGCTTGAACGAGTTTCCCTTGGCCGCGGCCATCGACTCGAACCCAACCATTGTGAATTTGGCAACCGGCAAGGAGACCAGATTCTCAACCTTCCACGTGCCGCCCTTGGCGCTGGAATACTTGTATCGTTTCTTGGTGTCGTAATGCGTCAGAGTGATTTCTTCCACCGGAACCAGGGTGAAAGGACACAGGCTTGCCGGGGGAGCCGTGATGCGTTCAACGGTGTTCTTCTGCACATACTCGGCATGAATACGCTTACCACCAACGATGGCGAAGGACTCTGCAACATGCATGGGCGCGAGTTTGTCGGCAAAACCACAGCCCAGGGCAGCGTACATTCTCGACACGCTGTCGCGGTGCGCGTTACGGGTCAGATGGATTCCCTGAACGTATGAATTTGGATCACCTTCCGGGGACTTGCAGTCGGCTGACGGTGTCGATAGCAATGTCGCACCCAGCAGTGTGAAAATACCGAGATGTTTCATGGCAACGACAGCTCTTGCGTAAACTGGGCCAATGCCCGCTCTGCCGCAGTGACCGGTACCAAGCGCGCCTGCCAGTAAGGATTGAACAAACTGCCGACTTCCTCCTTCGCATGGATCGGGTTCTTTCCATCCGGCCGCTCGAAAAAGACTTCGACGCGCGCGATCGCAGCACTCACGTTCTTGGCCGGAGCTCCCTGATACAGATCCAGACTTCCCTTCGGCTTGATAATGCTGTTTCCACCCGAGAAGCGCTGCTTCCCACTTTCCTTGGTCACACGAATCGCCAATGATGTGCGCGGTTCCTCCTGTGTCAGGGCACTTTCGGACAGATCATGGAAGTCCGGAATCGCGCCGCCCCCGACGGTCGAAGGCTCAGGATCGAAACCTTCGGCGATACCTTCGCTGGAATCGGCGCGTCCGCTTGCCCGCGGATTGGTCGGGCGCGAACCGGCGTAACCGTAGGCGCTGTCATCCATATCAGCATCAGAAAACGCGGTCCCATAGCCGAGAGGGGTCTCACTGTGTCTGCAACTGATACCCGACCACTTGATCTTGAGCCAGTACGAATGGAACGACAGCGTATCCATCGATTTCCAGCCCTCGGTCAGATCGACCAGCTCCGTACTGCCACGCTTTCTCAATGCGGGCCCCACCTTGCATCCCAGAACATTGAATACAAGGTCATCAAAATCCCAATTGCGGCTTTTCAGGAATGCATCACGGCTGGTATCCACGACCCGCCCCATTCGCTTGCGTTCATCCTGACTGCTGTAAAGCCTCGTGAACTCTGCAAAGTCGTCACTCACCGGCGACCAGTCCACCTTGGCGTCCGGATCGTTCTTCTTCGCCACCGCATCCATGAGTGCCATTCGGCTGGATGTCGCCACCACATTTCCAGGGCCATGCACCGCCAATTGCGACGCTGCAAGCGCATTCATCGCCGCATCATGCATCGACACCGAATACGCCAGCGCCGGTGTATACATGTCCATTGCATCCCGCACCTTTTCCAGCACACTGGCGATAGCCGCCCCAGCATAGGGAATGAGATACATATAGGGCGATATGTTGTCGGCTGCGGTTCCCGCATATTTGGCCCACGACGCCAACGCGACCGCCTGCCCGATCGCAATCTCGTTGGCGATGATGGCGCGGTTGGCATAGGCGTCGTAATTGAGCACGCGCGCCTCGAAAACGCCCGCGCTGTATGCCACGGCATCCGCCGTATTGGTGAGGCGGATCTTTTCCTGGACGAGTTGGCCACTGTTGAACATGAAAAAAACGGTTGCCGCCACCGCGACAAGCAGGACCATGGCCAAAGGCAGGGCCTGGCCGGCCTGCCGAGAAAGGCGTGGTGGAATCATGAACAGGCGATGGGCATCACCCGGCGTGATGCCGGGGTTGCCAGTGCGCGTTACTTGTTGGCCTGGTTGACGTAGCTGTCGAGCGTGTTCTTGGTGTCACCCGCCGTTGCAGCATCGTTTGCGGCTGCCTGCGCCGCCGCTTTTGCGCCGGTGCCGTCCTGGCCCGATAACTCCTGCGCGATGGCCGCGGTCTGGTTGCGGACGGTCTGGCCGAAATACTGATACACGGCAATCGCCGCAATGGCGATCATGGCAACGATGATGATGTATTCGGTCATCCCCTGACCTCGTTGCACTCGACGCACGTTTTTCATTTGCACTCCCCCTCGTCGGATTTTTGATGGATGCCCGCAAACGATTTTTTTGCAGCAACAAACCGTCACGAACGGAAGTGGAATTTAGGGCCTTGAAGCCCAGCGTTCCATAGAGCGGGTGCTCTACGACTAAAGTTGTAGGCAAGACAAATGGCAGTGCTGAAAAAACCTGCGTGGACCGCGTGCCGATGGGGTGCGGCGTATTGTCGCGCCTGGCACGCCGATTGGCGAGGCGAATACTGAGACTTATCCGGTTTTCGAAAACGGGCCGAACTGGGAGTCGGGGTGGCGGGGTTCGACGAGGCCTTTTTTCATCGCCTTCGCCGCGGCCTGAGCGCGCGTGTTGACCCCCATCTTGACGAGAATGCTCTGGATCTGATTTCTGATGGTACTGCGGGCGCTCCCCAGAATGGCCGCAATCTCGCTGCTGGTCTTGCCCTCGCACACCCAGTCGAGCACCTCGAGTTCACGCGGAGTAAGGGAACGAGGCGTGCGCAGGCGAGCGGCCCCGCTCCTGCTGCGATGCAGAACGCGAATCAGTGCGGCGTGCAGATGCGGGACGAGAAAATCGAGGAGAAAACTGTGCTCTTCGCCCAGTTCTCCCGGAATGTCATGAAAACAAAAACAGGATGCGTGCTGGCGTGAGTAATCCCAGTTTCCATGGACTGCGGCATTGCGTGCACCGAATTTCCAGGCATGTGCGGGTGAATTCGCCAAATCATGCGACGCGTCCAGCAACAAGGGTTCTCCACATTTCAGCCACCCATGAAGCAGCGAAGCATCGTAGAGACCATCATGCTGCTTGTGTACAGCAACGTACTCCGCCGGCAGATTCCACGCATAATATTTCACCGGCACGACGCCGGCTGGCCTGACCCGCCACAGACCGAGCAGGAATGCGCCATGCGGAAAAACCGTCTGCAACTCATGGCGCACCCATTTCGCGAGTGTTTCGCCCGTATCGATTTCGCGCAGGGACGATACCGTTCGGACCAGCACGCTTCCGGACACACGGGCAATCACGCGTTCAACCTCGACAATCCTGATGAATACGACGCGATTATCCTGAAATGGTTACTGCCAGGGCAAGGTCCATCGGTTTTCCATTCAGTGCATACTGGAATTTGATTACGGTGCGCTGTGCGGGCCGCATTCCAGTGCAGGTGCTCATTCGTCCCCTGCCATGAACCCACTGCCCACGTGGACAAGCTTTTTCCCGGTACGACTAGAATCGGGATTTTCAACCGAGGAGCCGAGTATGTCCGAGCCTGTCGTGTATGACCGTCAACCCGCCGAACTGGAGCTCGAACCCGGCGAATACTGGTGGTGTTCCTGTGGCCGATCGATGACGCAGCCGTTCTGCGACGGCTCGCACGAAGGCACGGGATTGGAGCCGGTGTCATTCGTCATCAAGGAAAAGAGCAAGGTGTGGCTGTGCAACTGCAAGCACACCAAGGACCGGCCATTTTGCGACGGGTCGCACAACGACCTGCCCGACGACGCGTTCTGATCGGCCCACGGCGATGCACGCCGACGCCGCGGCGGTACTCGACTTCTGGTTCGGGCCTCCGGGCAGTGCAACCGAAATTGCGCACCGTCAGCGCAGGCTGTGGTTCGGCAAGACAGCGGAGGCAGACCGGGCAGTGACCGAGCGCTTCTCCGCCATGCTGGCGGACGCCGCGGCGGGCCGGCTGGACGACTGGGCGGATTCGCCGCGCGAATGCCTGGCACTGGTCATCGTGCTGGACCAGTTCCCGCATCACATCCACCGCAACGGTTCTCAGGCGTTCGCCACGGATCCGCAGGCCCTCGCCGCGAGCCTCGCCGCGCTCGATGCAGGGGAAGATCGCCTACTCGCACCGATCGAACGGGTGTTTCTGTATCTGCCGCTGGAACATGCCGAATCGCTCGCGCTGCAGGACCGTTGCGTGACCCTGTTCGCTGCGTTGGCGGATGAGGCCGCACCGGACGAGCGCGCGCTGTTCGGAGATTTTCTCGACTATGCGCGCCGGCATCGCGACGTCGTCGCGCGCTTCGGGCGCTTTCCGCACCGCAATGAAATTCGCGGGCGCGCGTCGAGCGCGGACGAGATCGAGTTTCTGAAGCAGCCGGGATCGCGGTTCTGACGGCGGTCCTCTCCCCCGGCCCCTCTCCCGCAAGCGGGCGAGGGGAGCAACTCTCTCCACTCTCCGCTCCCCACTCCCCCGGCACGCGCTAAAATGGCGGCTTTCCGCCTTCCGGCCTCATCATGTCCCGCCAGATTCTCGTCACGTCTGCCCTGCCCTATGCCAACGGCAGCATCCACCTCGGCCATCTGGTCGAATACGTCCAGACGGATATCTGGGTGCGCTTCCAGAAGATGGGCGGGCACGACTGCCGCTACATGTGCGCCGACGATACGCATGGCACGGCGATCATGCTGCGCGCGGAGAAGGAAGGCATCACGCCCGAGGCGCTGATCCAGCGGGTGTGGGACGAGCACACGCGCGACTTCGCCGGCTTCCACATCGGCTTCGACCATTACTACTCGACGCATTCCGACGAGAACCGCGCACTGGCCTCGAAGATCTATCTCGCGTTGAAGGACGCGGGGCTGATCGAGGTCAAGACAATTGCCCAGCTGTACGACCCGGTGAAGAACCTGTTCCTGCCGGACCGCTTCATCAAGGGCGAGTGCCCGAAGTGCGGCGCGGCGGACCAGTACGGCGACAACTGCGAGGTGTGCGGCGCGACGTACAGCCCGACCGACCTGAAGAATCCGGTGTCGGCGGTGTCGGGCGCGACGCCGGTACACCGGGATTCCGAGCACCACTTTTTCAAGCTGGGCGACTGCGAAACCTTCCTGCGCGAGTGGACCCGCTCGGGCACGCTGCAGGATGAGGCGTCGAACAAGATGCAGGAATGGTTCGCCACGGGCCTTTCGAACTGGGACATCAGCCGCGACGCGCCCTATTTCGGCTTCGAGATTCCCGGTGCACCGGGCAAGTATTTCTACGTCTGGCTCGACGCGCCGGTCGGCTACATGGCAAGCTTCGCCCGATATGCGGCTGACAACGGCCTCGACTTCGATGCCTGGTGGGGCGCGGACTCGAAGGCCGAGCTGGTGCACTTCATCGGCAAGGACATCCTCTACTTCCATGCGCTGTTCTGGCCGGCGATGCTGAAGTTCTCCGGCCACCGCCTGCCCACCGCGGTGTACGCGCACGGCTTCCTGACGGTGAACGGGCAGAAGATGTCGAAGTCGCGCGGCACCTTCATCACCGCCGCGAGCTACCTCGAACAGGGACTCAACCCCGAGTGGCTGCGCTACTACTACGCAGCGAAGCTCAACGGCAGCATGGAGGACATCGACCTCAACCTGGAGGACTTCGTCGCACGGGTGAATTCGGACCTGGTCGGCAAGTTCATCAACATCGCCAGCCGCACCGCGGGCTTCATCCACAAGAACTTCGAGGGCAAGCTCGCCGAGGGCGTCGCCAACCTCGAACTGATCGGCGAATTCCAGGGCGCGGCGGGCGGGATCGCGGCGCACTACGAGGCACGTGACTACGCGAAGGCCCTGCGGGAAATCATGGCACTGGCCGACCGCGCGAACCAGTATGTCGCCGACGAGAAGCCGTGGGAACTGGCGAAGAAACCGGAAGCGGTGTATCGGCTGCACGAGGTGTGCACCGTCGCGCTGAACCTGTTCCGCCTGCTGACGCTGTACCTGAAGCCGGTGCTGCCGAAACTTGCAGGCGAGGTCGAAGCCTTCCTCGCCATCGATCCGCTCGCCTGGAGCGATGCGCAGACGCTCCTCGTGCGCCAGCGCATCAACCCCTACAACCACCTGATGACCCGCATCGACCCGAAAGCCATCGACGCCATGATCGACGCCAACAAGCAGAACCTCGAACCGACGCCCGCACCCGCACCGGCGCGCCATGCAGAGGCGCAGGCGCACGCCGATGGCAGGCAAGGCAGCGGAGCGGGCATCTCTCCCTATGATAAAGCCACTAGCCACTCGACTAAGCCCGCAGGCGGGCAAGTCGCTGCTTATCCCCAACCCTCACCCCTTAAAGGGGAGGGGGCGAACGCTTCCGCTGACGCGGCGACGATCTCAATCGACGACTTCGCCAAGATCGACCTGCGCATCGCGCGCATCGCCAACGCGGAGCACGTCGAAGGCGCCGACAAGCTGCTGCGCCTGACGCTCGATCTTGGACCGCTCGGCACGCGCCAGGTGTTCGCCGGCATCAAGTCGGCCTACGCGCCGGAGACGCTGGTGGGACGTCTGACGGTGATGGTCGCCAACCTCGCCCCGCGCAAGATGAAATTCGGCATGAGCGAGGGCATGGTGCTGGCAGCTTCCGGCGACGCCCCCGGCCTCTTCATCCTTTCGCCCGATTCCGGCGCGCAGCCCGGCATGAAGGTGAAGTGAGCGGGCCGTGAAGACGCAGCACCTGCGCATCCACGGCCGCGTGCAGGGCGTGTGGTTCCGCGAGTCGATGCGGATCGAGGCCGAGCGCCTGCATGTTGCCGGCTGGGTGCGCAACACGGCGGACGGCGCGGTTGAAGCGGTGGTGCAGGGCCCGTCGCACGCCGTCGACGCACTCATCGCCTGGGCGCACAAGGGACCGCCGCTGGCGCGGGTCGAAGGCGTCGACATCAGCGCCACCGAAGGCAACTTCAGCGGCTTCGTGAAACGGAGCGACTGACCCTGCTGATTTCAGTCTCCCCCTACTCACGGAAAACGCCTCCCGACGTCCCCCATGCTGAGCTACCGCCACGCCTTTCATGCCGGCAACCATGCCGACGTACTCAAGCATTTCGTACTTGTCCAGTTGAGCCGGCATCTGGCGCAAAAGGACACACCGTTCTGGATCATTGACACCCATGCCGGAGCGGGGCGCTATGCGCTCGATTCCGGCTACGCGACGCAATTGAAGGAATATGAAGCGGGCATCGGCAGGCTGTGGACGCGACATGACCTCCCCGCCCCGCTCGCGGACTACGTCGACCTGGTGCGCCGGTGCAACACCGGGACGGGCGCTCCGGCGGCCACCCTGCATGTTTATCCAGGCTCGCCGTGGCTGGCCCTGCAGACGATGCGCCCACAGGACCGCTTGCGATTGTTCGAACTGCACAGCAGCGACAGCGTGCTGCTGCAGGAGAATTTCCGGCATGAAGGACGGCGCGTACGCATCGCCTCCACCAATGGCTTCGATTCGCTCAAGGCGTTGCTGCCGCCCCCGCCACGTCGCGCACTGGTGCTGATCGACCCTCCGTATGAAACCCGCGACGACTACGCCCGTGTCGTCACGGCGCTGAAGGAGGGGCTGGGTCGTTTTGCGACCGGCATCTACGCCATCTGGTACCCGCAGCTTGCACGCTCTGAAGCGCAACAGCTGCCCGACAAGCTGCAACAGCTGCCAATCGACAGCTGGCTGCATGCCACGCTCACCGTTCGAACGCCGCCGCCTGATGGCTTCGGCATGCACGGCAGCGGCATGTTCGTCATCAACCCGCCTTGGACCCTGCATCGAACGCTCGAAGCGGTTCTGCCCTATCTGGTCCGGGTGCTCGGGCAGGATGCCGGCGCCCGCTACACGCTCGACCGCCATGGTGACTGAGCCTATCGAGTCGGCATCCATGTGTCCCGCGAATGGGCACCAGGCACCCCGAACAACCCGTCACCCGCCCCACCTCACATACCATGAAGCCCCATCCCCAGTACGTCGTCGTCATGGGCGCCAGCCACAAGCCCCAACGCTACTCGAACCAGGCAATCCGCCTATTGGTGCAGCACGGCCATGTGGTCATTCCCATCCATCCCAGGCTCGACACGGTCGAGGGCCTGCCAGTGGTTCACCGTTTGCATGACATCGATCGCCCGGTCGACACACTGACACTCTATGTGGGCCCGGAGATTTCCACCGCCGCTGCGGAGGACATCGTCCGCCTCCGCCCCGGTCGCGTCCTGTTCAACCCCGGTACCGAAAACCCTGCGCTCGAAGCGCATCTCGACGCGGCAGGTATTCCGTACGAGCGGGTCTGCACGCTGGTGCTGCTGCGTACCGGGCAATTTTCGTGAGAGACCGGTTCATGCGGCCACGTCAAACGAACACCACGACGCCACCCGGAGCGTCGCAGGCCTGCGATGCCGCATCAGGACCGGCACACCCCGACGCGCAAGGCCCCCACCTGAACGCACAGATCGTTCGGCCGCAGCGGCCCACCGCGCCGCACGGACAAAGGGCCTGACCTGCATGCTGCGCTCGCTACAACATGACCACCAGCATCAACAGCAGAGCCCACGCCATGAGGCCTGCACCGATGACGATCTGCACGGCACCGGCCGCGCTGACGTCCTCCCGCGTATGGGACAGCCCTTCGATACCGCGGTAGATGATGCCGCAGGACAAGCCAAGTGCCACCAGGGCGAGAGCCGCATTCAAGGTCAGACTCGGGAAGAGCAACCCCAGGGATGACAGCCACAGAGGTATCGGCGCGATGCCCGCCAGGAGATAGGCATCATGAGTGTCGATGCGCAAACCGTTGCTCGAGGCCACTTCCCGGATGAGCCAGCCCATCACGAGCACGGTGACCATCTCCGCCACGAAGAACCCCCCTGCGATCATCGCCCAGTCCTTGTCGACCGATTGCGGCAGAAAGGCCTCTGGATAATGAGTGCCGGCGTAGTACAGCATGGCCGGCGGCAACAGGGACAGGGGCAACACGATCAAGGCGAACAGGTACTGCAGCCGCGGGCGGACACGTTCGATCTCATCCCAGCCCTGGTCGGCCGAAAATGGAAGGTGGGACAGAGTGCTCAATTTCATGGTCGGTCTCCTCTGGTGATAATGCGGACTGGATGCTTCGACAATCTTTCATCACGCTGCGCTTTGCATCACACCGTGATATATATTCATTAGACTGCCAACTTCACCATGTCAAGGTCAACCACGCCCCCCGTCCACACCCTGGGAAAGACCGACTACGAAAGGCTTTCCAGCTTTCGCTATCGCCTCCGCCACTTCCTGCACATCAGCGAGCGGATCTGCAAGGACCATGGCCTCACTCCCCTGCAGTACCAGCTGTTACTGCACGTAAGGGGATTTCCGGGCCGCGAGTGGGCCAACATCGGCGAACTGGCGGAACGCCTCCAGGCCCAGCACCACGGCGTGGTTGCCTTGATCAACCGCTGCGAGAAGCTGCGGCTCGTCACCCGCCAGCAGGGGCGCGAGGATCGTCGTGTAGTGGAAATCCATTTGCTGCCTGCGGGTGGTGCGCTGCTGGAGCGCATCGCCGGCCTCCATCAGGACGAGTTGCAGAGCCTGCTTCGGGTCTTCACCCAGATGGAAAACTGAGCGCGTTCACGAACGGCCATCCGCGCAGCGGCGGGATCGTCAGCGCCCGATGGCCCCACACACCCGCCAGGCAACCGATGCCCCCCTCCGAATGCCGGCAATCCTGCGCCTGCAAAGCATCACAGCGCGCGCCGGCCGATCGGGCACGGCTCCAGACATTATCATTAGCATTGTTCCCCCATTCCACCCGACCTACGCGACATGCTCGACAAACAAGACATCCTGCAAGCGTTCCACTTCCGCCATGCGTGCAAGACCTTCGACGCCGCGCGCCGAATCCCGGACGAGGATTTCCAGCTTATCCTCGAAGCCGGGCGCCTCTCTCCCAGTTCATTCGGCTTCGAGCCCTGGCGCTTCCTCGTCGTGCAGGACACGGCCCTACGCGAAAGACTGCGTGCGGTCAGCTGGGGGGGCCAAGGCCAGTTCCCGAGTGCGAGCCACGTCATCGCCCTCCTCGCCCGCAAGCAGGACATGCTGCCTGGTTCAGACTACACGGAAAATTTCATGCGCGACGTGCAGAAACTATCCGAGGAAGGCATCGCGCGCCGCCACACCTTCTACCCGCAGTTTCACCAGACCGATTTCCGCCTCGACACGCCCCGCGCGGTGTTCGAATGGAGCTGCCGCCAGACCTACATCGCCCTCGCGAACATGATGACCGCCGCTGCGATGATCGGCATCGACTCCTGTCCCATCGAGGGTTTCAACCGGGAGCATGCCGAGTCGGTGCTCGACGACGCAGGCCTGCTGGAGAACGGTCACTTCGGCCTCTCCGTGATGGTGGCGTTTGGCTACCGCGTCAACCCGCAACCGCCAAAAACACGGCAGGCGATGGAAGACGTGGTACGGTGGGCTTGACCTGGAAACGCGGTCAAGCCCCGGGTTCGCGCCGCCCGTCAACACGGGGTTCCATGCTTCCGGCACCGTTCACCCATGGGATGCCCTTCCTGCGCGCCATCGGGGGCATCCCACTGCGAATTTCAGGATGATTCCCAACATGATCAAGAACACTGTTCGCGCCCGAGTGACTTTCTCGTTCAAGGGCGAGACCTACGATCTCGATTCAATCATCGACCTCGACGCGTGTCCCACCGATTCAGGCGAGCGACCCGATTTCCATCGGCTCCTGGCAAGGTCGGCCGGAATCGACCCATACTCTTATCAGTATGAGGTGCTGGAGTCGCACCAGATCGTGTTCTCGGACGCAACGGGCATGGCAGCGCGCAGCTGCCGTGACGGTGAATTCGACTGGGCGTCGTTCGAACGGGAACAGTGCACGGAACGCGATTGGCCGGAAGCGCGCGCAATCGCCGAAGGTGTTCTGGCGATTCGCGACTGGGACGCAAGGCCCGATTTCAAGGCAGCCCTGCTGGCCGTGTATCGGGCAGGCAAGAAGGCGGGAGGCGCTTGAACCGCCGCACCGCACGCCTGCTCCATGCCAGAATGCTCGCCCCGGCACCCAAGCAAGACACGCCCACATCGACGTCACACCGCCGTCTTCCCCTTCGGGCTCAAGCCAGCTTCTCCAGTGCCGGAAACAGCTCCCGCTCTTCGAAGCGCACATGATCCACCAGGCGTTTGCCAAAGCGCTCCAGGCGCTCCCCATCGGTGCACCGCAGATCCTTGATCAACTCGCGCAAGGCCTGGTGATCCTCCAGCGTGCGCCGTACCAAGGTGGCCCCTGCCGCCCCCTTCAGCAACGGAAGAAGCGAACGCTCCTCGACTTCGAAATGCCGGTCCAGCTCAACCGCGAAGCTCCCCAAAAGACGCTGGCAGGCCTGTTCCATCAACACCGCCTCACCCGACTGCCCGGCGCGGATGCAGGACTTCGCCACGGACAGGGCCGTATGGTGCTCGCGTGAGAGTGGCTGCAGAAATGCGCTGCGTTTCATCCGGAGTGCCCTTCTGAAAAATGGATGTGACCGATTCCGCCGCGTCAGCGGCCTGCCGCCGCACCCAGCGCCCGCGCCCGCAACTGTCCGCACCCCCCCTCCACGTCCTGCCCGGCGGAGTGGCGCAGCTTGGTCAGAATTCCTCGCCCATGCAGGTGGCGTGCCATCCCGGCTGCGTGATCCCAACTCGGGCGGCGGAAGCCGTCGCCCTCGGTGGGGTTGTAGGGAATCAGGTTCATCACCGCGTACTTGCCCGCCAAGAGGCGAGCGATCCCTTCCAGCTCGGCCTCGGTGTCGTTGATGCCTTCGAGCAGCGTCCACTGGTATTGAATCGGGTAGCCAGTGCGGCGGGCATACACCTCGCCCAGCTCGACCAGTTCGGCCGGCGCGATGTCGGGCGCCTTGGGCAGCAGGCGCCGGCGCAATTCATGATTGGTGGTGTGCAGCGAGAGCGCCAGCGCGGGTTTCACGTTCGATTGCGGCAAGCGCTCGAATACACGGTGGTCGCCGACGGTCGAAAACACCAGATTCTTGTGGCCGATGCCGCCTTCGACACCGAGCAGGTCGATGGCCTCCAGCACGTTGTCCAGATTATGGGCCGGTTCCCCCATGCCCATGAACACCACCTTCTTCACCGGACGACGGCTGCGCGCCAGCACCACCTGCGCGACGATCTCTGCGCCGGAAAGCTGGCGCAGCAAACCGGCGCGGCCGGTCATGCAGAACACACAGCCCACCGCGCAGCCCACCTGCGTGGACACGCACACGCCATCGCGCGGCAGCAGCACGCTTTCCACCGTCTGCCCATCCGCCAGTTCCACCAGCAGTCGCGCCGAGCCATCCTCGCCGGCGTGCTCGGAATGCACCCGCGCCAGACCGCGCAACTCATCGAAGAGGCCTGGCAATTCCGCGCGCAGCGCCCGTGGCAGAAAGTCTTCAGCACGCTGTTTCTTATTGTCGAGCGAGCGCCCCTGAGCCCACGCCCGCAGCACGCGCCCCTCGTGGCAAGGGGCAG
This sequence comes from Thiobacillus sp., assembly GCA_024709425.1. Lineage (GTDB taxonomy): Bacteria > Pseudomonadota > Gammaproteobacteria > Burkholderiales > Thiobacillaceae > Thiobacillus. The sequence continues at coordinate 20,988 of JANJWS010000060.1, forward strand.
CACCGAGGCCGCGGAGACGTTGTCGGAGGCTGGGAAGTCGCATGGCGGGAGCGTAGCACAGGGCGCGTAGCGAACCGCCAACGGCTGTGCATCTACCGGTTCAGCCCATGTCCCCGCATCGGATACAGAGAATTTGCGGCAAGACCTGACCCCGCCCGCCTTGTGACCCCGCCCGCCTTGTGACCCCGCCTGCCTTGACCCTGCCTGCCTGTGACCCCGCCTGCCCGCGAGCACTTCTCGTGGACCGTATGTTGTCTAAATTACTGACTCATGAGTAATTGCTACGAGCTTGGCCCGTTTGATTCCTGCTTCCATCGTGCAAATTTGTTCCTTAGACCTGGGCCGTACACAAACCACTGTAGATAACCAGCTATCACGAAGCCGAGCCACGCAATTCCCACTTCAACAGGAATCGGCCTCACGCCCTTTCGAACGCGGTCAATACCAGAAACTCGTTCTCCCCCACCCTTCCCCACCCGCGAGGGGGAGTGGTTTTACGTCGTCTCGTTGGAATATTCGCGCTACACGTGCGGAGTGACCGGCGGCAGGATCGACGCGGGCGCGGCCTCGACTGGGACAATCTCGAACGTCATCGCCGCGAGATCGGCCATGATGTAGCTGGGCGGGGACCCCACCCCACCGACGGTGCCGGGGTTGACGAGCCAGGCGTGGCCGCCCTTGACCGTGGCGACCTGCATGATACTGGCCTTGTGGTCGTGGCCGCAGCACACCAAATCGTAGTCGCCGGTGCAGGCGAGCGCGCGGGCGTAATGCGGGTAGTGCACGAGAAAGATGTTGCGGTCGGCCAGGGTGATGGCGGCGTCCTGGCCGTGGTAGCGGATGACGCTGTTAGATTCGGCAGCGAGCCGGCTCATGTTGTAGAGGTCGCCGGTGTTGTTGCCATGGATGACGTGCACCGGCAGTTCGAACTTCTGCAGCACGCGCAGGGTGGTCGGCGCGACGACGTCGCCGCAGTGCAGCACGGCCTGGGCGCCATGGGCGCGCGCGTGCTCGACCGCCGCGCCGAGCAGGCGGCGGTTGTCGTGGGAATCGGAGAGGATGCAGATTTTCATCGGTTCTTGAGGGGTCAGGGGCCAGGATGCAGGGGCCAGGGGTGGTGCAGCCTTTGGCTGCGTCTATTTAACAAACCGCGCAAGCATCCTCCCTGAATCCTGATCCCTGAATCCCGACCCCTGCCATCAGAACGCCGGCTTGTCGCGCGCATTCCGATAACGTTCGACCCCGGCGAGGATTTCCGCGCGGGCGTCGTCGATGCCGGCCCAGCCGTCGACCTTCACCCACTTGCCGGGCTCGAGGTCCTTGTAGTGCTCGAAGAAATGGGCGATCTGCGCGAGCAGTCGCGGCTGCAGGTCTTCCGGCTTGTTCACGCCGTGGTACAGGCCGCACAGCTTGTCGACCGGAACGGCGAGGAGCTTCGCATCGACACCCGCTTCGTCGGTCATTTTCAGCATACCCAGGGGGCGGCAACGCACCACCACGCCGGTGATGAGCGGGATCGGCGTGACCACCAGCACATCGACGGGGTCGCCGTCTTCCGACAGGGTGTGCGGGATGTAGCCGTAGTTGCATGGGTAATGCATGGACGTGGACATGAAGCGGTCGACGAACATCGCGCCGGATTCCTTGTCAACCTCATACTTGACGGGTTCACCGTGGGCGGGGATTTCGACGATGACGTTGAAGTCATCGGGCAGGTTGCGGCCGGAACTGACGCGGTCGAGGCTCATGGATGGACTGGGTAAATTTGGAGATGCCAGATTATAACCGCGGCCCCGGGGCATCGCCCGCCCGATATAATCCTGCTTTTTTGCATGCAGTTCGCCCCCGTTCCTCCCTCTTCCGGCCATCGTCAGTCCGGTCTCGCCGGCGCGGCCGACGCGCTCTATCTTGCCGAGCTGGCGCGTCAGGCCACGCCGCTGGCGGTGGTGTGCGCGAGCGCGTGGGACGCCAACCGGCTGGCCGAGGAACTGCGCTGGTTTGCCCCGGCGCTGCGGGTGTGCGCCTTCCCCGACTGGGAGACGCTGCCCTATGACGCCTTCTCGCCGCACCCGGACCTGATCTCGGAGCGGCTGGCGACGCTCCACCAGATTTCGCGCGGCGACTTCGACATCGCAGTGGTCGCGCTTTCCACCGCACTGTACCGCCTCGCCCCGCCGGCTTTCCTTGCGGCGCACACCTTCTTTCTCAAGCAGAAGGACATCCTCGACGAGGCGGCTTTCCGCGCACAGATGGCGCTCGGCGGCTACACCCACGTCACCCAGGTGTATGCGCCAGGCGAGTTCTCGGTACGCGGCGGGCTGATCGACCTCTTCCCGATGGGCAGCGTGGTGCCGTACCGCATCGACCTGTTCGACAACGAGATCGAGACGCTACGGGCATTCGACGTCGACACCCAGCGCAGCATCTATCCGGTGAGCGAAGTGCGTCTGCTGCCGGCGCGCGAGTTCCCGCTCGACGAGGCGGGCATCACGCGCTTTCGCCAGAATTTCCGCGAGCGCTTCGAGGGCGATCCGTCGAAATCCAAGCTTTACAAGGACGTAAGCAACGGCCTCGCGCCGGCGGGCATCGAGTACTATCTGCCGCTGTTCTTCGAGCAGACGGCGACACTGTTCGACTACCTGCCAAGAGCGACCCGCCTGGTGGCGCACGGCGTGCTCGACCCCGCGGGGCAGGCGTTCTGGACCGACGCACAGGGACGTCACCGCCTGCTGTCTGGCGACAAGGACCGGCCGCTGCTGCCACCGGCCGAGCTGTTCCTGTCGACCGAAGCCTTCTTTGTGCTCGCCCGCGACTACGATCGTCTCGACATCCAGCAGAGTGGCGAGGGACTGGCGGGCCCGCTGCCACCGATTGCGGTCGACCGCCGCGAGGCGCATCCCGTCGCCAAGTTGAAGACCTTCATCGACGAGTTTGCCGGAAAGGTCTTGATCGTAGCGCCTTCGGCCGGCCGCCGCGAAACGCTGCACGAATACCTCGCCGAGCATGGTCTTGATGCCATGCTCGTCGACGGCTGGGCCGAGGCGCTGTCAGGCGATGTCCGCATCCGGCTTACGCACGGCCCGCTCGCCGAAGGTTTCATCGCCGTCGATGGCACGCTCGCTGTCATCACGGAGACCGAGCTCTACGCCATCCCGCCGAAGACACGGCGCGCGCGAGAGGTCCGCGCCACGCAGATCGACAGCCTGCTGCGCGACCTGTCCGAGCTCAAGCCGGGCGACCCGGTGGTGCATGCGCAGTACGGCGTCGGCGAGTATCTCGGCCTCGTCAACATGGATCTCGGCGACGGCGATACCGAGTTCCTGCAGCTCGAATACGCCAGGGGCGACAAGCTCTACGTGCCGGTCGCCAACCTGCACCTGATCTCGCGCTATTCCGGGGCCGGCGAAGGCGAGGTTGCACTGCACAAGCTGGGCACCGACCAGTGGGAAAAAGCACGCCGCCGCGCGATGCAGGCGGCACGCGACACCGCGGCGGAACTGCTGAACCTGTACGCGCTGCGTGCCGCGCGCGAGGGCCACGCGTTCCAGTTCTCGCCGCACGATTACGAGGCCTTCGCCGAAGGCTTCGGCTACGAGGAAACGCCCGACCAGGCGGCGGCGATCGCCGCGGTGATGGGCGACATGCAATCGGGCAAGCCGATGGACCGCCTGGTGTGCGGCGATGTGGGCTTCGGCAAGACCGAGGTCGCGCTGCGCGCCGCCTTCATGGCGGTGATGGGCGGCTATCAAGTGGCCGTGCTGGTGCCCACCACGCTGCTCGCCGAACAGCACTTCAACAACTTCTCCGACCGCTTTTCGGCGTGGCCGGTGAAGCTCGCCGAACTCTCACGTTTCCGCACCGCGAAGGAGCAGGCAGCGGCGCTCGACGCCCTGAAGGACGGCAGCATCGACATCGTCATCGGCACCCATCGGCTGATCCAGAAGGACGTGAAGTTCGCCCGCCTCGGTCTCGTCATCCTCGACGAGGAGCACCGCTTCGGCGTGCGCCAGAAGGAACAGCTGAAAGCGCTGCGCGCCGAGGTCGACGTGCTGACGCTGACCGCGACGCCGATCCCGCGCACGCTGGCGATGTCGCTCGAAGGCATCCGCGACTTCTCGGTCATTGCCACGGCGCCGCAGAAGCGGCTGGCGATCAAGACCTTCGTGCATGCATTTTCCCCTGGCCTGATCCGTGAAGCGGTGCTGCGCGAACTGAAGCGCGGCGGCCAGGTGTACTTCCTGCACAACGAGGTCAGCACGATCGAAAACATGCGCGAGCGGCTGGAGAAGCTTCTGCCGGAAGCGCGCATCCGCGTCGGCCACGGGCAGATGAGCGAGCGTGAACTCGAACAGGTCATTCGCGACTTCTACCAGCAACGCTATGACATCCTGCTGTGCACCACCATCATCGAGACCGGCATCGACGTACCGACCGCCAACACCATCCTCATCAACCGCGCCGACAAGTTCGGCCTCGCGCAGTTGCACCAGTTGCGCGGCCGCGTGGGGCGCTCGCACCACCAGGCCTTCGCCTATCTTCTGGTGGAGGAGGACCGCAGCCTCACGCCGCAGGCGAAGAAGCGCCTGGAAGCGATCCAGCTGATGGAGGAGCTCGGCTCGGGCTTCCACCTCGCCATGCAGGACATGGAGATCCGCGGCGCCGGCGAGGTGCTCGGCGAGAAGCAGAGCGGGGAAATCCTCGAAGTCGGCTTCTCGCTCTACAACGAGATGCTGGCCAGTGCGGTGGCGAGCCTGAAGGCGGGCAAGGAACCCGACATGAACCAGCCGCTCGGCGTGGTTTCGGAAATCAACCTGCATCTGCCCGCCTTGCTGCCCGACGATTACTGCCCCGACGTGCACGAGCGTCTGGTGCTGTACAAGCGCCTGGCGAGCTGCCACACGCTGGAAGACCTGACGGCGATGCAGGAGGAACTGGTCGACCGCTTCGGCGAACTGCCCGACACAGCGCGCGCGCTGCTCGCCGTGCACCGCCTGCGCATGACGACGCGCGCGTATGGCATCGTCAAGCTCGACGTATCGGGCGACGGGATGAGCGTGCAATTCGTCCCCAACCCGCCCATCGATCCGGGTAAAATTATCCAGTTGATCCAGGGCAAGGCCGGTTACCGGCTGGCCGGCCCGGATCGCCTGAAACTTGCCATCAACCTGCCCGACCTGGCCCGCCGCGTGGGCGCGGTGAATGCCCTGTTGGCCGCGCTCGGCGACCCCTTGACCCCTGCAAACGCGTAATCGCTCATGAACCTGATCCAGCCCTTCGCCGCCCTCCGTCCCGCCCCCAGCCGCGCCAACGACGTCGTCGCCCCGCCCTACGACGTGCTCTCGACCGAGGAGGCGCGTGAACGCGCGCACGGCCGCCCGTGGAGCTTCCTGCACATTTCCAAGCCGGAAATCGACCTGCCGGCGGGCACGGACCCCTACGCGCCCGAGGTCTACGCCAAGGCCGCGCAGAACCTGCGCGCAATGGTCGAGGCGGGCGTGCTGACGCGCGATCCGGCGCCCTGCTATTACGCCTATCGCATCGTCATGGGCAGCCACAGCCAGACTGGCCTGGTCGCCGCCGCCTCGGTCGCCGACTACGACACCAACCGCATCCGCAAGCACGAGTTCACCCGCCCCGACAAGGAAGACGACCGCGTGCGCCAGATCGATGCGCTCGACGCGCAGACGGGGCCGGTGCTGCTCGCCTACCCGGACGCGCCCGAGGTCGACGCCATCCTCGCCGCGGCCTCGGCCGGCACGCCGGATTCGGACGCTAAACTCGACGGCGTGCGCCACACCCTGTGGGTGATCCGCGACGCCGCCACGCAGGCACGCCTGACCAGCGCATTCAACGCCATGCACGCGCTCTACATCGCCGATGGCCACCACCGCTCGGCGTCGGCCTCGCGCATCGCCGCCGCGCGCCGCGCCGCCAACCCGGGCCACACCGGCAACGAGCCCTACAACTTCTTCCTGTCGGTGATCTTCCCTGCGCATGAGATGCGCATCATGGACTACAACCGCGTCATCACGGACCTCAACGGCCTGTCCGCTGCCAGCTTTCTGGAGAAGCTTGGCGGCGCGTTCAGCGTGGAAACCGCTTCGGAACCCGTCAAACCCTCGCGCCCCGGCGAGTTCGGGCTTTATCTTGATCACCGCTGGTACAACCTCGCCATCCGCCCCGAACTCATCCCCGCTGACCCGGTGGGCCGCCTCGACGTCAGCCTGCTGCAGAACAACCTGATCGCGCCCCTCCTCGGCATCACCGACCCGCGGCGCGACAAGCGCATCGACTTCGTCGGCGGCATCCGTGGGCTGGCCGAACTGGAAAAGCGCGTCAACAGCGGCGAAATGGCCCTGGCACTCTCACTTCACCCCACCGGCATGGCGGATCTGATGGCGGTGGCCGATGCCAACGAGGTCATGCCGCCCAAGTCCACCTGGTTCGAGCCCAAGCTGGCCGACGGGCTGGCCTCGCATCTGCTCGTCTAGACCCGCATGCTGCATTAACGATTGAGGCATTACCCAACCAACGGGTTCGGCCGGGTTTCAACACGACTGTCGGGCCGAAGCCCAGCCCCAAGGATTCATCCCGGCTGACAGGCATGGCCGTTGCCAACCCTGACGATGAAAACCACCCGCTTGTTCCCCGCTCGCCAAGCCAGTGTTTCAAGCCTGGGCTCCACCGACCAGGCCCGCGAGCGAACGATGAGGGCGTAGAGTCGATACGGCATCGAAACCCGTGATTGCGTCCATGACGCCTGTCGCGCTGGGCGGCGATCGAGAATGCCAGCCGAATCAACCAGCTCCAGATCGTCACGGCCAGGTGGACCGCGTGAAGAAAGGACGTGACGAGCCTGTCCCTGCGATCCTTCACGCTAAGGTTTTCCGGAAAACTGCCGTAGGTATACCCAGATAAGAACTTCCCCGGAACCGCTACAGGACCGCCCGTGAAAATCGACAAGCGCATCACGCCCGCCTCCACCCCGAAGGTTGCTGCCACCAAGGGCAAGGGGGCCGGCAAGACCTCCACCCCGGCCGCAGGCAGCGGCGATTCGTTGACGCTGACCGAATCGAGCACGCGTGTCCGTACGCTCGAAGCCCAGTTGGCATCGGTCGAGGTCACCGATGCCGGCAAGGTCGAGGCGGTCAAGGCCGCATTGGCCGACGGCAGCTTCAGCGTCGACGCCGAGGTGGTCGCCGACCGCCTGATCGACCACACCAAGGAAACCCTGCGCAAACGTCCGCGCAAGAAGTAGAATTTGGCCTCGAACGGTTCTTGAGGCTTGTCCATGTCTGAAATCACCCTCACGGTCACCGGCATGAGTTGCGGCGGCTGCGTGAACAGCGTCACCAACGTACTCAAGGCCCTGCCCGGCGTGCAGACGGTCGAAGTCACCCTCGCCCCGGGCGCAGCACGCGTAACCTACGATCCCGCGCACGTCGATCGGCCGGCAATGGTGGCAGCCATCATCGACGCAGGCTTCGGCGTCAGCGACTGAACGGCGCAACGAGCCTCATTTCGGCCGGCACAGCGTCTCCAGCGGCTCCGGTCGGTGAACGCCCGAGCCCTGCACGTAATCCACTCCGATCTCGCGCAGCAGCGCCAGGGTCTGCGCAGATTCGACATACTCGGCAACGGTGCGCAGGCCCATCTGGTGGCCGATGCGGTGAATCGCTTCGACCATGGAGCGGTCGATCGGATTGGTTGCGATATCGCGCACGAACGCCCCATCGATCTTGAGATAATCGACCTTCAGGTTTTTCAGATAAGTAAAGGACGACAGGCCGCTGCCGAAATCGTCGAGCGCAAAGCTGCAACCAAAACCCCTCATGGCCTCGATGAAACCATTGACCACCGACAGGTTGCCAATCGCAGCGGTCTCGGTGATTTCGAAGCACAGATGCGGGCCGAGTTCCGGGGCACCCTCGAGATGGCCAAGCAGCATGCGACGGAACTCGGGATCCTTCAGGGAGGCGCCGGAGAGATTGATCGCGAACAGGCAGTGCGCTTCGCATTCCGATTGGAGGTACCGCCTGCACACATGCAGCGTCTCTCCGATCACCCAGGTGTCGAGCGCCGGCATGATGAAATAGCGCTCGGCCGCGGGGATGAATGCCATCGGCATGATCTCGCCGCCGTCATCGTCGAGCATGCGCAGCAGCAGTTCGACGTGCCGGGTGTTCTTGTCGCCGCCGTCGGTGCGCCGGATTTCCTGCCAGGACAAGCGCAACCGCTTCTCCTCCAGTGCCCGATGGATGCGCGTCACCCACTGCATCTCCCCACGATGGCGTACGAGGTCCGAATCCCGCTTTTCATACAGGTGGATCTGGTTGCGGCCGCGGTCCTTCGCGACGTAGCAGGCAGCGTCCGCTGCCGTCAACAGGCTCGCTGCCGTCCCGCTGTCGCAGTCGATCGCGACCATGCCGACGCTCATTCCAACCGAGAACACGCGGTCACCCCACTTGAAGCGGAAACGTTGCACTTCATTACGGAACGTATCCGCGACCTCCAGCGCATCCTGGATGCCACAGTTCTCCAGCAGAAGCGCAAACTCGTCACCACCGAGACGGGCCAGCGTGTCGCGCTCGCGCAGGTTGCCCTTGAGGAGTAGCGCCAGTTGTCGCAGCAGCTCGTCACCCGCAGCGTGCCCGCACGAATCGTTGATCACCTTGAACTGATCGAGGTCCATGTAGCACAGTGCGTGCTCGCGCCCCTGCTGCAGGGCGGTCTGCAGCGCACGTTCCAGGCGCAGTTCGAACTCGCGCCGGTTGATGAGCCCGGTCAGCGCATCGTGGCTGGCCTGGAATACCAGCCGTGCGGTGGCTCGATCGATCTTCTCCTGCATCTCGCCCTGCATCGCCTCGAGGTGCGCCGCCATGTGGTTGACGCCACGCTGCAGCATGCCCAACTCGGCGTTGCTGTCGGCCTCGACGCGCTGGTCGAGATGGCCCTCGCCGATACGGCTGACCGCATGCGTCAGGGCGAGGATCGGGCGCGTGATCTGCCGCCCGATCCGCCAGGCAAGAAACAGGCTGACCGCAAGCCCGGCCAGCAGGATCGCGAGGCTGCGCTGGATCGCCTCGCGCTGGCTGCGCAGCGTGGCGCTGCGCGAGACATCGAGCCCCACCCAGCCCAGCAGCCGCTCGGTCTGGCTGGCCCGGGCGGCGTCTTCGTCGAGTGACGCGTAATCCTCCACAGCCACCTCGGTACGGGTAATCGGCGCGTAGTAGACCAGATGATCCCTGTATTCCATCTGCAGAATGCGATCCGTGGGCAACCCCGCATGCGACAAGCCGTTCCAGTTGCCGAGACCGGCCTGCGCCAGCAGGTGCCCGTCATCGGAGAGGACCACCACGCCGCGAATGTCCGGTTCGATCGCCGCCTTTTCCAGAAGTGTTCGCAACACGTCCGCATTACCGGAGGCGACACCATACTCCGAAGCCGGAGCGAGTTGCCGGGCGATGGCCACGGCACGGGTCCGCAAGGATTCGTCGAGATCGTCTATCTTGGACGCGATGAGCTGGACGAACAGCAAGACCCCGACAATGATCACCGGCACCACGGCCAGCCCGATGACGCGCCCCCTGATCCCCGGTACATACCGCATCAGTTCGCGCCTCCCAGGCGTTTTTCCAGTTCCGCCTCGGACGGCAGGCCGATACCAAGGGAGCGCGCCACGTGTTCATTGACTGAAACGCTGAAATACGCCGGATAGGACGGTGCAGGCAAGCGCAGCGTCGCGCCCTGCAACGCCTGATTCGCCGACTCCGCAGCCTGGCGGCCGATCTGAGCGGGGCTCGAGTGCAGTGACAGCAATGCACCGGAGCGTGTGAGCGAACGCGAGTAGCCCAGTACTGGAATCCGGTAGCGATACGTCGTGAGAAAGATGCTCTGCGCCGTATTGCGGCTGAAAACCTGAGGATCGGGCACTGCCAGCAGCAGATCCGAACCGGTGAGCACGTTTTCCAGCGTCGTGATCAGGCGCGCGTCGGCCGCCACGGTCTGCTTGACGAGTTCGAACTGCTGGGTGGCAAGGGCGGGCACCAATTCGGTTGCAAGCCCCCCCTGCTCGGTACCCAGAACGACGCCAACACGACGGGCCTCCGGAAACGCCAGGCGGGCGAGTTGCACCTGGCGCTCGAAGGGCTGGTCGATATAGATCGCCGAGACACTGCGCCGTCCACCGTCGGCCAAAGCCGCCCGTCCGGTCCTCGCGTACCAGCCTCGCGGCACCAGCACCGCCAGTGTCGGCGTACGGCTCGTCGTCTCAGCCACCGCCTCGGCGGCGGCGACGCCCACCACGATGATCAGCTGGGAAGAATCCGGCAAGCGTCCGGCGAGACCCTTGGCATAGGTCTGCGCAACGTCATGACCGGCGTCGCCAAGCATCACCCGAACGACCTGGTAGATCTCCTGGTAGGGCGCTGAATCGTCGCTCAGCACCACCATGACGCGGGCGGCGAAGGCCTGCACCGAAACGCTCGCCAGCAAGACCACCGCCAGCACCCCTGACCACTTCCGCAGGGCGCGTAACAGCCGTCCAGGAATTTCAGCGGTCAAACCGCCTCCTCTGAGCGGCACCAGAGACACGCTCCCTTGCTCTCCCGATCGATCGCCTGGAGCAATGCGGCATGGGCTGCAAGTTCCTCGCCTGACGCCGGCAGCATCACCGGTCGCGGGCGTACATGCCCAAGGGGCCGCGCGTCGGCCCGCGCCGCGTCCAGTCCAATCGACAGTGTCTCCTGTCCACGCGTCATGGCCAGATAAACGGCCGCCAGCAGTTCACAGTCGAGCAGCGCACCATGCAAGGTGCGCGCAGCGTTGTCGACACCGTAATGCCGGCACAGCGCGTCGAGGTTGTTGCGTTGGCCGGGACGCATCGCTTTTGCCATCGCCAGGGTGTCGGTCACGCCCTCGCACCAGGTCTTCAGCGGCGACATGCCGAGCAGACGCAGCTCCATGTCGAGAAAACCGACATCGAATGGCGCGTTGTGAATGACCAGTTCGGCCCCCTGGATGAAGTCGACGAACTCCTGTGCAACATCGGCAAAACGCGGCTTGTCCTGCAGGAATTCGTTGGTGATGCCGTGGACCTGCATGGCGCCGGGATCGACTTCGCGTTCGGGATTCACATAACGGTGCAGATGCATGCCGGTAAGCCGGCGGTTGACCATTTCGACCGCCGCCACCTCGATGACGCGGTGTCCCTGATTGGGATCGAGGCCGGTGGTTTCTGTGTCAAGAATGATCTGGCGCATGATTCGTGTCGGTCAGTTCGCGGCGCCCTGCAGCACGCCCTGATTGGCCAGGGCGTCGGCGCGCTCGTTCTCAGGGTGGCCTGCATGGCCACGCACCCAGTTCCATTGGATTTCGTGAAGCCGGCTCAGGGCGTCGAGTTGCAGCCACAGGTCCTGATTCTTCACCGGCTTGCCGTCGGAGGTACGCCAGTTGCGCTTCTTCCAGCCCGCCATCCACTCGCTGACGCCTTTCTGCACATACTGCGAGTCGGTATGCACAGACACTTTCGACGGCCGCTTGAGTGCTTCCAGCGCGCGGATCACTGCGGTCATTTCCATGCGGTTGTTGGTGGTCTGCGCCTCGCCGCCGCAAAGTTCCTTGCGATGCGCGCCCGCTACCAGCAACGCCCCCCAGCCGCCGGCGCCCGGATTGCCCTTGCAGGCGCCGTCCGTATAGATTTGTATCGTTTCAGCGCTCACGCCGCACCCGGTAATGCTTGAGATTGACCACCTTGGCGGCCGGCGCCAGCAGTTGCGACACCGGATTCGACCATTGCGGCAGGATGATGTTCATGCCCTGCACGCGCTTGACCGCCTGCAGGAAGTACACGCCGCCGCCCATCGCCCACCAGCGGTCGCCCGCCGGCTCCATGAAGCGCAGCCGGCGCAGCCAGTTCTCGCGGTTGATCGGCGGACGATAGCAGCACATGCTCCCTGCTGCGACCTCCAGACCGAGCAGCGCCATCCAGTCCTTCACCCGCGACACGTTGAGAAAATTGCCATTCCACGGATAGCCGCGTTCCCCGCCCTGCAGCCGGCGCGCCAGCCCCCACAGGCTGCGCGGGTTGAAACCGGCGAGCACCAGACGGCCCTCCGGGCGCAGCACGCGCTCGGCTTCACGTAACACCTGGTGCGGGTTGGCGCTGTATTCGAGCACGTGCGGCAGCAGGATGAGGTCGAGCGACTGGCTCTCGAACGGCAGGAACATCGGATCGGCGCGCACGTCGGCCGGCGCCTCCACGGCGCAGGTCACGCGCAGGGGGATGCGGCTGTTGCGCAGGAAATCCAGTTGCGGCAGGCCGACCTGCACCGCATTGAAACCGAATACATCGGAGACCGCATTGTCGAAATAGCGCTGCTCGCGGAACAGCAGATGCGTTCCCAGCGGCGTATCGAACCATTCGGTGTTCAGTCTGGATAACATAATCCTTCCCCCTCTTTGCGGCCCCTGCTCATGTTGACCCTGATTCCCTTGCCTGCGTTCGAAGACAACTACATCTGGATATGGCACGACACCCGCCACGCCGTCGCCGTTGACCCGGGCGAAGCGGCGCCGGTCATCGCGTATCTCGACGCGCATGGCCTGACACTGGCAGCCATTCTCGTCACCCACCATCACCGCGATCATACTGGCGGCATCCCCCAGCTGCGTCAACGATATGGTTGTGCGGTACACGCGCCGAACAACCCACGGATCCCCGGAGTCACCCATTTCGTGCGCGGCGGTGACACGATCGACCTGCCCGCCCCCGCCCTGCGCTTCGCCGTGCACGCAACCCCCGGCCATACCCTCGACCATGTGAGCTACCTCGGACACGGTTGCCTCTTCTGCGGCGACACCGTGTTCGGCTGCGGATGTGGCAAGCTGTTCGAAGGCGATGCCGCCATGATGGCCGCGAGCATCGAGACCCTGCTCGCGTTGCCGGATGCTACCCGAGTCTGCTGCGCACATGAATACACCCTCTCAAATATTGACTTCGCCCTGACCGTCGACGGTGAGAATCCCGCGCTGCTCGAACGTGCGCGCAATGACCGTGCCCTGCGCGCGGCTGGCCAACCCACCCTGCCCTCGACCCTGGCGCTGGAGCGGGCGACAAACCCCTTCCTGCGCTTCCACGAACCGTCCATGCAAGCCTTTGCCGCCATGCGGTTGGGACGATCGTGCCCGACACCAGCCGAAGTGTTCGGTACGATCCGCGCCGTCAAGGACGCCTGGGACGGTTGACCGCTGCCGCAGGATCGGCTTAGGATTGGCCGCAGATTCATTGCGTGGGGACGTGTCTTGCCTGGATTCCGAAGCTTGCGCCATGGCTGCCTTGCACTGGCCCTGGCTGCGAGCCTGCCTGCCGCCGCCGCGGAGCCTCTCCCGCCTGGCATCCGGGCGCTGCAATGGCACGACGCGGGAGTGCCCGAAGTGACGGCGGCCAAGCAGATACGGCACGACGACGTCTGGGAACGCGTGCGCGACGGCTTCAGGATCGACGATTCGGCCCAGCCGAACCCGCTCGTCGCCGTCCATGAAGCCTGGTTCGCCGACCGGCCGCAGAACGTGCGGCGACTGCTGGAGCGTGCCCGCCCCTACCTCTACCACATTGTCGAGGAACTCGACCAGCGTGCGATGCCGATGGAAATCGCGCTGCTGCCGATGATCGAAAGTGCTTTCAACCCAACCGCGCTGTCGCCCTCCGCCGCGTCCGGCATCTGGCAGTTCATTCCTTCCACCGGCCGGCTCTACGGCTTGAAGCAGGACAGCTGGTACGACGGCCGCCGCGACTTTACGGAAGCGACGCGTGCGGCACTGGATTACCTGGGCAAGCTCTACCTCGATTTCGGCGACTGGCAACTGGCCCTGGCCGCCTACAACTGTGGAGAAGGCTGCGTTGCGCGCGCGATCCGGAAAAACGTCGAGCTGGGCCTGCCAACCGACTACGCCAGCCTCTCGCTACCCAATGAAACGCGCCACTACGTGCCGAAACTGCTGGCCGTCTGCAACATCGTTGGCGAGCCGGAACGCTTCGGCATCACGGTCGAGCCGCTGGCGAACCGCCCGCATTTCGACCAGGTCACCGTGCACGCCAGCCTCGACGTGCAATCCGCCGCCCGGCTGGCGGGCGTCAGCAGCGACGAATTCCTCGCCCTCAATGCCGCATTTCCGCGCAAGATCATCCGTTCCGACACACCGGTCAATCTCCTCGTACCCGTCGAGAAGGCAGACGAGTTTCAACGCAATCTCGCAAGCGGCGACTGGGACAGTTGGCAGCCCTACGCCGCGCAAAAGGGCGAGCGCCCGCAAGCAATCGCGCAGCGCTTCGGAACCACGGTGGCGCGGCTGGACGCGCACAACCAGATGCAGGTCAGGCATGGCAAGCTGGTGCGGGCGCAGACGCTTCTGGTGCCGGTCAAGGGGCGCGATGGCCCGGCCACGAGGGAGGTGACGTCCAGTACCACCCGGCACGAAGTGCAACGCGGCGACACCCTTTATGGCATTGCACGCCGCCACGGCCTCGCCATCGACCAGTTGGTGCGGGCCAACCCGGGGCTTTCGGGCGACCTTCGGCCCGGCCAGGTTCTCAGGCTGTCTCCTGACAAAGAGGCCGCCGCGGAGCTGCCGCCGGGTGCCGTGCAGAGGGTCGGCCTCAAGGTGCACACTGAAAGACCGGCGCAGCCCGTCCATTACACGGTCGGACGCGGTGACACCCTTTACGGCATCGCCCGTCGTTTCGATGTCAGCCTCGCCGATCTGGCGTCGTGGAACCCGGGCACAGGGCGCGACATCCCCCTCCGGCCCGGCCAGCGGCTCGTCGTCAACCAGCCCTGAACGGGGCACGCCCTCATCCCGCCGCCACCCAGTGGCATCTCACCCAGTGCTCCGGCCCCAGCGGCGTATCCGCAGGGTAGGTCTCGCGGCACTGCGCGCTGGCATGCGGGCAACGCGGGTGGAAGTGGCAGCCGGCGGGCGGGTCGATGGATGAAGGCTGGTCGCCGGCCAGTCGCGGGACAGCGCCGCCAGCGCGCGCCTCGATGTGCGGCACCGCCGCGACCAGGGCCTGGGTGTAGGGGTGGCGCGGTGCGCGCAACACCTCGGCGGCAGGGCCGGACTCGACGATGCGGCCGAGATACATGACTGCAACGCGGTGCGCAAGATAGTCGACGACACCAAGGTTGTGCGTGATGAAAAGATAGGCCAGGCCCAGTTCCGCCTGCAGGTCCTTCAGCAGGTTCAGGATCTGCGCCTGCACAGACACGTCGAGCGCGCTGGTCGGCTCGTCGCAGATCACCAGGCGGGGCGATACGGCCAGCGCACGCGCGATGGCGATGCGCTGCCGCTGACCACCTGAAAACGCGTGCGGGTAGCGGCCGCCGGCGTCCTCGGGCAGTCCCACCTGCTCCAGCAGCCGCGCCACGGCATCCCGCCGCGCACGCGCTGCGCCGACCCCAAGTGCATCCATGCCTTCGAGCAGAATGTCGGCTACCCGCATGCGTGGATTGAGTGAACTGAACGGATCCTGGAACACCATCTGCGCCCGCCGCCGCAAATGATCGACCGTGGTTCGCGTCATGCGGACGCCGTCCAGCACCACGCTACCGGCGGTGGGTTCGATCAGGCGCAACAGTGCCTTGCCCACGGTGGTCTTGCCACAGCCCGATTCGCCCACCAACGCCAGCGTGCGTCCCGCCTCGATGGCAAGCGAAACGCCATCGACCGCGCGCACGTGGCCCACAGTGCGCTGCAGCAGGCCGCGGCGGACGGGAAAATGCACCTTGAGGCCGTCAACCTGCAACAATGGTTCCGCCCGCTCGCCGGCCGTCTTACGATCCGTCTCCGCGCACCGTGCCGCGTCGGGCAATTCTCCGGCACGATGGCAGCGCACCCGCTGTGCACCGATCAGCTGCCACGTCGGCGCCTCGTTGCGGCAACGGTCGATCACATGGGGGCAGCGCGGCGCGAAACGGCAGCCGTTCTGCGTACCATCGAGGCGCGGCACCTGACCGGGAATCGTCGCCAGGCGCCCGCCATCGCCGGGACGCGGCAGCGCCTCGAACAACATGCGGCTGTAGGGATGCTGCGGTGACGCGAAGAAGGCGGCGCGCGAGCCCTCCTCCAGCAGCTCGCCCGCATACATCACGCCGACGCGGTCGGCATTTTCGGCCACCACGCCCAGATCGTGCGTGATCAGCAGCATGCCCATCCGCCGCTCACTGCGCAGCGTGCGCAAGACGTCGAGCACCTGAGCCTGGATGGTCACATCCAGCGCCGTGGTCGGCTCGTCGGCAATCAGCACCCTCGGTTGTCCTGCAAGCGCCATGGCGATCATCATGCGCTGGCGCAAGCCCCCCGAAAGCTCGAACGGATAGCTGTCAAGGCGGCGCTCCGCATCCGGCACCCCCACGGCATCGAGCAACGCCCGCGCCTCGCGGCGCGCCGCCACACCTGTCAAGTTCTGGTGCAGCGTCAGCGCCTCGCCGATCTGCTCACCCACCCGCATGACGGGATTGAGCGCCAGCATTGGTTCCTGGAAGATCATCGCCATCCGTCCGCCGCGCACCTGCCGCATGGCGTGTTCGGGCAGCGCAAGCACATTCTCGCCGTCGAGTTCGACCACACCGGAACGGGCCCGGCCGCCATCCGGCAGCAAACGCATCAGGGAAAGCGCCGTCATCGACTTGCCACAGCCGGATTCACCCAGCAACGCATAGGTCTCGCCTGCCGCGATCTCGAAGGTCACGCCGTCGACCACGCGCGCCCCGCCGATCTCGGTAACAAGTTCGCGCACGGCAAGCAATGGCTTCATTGCCGCCCTCCCATCCGGGGATCGAAGGCGTCGCGCACGCCATCGGCGAATAGATTGGCAGAAAGCACCAGCGCGAACATGAAGACGAAGGCAGCGCCCAATTGCCACCACACGACCGGCTCACGTGCGAGTTCGAGACGGGCGCCGTTGATCATGTTGCCCCAGCTGTGCATGGCAGGATCGACGCCTACGCCGACATAGGACAGCACGGCCTCCGCGAGCACCAATCCGGAGAAGTCGAGCACGATCGCGATCAACACGAGGTGGAACAGGTTGGGGAAGATATGGCGGCCAAGGATGCGCCCATGCGACACGCCGAAGGCGCGCGCCGCCTCGACGTAGTCGAGGGTTCTGAGCTTGAGCGTTTCGCCACGCAGCAGGCGGGCCAGCCCGGTCCAGCTCGTCACCCCCATGATGAGGCACAGTGCGAGCAGGCGAATATCGGCGCGCGCGGCGGCGGTGTCGAACAGTCCCGGATTCGACTCGATGTAGAGCTGCACGATCAGCACCGCCGCCGCGATCAGCAGCACGCCGGGGATGGAATTGAGCACGGTGTAGACATACTGGATGAGGTCGTCGACCCAGCCGCGGAAATAGCCGGCGGCGATGCCCAGCCCAATCGCCAGCGGCAGCGTCACCAGCGTCGTCAGGGTCCCGATCACGAGCCCCGTGCGGATGCTCTTGAGACTGATGTAGAGCACGTCCTGCCCCACCTTGTCGGTGCCAAGCACGTGGTATCCCGACGCCAGCTGCATCACAACACCGATCAGGATCAGCAGCAACAGCAGCATGCCCACCATGGTCCGCGCCGGCCAGTCCAGTGCACCCTTCGCCCAGTCCTCGAGCCAGCTGCCGATCGCCACCTGGGTGCGGCGAGCCTGCCAGCCCGCCAGCAACCCGAACAGCAGCAGTCCCGCCGATGCCCCCTGCGACAGCCCCACGAGGCTGCGACGCGCGATGTCTGGCAAGCGTTCATGCGCCTCCGTGAGGTGCGCTCCGCCAAATTTCAGGCGTGGATAATCCCGCACGGTGACGCCATCGCGCTCGATGAATTCCTTTGTGTACAACTGCATGGCCAGGGGCGCCGAATAGGTCTTTTCGGGGCGTTCACGCAGGCCGCTCACCAGCGCATCGAACACGGAGCGGACCTCGACCGAATACTGCGGTGCATCTGCCGGGCTGTCTGGCAGACGCTCCCGATAGTGCAGCGAATCGAGTAGCCCGACCACCACGAACGCACCCAGCACCAGTACGGCGGCCATCGCCATCGGACGCCGCCTCACCTCCACCCACGGTGCACGCAGATGCTCCTGCCGACGGATTGTCCACACCAGTGTGGCAACCGCCGCCAGCAACAGGAAGATCAGCGCGTCGGTCCACAGGACCACCGGTTGCATGTTCATTGCAGCCTCACCCGCGGATCAACCCACGAATAGGAAATGTCGGTGAGGATGAGGCCGATGATGTAGAGAAAGGAGCCAAGGAACACCATCGCACGCACCACCGCGAAATCCTGCGCCTGAATCGCATCGATCGTATAGCTGCCGAGTCCCGGAATGCCAAAGAAGGATTCGGTGATGAGACTGCCCATGAACAGCAGCGGCAGCACCACCACCGCTCCGGTGAGGATCGGGATCATCCCGTTCTTCAGCACGTGGCGGAACAACACGCGCACTTCGGAGAGGCCTTTGGCGCGAGCGGTGCGAACGTAGTCCTTGCCGATTTCCTCCAGGAAAATGGTGCGGTACCAGCGTGACCCGCTGCCGATCCCTGCCACCACACTCACCAGCACCGGGAGCAGGATGAATCTCAACGCGTCGATGCCTTCGCCAAAACCGGAGATCGGCAGCAGATTCCAGAGCTTGGCGATGAAATACTGCCCGGCGATGATGTAGAACAGACCCGAGATCGACATCAGCACCACGCACAGCACCACCCCCCATACGTCGAGATAGGTAGAACGAAAAAACACCATCAGGAGCGCGAACGTGATGTTGGCCAGAAGGCCGATGACGAACACCGGCAAAGCAATGGCAAGGCTCGGGCCCATGCGGGTGAGGATCTCGTTGCCGATGTCGCGGCCATCGTCACCCTTTCCGAACTCGAACGCGAACATCGCAGCCGAGTGCTTGAAGAAGATGGTGTCGGTAAACTGCGCCGCCCCCTCGGCTTCGCGGTTGAGAAGCAACGGCCTGTCATAGCCGTGCTCGATCTTCCAGCGTTCGATCGCCTCCGGTGTCACGTGCTTGGCGCCGAGCTGCAGCCTGGCCATGTCGTCCGGCGTGTTGACGACGAAGAACAATGCGAAGGTGAGCAGGTTCACCCCGATCAGGATCGGGATCGCGTAGAGCAGGCGACGCAGGATGTAGGCACCCATCAGGCCACCTTCCGCTCGTGCCGCCGCCATGCGGCCGCCGCCGGTGCGATCGCCGCGGCCATTGCGACGACCAGCAGCGCGATCGGCCAAACCACCGGACGGTTCCATTCAGACCGTCGTTGCGCACGCAGCGCCGGATCGACGCGCCGGTACTTGAGGGTATTGTTCGCCATCAGGTTGGGTTTCACGTTATGTACCCAGCCATGGGTGAGGCCGAACGACTTCGGATAGTAGGCGAAGATCCACGGCGCATCGCGGCGCACGATCGCCAGCATGGCGTCGATGATCGCCTGCCGTTCCGGACCGTTTTCCATGTCCTTCATGCGCTCGAACAGGCGGTCGAATTCGGGATTGTCGTAATTGGCGGCATTCTCGCCGCCGCTGGCGACCTTCTTGTGCGGCCCGTAGAGCAGGAAGAAGAAATTCTCCGGGTCGGGATAGTCGGCATTCCACCCCCATTCGAAGATCTGCGCGTTGCCCTTGCGGATCTTGTCCTGAAAACGGTTGTAGTCGGTGCCGCGAACCACCAGCTGCACATTGAGCTTGTCGAGCTGCTTCTTGATCCAATCGAGCCGCGACTTCGCATCGGGCCCGCTCGCCATGGTATCGAAGTACAGCACCAGCGGCTCGCCCGTCTTCGCGTCGCGCCCGTTCGGATAGCCCGCTTCGGCCAGCAGTTTCCTGGCCGCCTCGACCGAACGGCGCTGGACCCTGCCCTCGCGCACCTCGTAGACGTAGGGGTTCATGCCCCGCTCGCCCTCGATGTGACCAAACAAGCCGGGCGGGATCGGCCCCTGTGCAGGGATGCCGCGACCATTGAGAAATATCGAGATGAACTCGTCATAATCGAATGCGATCGACAGGGCCTGACGCAATTTCTGACGATCCTCGGCAAGGCCACCGACCACCGGATCGAGCATGTTGAAACCAACGTACCACAGCGAGGTCGCGACCGTCGTGACCAACCGGATGTCCTGCGCACGCATACTGTCGGTCAGCTGCGGATCGCCCCCCGCAGAGAACTGCACCGCCTGGTCGAAGCTGTCCGAACTGATGCCCGAGCTGTCGTAGTAGCCCTGCAGGAACTTGCTCCAATAGGGAATGGTTTCCTTTTCGAGGCTGAACACCGCCGCGTCGACAATGGGCAGCGCCTGTCCGGCGTCCTTCAGCAACCCCGCCGCACGGTCGCCGTCACTGCCCTCTGCCGGATAGGTTTCGCCATGGAAGTTGGGGTTCCGCTTCAGCACCATGCGGCGGTTCGGATCGTTTTCCGCCAGATAGAAGGGCCCGGTGCCAACCGGCTGCCAGTCGAGCGCCAGGTTCTTCTCCGCCATGCCGGCCTGGGCATAGAAAACCTCGGCCTCCCATGGAATCGGCGCAAAGAACGGCATCGCCAGCCAGTAGATGAACTGTGGGTACTTGCCCTTCACGTCGATGCGGTAGGTGTAGCGATCGATCGCCTCGACGCCGGCAAGCGGAAAAGCATTGAGATCGAGCAACGCTCCTGGACGCGTTTTCGCCGCCTGCTGCAGCGCATCGCCGAGCGCCTTCAGGCCGATGATGTGCTCGGCCATCAGCCCGAAGATCGGTGAAGCGAGACGTGGGTCCGCCAGCCGCTTGATCTGGTAGACGTAGTCGGCGGCGACCAGTTCACGCGTACCCGTATGTTCGAAATCGGCAATCGTCGACCTGCGCTCGACGAACGCAGCGTCCATCGCATGGTAGCGGTAGCGCCCGGCATCATCCTTCGCGAAGGCCGGATGCGGCTGGTAGCGGATGCCCGGACGTATCCTGATTTCGTATACGCTGCGCGCGATCCGTGCTGACGGCGCATCGTCGGGTAGCAGTCTGCCCGCGGCGTCGTAAAAGCGCGGCCGCGGCACCGCCGCCGCCGTCAGCGGGATCAGTTCGTACGGACGTTTCAGAAAATGGTACTGCAGCGGCGGCTCGTAGATCTGGCCGGTGAACTCCACCTCGTTCGAACTGTAGGATCGTGCCGGATCAAGATGCTTGGGGCGCTCCGCAAACGCCGAGTAGACCACGTTCACGTCCGGCTCACGCCCCGGATAGGGGTTGTTCCAGGTATCCGAGCACCCCGCCAGCAGTCCCAGCCCCAGCAAAAATATGCCTGCGCGCCTCATGCCGCAAGTGTACCCAAGCCCACCGTCATCGTCAGCCGTTATAATCTGCGCATTCTCAACTCTACGAGACCATCATGGGATTTCTTGCAGGCAAGCGTTTGCTCATCACCGGCGTCATCTCGAACCGCTCGATCGCGTACGGCATCGCCGCCGCGTGCAAGCGCGAGGGCGCCGAGCTCGCGTTCACCTACCAGAACGACCGGATCAAGGAACGCGTCACCGAATTCGCCGCTGAATTCGGATCCAGCCTGGTGTTCCCGTGCGACGTGTCCAGCGACACCGAGATCGACGCCCTGTTTGCCGAACTCGGCCGGCATTGGGATGGGCTCGACGGGCTGGTGCATTCGATCGCGTTCGCACCAAAGGAGGCCCTGGCGGGGGATTTCCTGTCCTCTGTGACGCGTGAGAACTTCCGCATCGCGCATGACATCAGCTCGTACAGTTTCGCCGCGCTGGCCAAGGCAGCCCTGCCGATGATGGAAGGTCGCAACGCAGCGCTGCTAACGCTGTCCTTCCTGGGCGCGATTCGCTCGGTGCCGAACTACAACGTGATGGGACTGGCCAAGGCCAGCCTCGAATCCAACGTGTACTACATGGCACAGAGCCTCGGTCCCAAAGGCATCCGCGTCAACTGCGTGTCGGCGGGCCCGATCAAGACCCTCGCCGCCAGCGGCATCGCCAATTTTGGTGAAAAACTGGACCTCGCGGCACGCTACTCGCCGCTGCGCCGTGGCGTGACCATCGACGAAGTCGGCAATGCCGCGGCCTTCCTGCTCTCCGACCTCGCATCCGGCATCACCGGTGAGATCACCTACGTCGACGCCGGATTCAACACCACCACCGGCGGCCACGACCAGGTCTGACCGAATTTCCGGTGCAGACCTGGAAGCAGAGAGGGATTAGCGCCCTTCGATCGCGTTGGGGTGTACCTTGACCTTGTAACCCGCCTTCACCAGCCCGATCAGCGCCTGCATGTCCGCACGCTGCTGGGCCTGCAGCACACCCGATTCGATCGACGCGCGCAACTCAGGGGCCAGTGCTGAAGCGTCCACGACGCGACTCACCCGCAGGATACGATACGTGCCATCCGCACGGGTATAACCCGTGTAGGCTGGCAACGTCCCCGTATCCACACGGAACACCGCCCGGATCCCCGCCTCGTCCAGCTCGGGGGTCGGCTGTCGTCCGAGCACCTTGAATCCGGACCAAGTCAGCCCACCTTCCTCGCCACCCTTAAGTCCCTTGAGACGGGACGCCCCGGCCTCGGCAAGCAGGCGCGCACTCTGCTCCGTCCGCAGGCGCGCCTCGATCGTCGCGGCCACCTCGGAAAGGGGACGCAGGCGCGCCGGCCGATGCTCGATTACCCGCGCCGCGACAAGCACCCCGGGCCGCACCTCGAACGCCTCGGTATTCTGCCGGCTACGCACGGATTCGGGAGAAAAGAGCGCGTCGGCGAGCGCGGCATGGTCGAATGGTGGCGGTGCCACCTTCGCACTCATCCAGTCGCTCTGGCGCACATTCACGCCGACAGCGGTGGCTGCGGGCTGCAGGGAATCGGCATTCTCATAGACCAGATTGCCGAAGTTTTCAGCCAGGTCGGCAAACTGCTTCTGGGCCTGCTGCTTGCGCAATTCCTGCACGATCGCACCGCGTGCTTCTTGCAGCGGCGCCGTCTGTGCCGGCTGGATGCCGTCGAGACGAATGATGTGATAACCGAAGTCGCTCTCCACCAGGCCACGTATTTCATTCGGCTTCATCGCGAAGACAGCGTCCTCGAAAGGTTTCACCATCATCCCCCGGCCAAAGCTGCCGAGACTGCCATCCTGCGCCGCCGAGCCCGGATCCTGCGATTCGGTGCGCGCCAGTTCGCCAAAGCGCGCTGGCGATTTCTGCACCGTGGCAAGGAGTTCGACGGCCTTCGCCTTCGCCTTGGCACGCGCCGCCGGATCTGCGGCCTGGTCCACTGCAATCAGGATGTGGCTCGCGCTGCGTTGCTCCGGCAAGCCAAAACGCGCCGGATTGGCCGCGTAGAACTCCGCCACCGCCTGCTCGCTCACCTCGATCCGTGCCGCCACCGCAGCTGCATCCAGTTCCACGTATTCGACACGGATCTGCTCCGGATCCGTGAATTCGGCCTGCTTCGCCTTGTATTCGCGTTCGATCTCGGCGGTCTCGACCTTGACCTGTGCGGCTACCATGGTTGCGGGCAGGTCCGCCCAGGACACTTCACGTTGCTGCGCAACCCAGCGGGCCAACTGATCCATCGAGGTTGCAGACGTGAAGCTCGCATGTACGACCGGACTGCTCATGATGTCCAGCATGAAGGACTGGCGCAATTCGTTCTCGAACGCGGCAGGCGTGCGGCCATTTTGCCGCAGCACCGCTTCATAGCGCTGCTGCGAGAACTTCCCGTCCTCCTGGAATGACGGAATCTGCGTCAGCACCGACGCCACATAAGCGTCCGGCGTCAGGATCCCGAGCGCCTGTGCCCCCTGCAACAACACCTTGCGCTCGATCAGGCTATCGAGCACCTTGCTGCGGAAATCCGCCGTCTCGGCCACGGTCGGATCGAAAGCTGGCCCCAGTGCGTCGCGCATCCGATCGGTCTGCCCCTGGATCTCGCGTGTGAATTCATCACGCGAGATTCCGACCTTACCGACTTCGGCAACGATACCGCCGCTGCGGTCGCCGGACATGTAGGATTCGATACCGAACAGGGCGAAGGTCACGGCGATGAGGCCCAGGATCACCTTGGCCAGCCAACCATGGGCATGCTTGCGGATTGCTTCGAGCACAGTGGATTTACTCCGAAAAGATCATTGTGGAATTTTCGCGCAATTTGCGGCGCACGTCTCGCTTCGCCCAGCGCCGGAATGAAAAAAGGCGAACTTGCGTTCGCCTTTTCGAGTTGGCGGAGTGGACGGGACTCGAACCCGCGACCCCCGGCGTGACAGGCCGGTATTCTAACCAACTGAACTACCACTCCAAATTTTCTTGGTGGCACCGCACCAACGCTGCCACCGGAAACTGTTCGCTTCCTGTCTTGCGCCGCTGGTGGGTGCTGAGGGGTTCGAACCCCCGACATTCGCCTTGTAAGGGCGACGCTCTACCAGCTGAGCTAAGCACCCGACAAAGATCAAAATTCTACAGTATATTTATCGATCCTGCCAAGTGTGACGTGTGATTTTCGCAATCAGTTGATGGCGTCCTTCAGCCCCTTGCCGGCACGGAACTTCGGCACCTTGGCGGCCTTGATCTTGATGGAAGCGCCCGTGCGCGGATTGCGCCCGGTGCGTGCGGCACGCTTGCCGACATAAAAGCTTCCGAAACCTACCAGCGTCACCATGTCGCCCTTCTTCAGCGCCTTCTTCACTGCCTCAACCGCAGCGTCCAACGCACGTCCCGCGGCAGCCTTGGAGATGTCGGCGGAGTCGGCGATGGCGTCGATCAATTCGGATTTGTTCACGTGTTGTCCCCTTCAGTCAAGTGGCACAGGAAAACCCTGTGGCCGCTTTTATAGCAACCCGCAAAACCTTGTGTCAAGCGGTTTCCAGCGAGGTGCGCAAAAAAATCCCGCGGCTAGCGCGGGATTCCGGGAAGCCTGCAAAATCGCTCAGTGTTTGATTGCGACCGACGTGCTCGGCTCGTCTTCAGGCACGGCAATTGCTGGTGCAGATTCGCTTTCCTCAGGCAGCGGTTCGGGCGCGTGTTCAAGCGCGAGTTCGAGCACCTGATCGATCCACTTGACAGGATGAATATCGAGCCGGTTCTTGATGTTGTCCGGGATCTCGGTGAGATCCTTGACGTTCTCCTGCGGGATCAGGACGGTCTTGATCCCACCGCGATGCGCCGCAAGGAGCTTCTCCTTGAGACCACCGATCGGTAGCACCTCGCCACGCAGCGTAATCTCGCCGGTCATCGCCACATCGGCGCGCACGGGGATGTTGGACAGGATCGACACCATGGAGGTACAGATCGCGATGCCTGCGGACGGCCCATCCTTCGGTGTCGCACCTTCGGGCAGGTGAATATGGATGTCGCGCTTCTGGTAAAAGTCTTCCGTAATGCCGAGCTTGCGCGCACGCGCGCGTACCACCGAAAGCGCCGCCTGGATCGACTCCTGCATCACCTCGCCGAGCTTGCCGGTAGTGGTCATCTTGCCACGTCCGGGCAACGACACGGCTTCGATGGTCAGCAGCTCGCCCCCCACCTCGGTCCACGCGAGACCCGTCACCTGACCCACCTGGTTGTTCTTCTCGGCAATACCGAAACTGAAGCGGCGCACACCGAGATACTTGTCGAGATTGCGTGCCGTGACACTGATCCGGGTCTTCTGCTTTTTCAGCAGCAACGCCTTCACCGCCTTCCGGCAGATCTTGGAAATCTCGCGCTCGAGGTTGCGCACCCCCGCCTCGCGCGTGTAGTAGCGCACTATGTCGCGCAGTGCAGATTCCGCGATGACCAGTTCGTCTTCCTTGATGCCGTTGACCTTGAGCTGCTTGGGCACGAGGTAACGCTCGGCGATGTTGATCTTCTCGTCCTCGGTGTAGCCTGACAGACGGATCACTTCCATGCGGTCGAGGAGAGGCGCCGGCAGGTTGAGCGAGTTCGCCGTCGCCACGAACATGACGTCCGAGAGGTCGTACTCGACCTCGATGTAATGGTCCTGAAACGTGTGGTTCTGCTCGGGATCAAGCACCTCCAGCAAGGCCGACGACGGATCGCCGCGAAAATCCTGTCCCATCTTGTCGACCTCGTCGAGCAGGAACAGTGGATTCTTCACACCAACCTTGGTCAGGCTTTGCAGAATCTTCCCCGGCATCGAGCCGATATAGGTGCGGCGATGGCCACGGATCTCCGATTCGTCGCGCACGCCGCCCAGCGCCATGCGTACGAACTTGCGGTTGGTCGCACGCGCAATCGACTGACCGAGCGAGGTCTTGCCCACGCCGGGTGGCCCCACCAGGCAGAGGATCGGCGCCTTGACCTTGTCGACGCGCTGCTGCACGGCGAGATATTCGAGGATGCGTTCCTTGACCTTGTCGAGACCGTAGTGGTCCTGATCGAGCACCGTCTCCGCCTTGGCGAGATCCTTGCTGATCTTGGTCTTCTTCTTCCACGGCAGGCCGACCATCGCCTCGATGTAGCTGCGGATCACAGTAGCTTCCGCCGACATGGGCGACATCATGCGCAGCTTCTTCAGCTCGCCAAGCGCCTTCGCCTCGGCCTCTTTCGACATGCTCGCCTGGCGGATGCGTTTTTCCAGTTCCTCGAGCTCGGCACCTTCCTCGATGTCGCCAAGCTCCTTCTGGATCGCCTTCACCTGCTCGTTCAGGTAATACTCGCGCTGGCTCTTTTCCATCTGCCGCTTGACGCGGCCGCGGATACGTTTTTCCACCTGCAGGATGTCGAGCTCGCCTTCCAGCAGGCCGAGCAGATGCTCCAGTCGCTTGTCGACAGCGATCATTTCCAGCACTTCCTGCTTCTGTTCGAGCTTCAGCGGCAGGTGCGCGACGATGGTGTCGGCCAGCCGCCCGCCCTCGTCGATGCCCGACAGCGAGGTGAGGATTTCCGGCGGAATCTTCTTGTTCAGTTTGACGTACTGATCGAATTGGGTGAGCAAGGCACGGCGCATGGCCTCGACTTCGACCTGTTCCTCACCCTCGGCCGGGAGCACTTCAGCTCGCGCCGACAGATGTGTGCCCGCGTCGGTGACCTCCAGTACGCACGCGCGCTGATTGCCCTCCACCAGCACCTTGACCGTACCATCGGGCAGTTTGAGCATTTGCAGGACGGTAGCGACGCTGCCGGTACCATAGAGGTCGTCCGGCGTGGGGTCGTCCTGCGCAGCGGTCTTCTGCGCGATCAGGAGAATGCTCTTGCCGGACTCCATCGAGGTTTCCAGCGCCTTGATGGACTTGGGGCGACCCACGAACAGTGGGATCACCATGTGGGGGAACACCACCACGTCCCGAAGCGGCAACAATGGCAGGTCGATCTGTTCCTTGAGGGTGTTGTCGCTCATGTCGGTTTCCTGAGGGAAGTTGGAGAAAAAGCGCGCAGACGGATACCGCACTGATGCACAAGTGGGGGACAACAGTTGGAATTCAAGAGGAGGCGGAGGTTCCCCGCCACGATTGCCGGCCCCGCACCGACGCTGGATGCGCGCCCCGGCGTCGCCCGCCGCCGCTCATCCCGTGCCGGACAGCGGGGGCCCACGGCGTGGGGCTCAGGCCCCGGCGGCCAGTGGCTGGTCGCCCTGTTCGGAATAGATCAGAAGCGGCTTGCCTTCGCCGTTGATCAGCCCGCTATCGACCACGACCTTGCTGACGCCCTTGAGGGTCGGCAGGTCGTACATGGTGTCGAGCAGCGCGTGCTCGATGATCGAGCGCAGGCCGCGCGCGCCGGTCCGCCGCGCCAGGGCGCGCTTGGCAATGGCGCCCAGCGCATCCTCGCGGAATTCCAGTTCCACGCCCTCCATCTTGAACAGCTTGGCGAACTGCTTGGTCAGCGCGTTCTTCGGCTCGGTGAGAATCTGCACCAGCGCGGCCTCGTCGAGCTCGTCGAGTGTAGCCACCACCGGCAAACGGCCGACAAATTCCGGGATCAGGCCGTATTTGATGAGATCTTCCGGCTCCACCTGTTGCAGCAACTCGGCGTCGCGGCGGGTTTCGTCGACTTTCTTTACCTGCGCGCCGAAGCCGATGCCGCCCTTCTCGGTGCGGTTGCGGATGACCTTCTCCAGCCCGCTGAACGCGCCACCGCAGACAAACAGGATGTTGCTGGTGTCGACCTGCACGAATTCCTGGTTCGGATGCTTGCGCCCGCCCTGCGGCGGCACCGAGGCAGTGGTGCCCTCGATCAGCTTCAGCAGCGCCTGCTGCACGCCCTCGCCGGAGACGTCGCGGGTGATCGACGGGTTATCCGACTTCCGCGAGATCTTGTCGATCTCGTCGATGTAAACGATGCCCTGCTTCGCCTTGTCGACGTCGTAATCACACTTCTGCAGGAGCTTCTGGATGATGTTTTCGACATCCTCGCCGACATAGCCGGCCTCGGTCAGGGTGGTGGCGTCAGCAATGACGAACGGCACGTTCAGAAGGCGCGCCAGCGTCTGTGCGAGCAAGGTCTTGCCCGAGCCAGTGGGCCCGATCAGCAGGATGTTGCTCTTGGCGAGTTCGACCTCGCCGCCGGTGCCGGTGTTGCTGCGCAGGCGCTTGTAGTGGTTGTAGACCGCAACCGCCAGCGCCTTCTTGGCCGGGCCCTGGCCAATCACGTACTGGTCGAGGATGCCGCGAATCTCGTGCGGCGTCGGCAGGTCGGAGCCGCCCTTCTGGCTGTCGGCCTGCTGGATTTCTTCGCGGATGATGTCGTTGCACAGTTCGACGCATTCATCGCAGATGAATACCGACGGCCCGGCAATGAGCTTGCGCACCTCATGCTGGCTCTTGCCGCAAAAGGAGCAATAAAGAAGTTTGTCGCCCGAGCCTTTGTCTGCCATGCCTGTTCCTTGCTTAATTGCCTGCTGCCTCGTTGCGGCTGGTCAGCACCTTGTCGACCAGCCCGTACTTCACCGATTCGTCCGCGCTCATGAAGTTGTCGCGGTCGGTATCGCGCTCGATGGCTTCCATGCTCTGGCCCGTATGCTTGGCGAGCATGCCGTTGAGACGTTCTTTCAAGTATAGGATTTCCTTGGCATGAATTTCGATGTCCGACGCCTGGCCCTGGAAGCCACCCAGCGGCTGGTGGATCATCACGCGCGAATTCGGCAGGCAGTAACGCTTGCCCTTCGCCCCCGCCGTCAACAGGAACGCGCCCATGCTGGCCGCTTGGCCAATGCACAGGGTGGAAACGTCTGGCTTGATGAACTGCATGGTGTCGTAGATCGCCAGCCCCGCGGACACCGAGCCGCCGGGCGAGTTGATGTAGAAGTAGATATCCTTGTCGGGATTCTCCGACTCAAGAAACAGCATCTGCGCCACCACCAGGTTGGCGGTCGCGTCGTTCACCGGGCCGACCAGGAAGATCACCCGCTCCTTGAGCAGGCGCGAGTAGATGTCGTAGGCACGTTCGCCACGACCGCTCTGCTCGACCACCATCGGCACCAGCCCCAGGCCCTGGGGCTCGGTGAATTTGCTTTCCAGATCAATGCGCATCAGGCACGTCCCATCAATTCGTCAAAGGAGGTTGTCACGTCTTCCACTTGAGCCTGACCTGCAACCCATGCTACCACATTCTCTTCCAGCGCCAGGGACTCGATCTCCTGCATGCGCTCCGGGCTCTGCAGGTACCATTGCATCACCTGTTCGGGCTCTTCGTAGCTCTGTGCCTGTTCCTCGATCAGGGCATGCAACTGCTCCGGCTGCGCCGCCAGCGTATGCTTCTGCACGATCTCGGCCAGGATCAGCCCGAGGCGCACGCGCCGCTCGGCCTGTCCAGTGAACATATCGGCCGAAAGCTTCACCGACTGAACCCCACGCTGCTGCATGTCGGATTCGGTCATTTTCATGAGGCGGTCGGTTTCCATCGCCACCAGGCTCTTCGGCACATCGAGCGTGCTCTTGCCCAGCAGCAGCTCCATGGCCTGCTCTTTCATCTTCGCCTTGATCCGGCGGCTGACCTCGCGTTCCAGGTTGGACTTCACCTCGGCCTTGAGCTTGTCCAGATCGCCGTCCTCAATCCCGAGCATCTTCGCGAACTCGGCATCCAGCGGCGGCAGCACCGGCGCCTGCACGTCCTTGACCTTGATCTCGAAGCGCGCGGTCTTGCCGGCGAGGTCACGCGCCGCATAGTCGGCCGGAAAAGCGACGTCGAAGCCCTTGGCCTCGCCCCCGCGGACGCCGACCAGGTTCTGCTCGAAATCCTTGAGCAGGCGGCCTTCGCCGATCACTGCCGCAAAATCCTCGGCCTTGCCGCCTTCGAAGGCGACGCCATCGACGGTTCCCTCGAAGTCGAAACGCACCAGGTCGCCTTCCTGCGCGGCGCGATCTGCGGGCTCGAACGTCTGGCGCTGCTTGCGCAGGATGTCCAGCGTCTTGGCCACGTCGGCCTCGCTCACTTCAACCACCGGGTGCGTCAGCTTGCCCTCACCCAACGCGCCGATGGTGACTTCAGGATAGATTTCGAAATGCGCGCTGAACGCCATTTCTGCGCCAGCAGCCGACGGTTTGGCCTCGAAGCGCGGGTAGCCCGCAACCTTCAGCTGATGCGTCTGCACCGCCTCGCCGAAACGCGCCTGCAGGGTTTCGCCCAGCACGTCCTGGCGCACGCCGGCGCCGTGGACACGCGCCACCGCGGACATCGGCGCCTTGCCGGGGCGGAAGCCGTCCATCTTGACGTTGCGCGCGAGGCGCTTGAGGCGGCTTTGCACCTCAACCTCCAGCTGGTCCATCGGCACGCTGATGTCGAGGCGGCGGCCCAGTCCTTCGAGAATTTCGAGATTTGCTTGCATCGGGATTTTTCCTGGCTCAGATTGAAATGGGTGATAAGTGAATGGCTTCAAGCCGGTGGTGCGAAAGGGGGGACTCGAACCCCCACGCCTTGCGGCGCTGGAACCTAAATCCAGTGCGTCTACCAATTCCGCCACTCTCGCGGCTGGGCCGCAAAACCGTCAACAGATAAGTGTAATATAATCAAGACGATGCTGTCACCCAAGCGAAGCCGGCATCCCGCCTAAGTCTTTATTCCCATTCCGTTTTTTGTTGCCGGTGCCGGTCGACCATTACGAAAATTTCCCTGTTGCGTCCTGGCTGCTGCCCGCCCGCCTGCGCCGGCCGGTGGAAGCAATCTACCGCTTCGCCCGCAGCGCCGACGACATCGCCGATGAGGGTGACGCGAGTCCGGCCGAACGGCTTGCCGGACTCGCTGCATACCACACCGCGCTGGATCGTATCGAACAGGGCGCGACGCCGGACGATCCGGTGTTCGGTCCGTTGGCCGCCGCGATCCGTGACCACGCCATTCCGCTTGCCCCGTTGCGCGACCTGCTTTCGGCGTTCGCGCAGGACGTCGAGAAAACCCGCTACGCGCATTTCGGCGAACTCATGGACTACTGCCGCCGCTCCGCCAATCCCGTCGGCCGCCTCATGCTGCACCTGTATGGCGATCACGACCCGCGCCACCTGGCGTATTCCGACGCGATCTGCAGCAGCCTGCAACTGACCAACTTTCTGCAGGACATCGCGGTCGACTACG
Source organism: Thiobacillus sp. (assembly GCA_024709425.1). Lineage (GTDB taxonomy): Bacteria > Pseudomonadota > Gammaproteobacteria > Burkholderiales > Thiobacillaceae > Thiobacillus. The sequence continues at coordinate 52,513 of JANJWS010000060.1, forward strand.
CCAAGGGACGCATCTACCTGCCGCAGGACGAGATGGCCGCGCACCGCGTGAGCGAGGCCCAGATCGCCGCCGGTGATCCGGGGGGGCTATGGTACACACTAATGCACCGCCAGGTGGCGCGCGCGCGGCAGCTGATGCGGTCCGGCGCTCCGCTCGGCCGGGCGCTCAAGGGACGCATCGGGCTCGAACTGCGGGTGACGATCCGCGGCGGCGAGGCCATCCTGAGGAAACTCCACGCCGATCCCGCCTGCGTATTCCACAACCGGCCGGCGCTCACCCGCGGCGACTGGCTCATGATGCTGGCGCGCGGGCTCTACTGACATGGATGCGCATCAATACTGCCAGGAACGCGCAGCCGCCAGCGGCTCCAGTTTCTATTACAGCTTCCTGTTCCTGCCACCGGAGACGCGGCGCGCGATCACTGCGTTCTACGCACTGTGTCGCGAGCTCGATGACGTCGTCGACGAGTGCAGCGATCCCGCGGTGGCGGCCGCCAAGCTCGACTGGTGGCGCGACGAGATTGGCCGCTTCGCCACCGGCAAGCCGGAGCACCCGGCCACCCGGGCGCTGGCCGACACCGTCCAGGGGCATGACATTGCGCCTTCCCTGCTGCAGGAGATCGTCGACGGCATGGCGATGGATCTCGATCGCGCACGCTACCCGGACTTCAGATCGCTGCGCCTCTATTGCTACCGTGTCGCCGGCGTGGTCGGCGAGATCGCGGCGGGCATCTTTGACGGCACACGCCGCACGCATGACCGTGAGGTCCGCCGCTACGCACACGAACTGGGACTGGCGTTCCAGCTCACCAACATCATCCGCGACGTCGGCGAGGACGCGCGCCGCGGCCGCATCTACCTCCCGCAGGACGAACTGGCACGCTTCGGCGTTGCGGAGCGTGATCTGCTGGAAGGACGCGACTCACCCGCGTTTCAGGCGTTGATGCAGTTCCAGTATGAACGCGCGGTAGACCACTACGACAAGGCCCTCGCGGCCCTCCCCGCGGCAGCCCGGCGCACGCAACGCCCCGGCCTGGTCATGGCCGCAATCTACCGCACCCTGCTCGACGAGATTCGCCGGGAACGTTTCCCGGTGTTGCGCGCGCGCATTGCACTTACCCCGCTACGCAAGTTGTGGCTTGCCGGCCGGACCTGGGTCTTCCCATGACCCCGCATGTCGCGGTAATCGGCGGCGGCTGGGCGGGGTGCGCCGCCGCCCTGACACTCGTCGAAGCCGGCATCCAGGTCGCACTGTACGAAGGCGCACATACCCTCGGTGGCCGCGCCCGTGCAGTCGAACTCGGTGGCCAAACGCTCGACAACGGCCAGCATATCCTGCTCGGTGCCTACGCACAGACCCTCGCACTGATCACGCGTTTCCATCGCGAAACCGACGTTCTGTGGCGCCTGCCGCTGGCGCTCGAACAGCCACCGGAATTCCGCCTCACCTGCCCGCGCCTGCCGGCCCCGCTCCATCTGGCGGCTGGCCTCGCCGGTGCGCGCGGGCTGCGCTTGAGCGAAAAGCTGGCGGCAGCCCGCTGGGTGCACGCGTTATTGCGCGACGGCAGCGAGACGCCCGACATGACGGTAGGCTCGCTGACACGTGACCAGCCGGAAGCGGTCAACCGTCTCTTGTGGCACCCGCTGTGCATCTCCGCACTCAACACACCGCCGAAACAGGCCAGTGGACGGGTATTCCGCAACGTGCTGCGCGCCGCTTTCGGTGGTCGTACCAATGACAGCGACCTGGTGCTCCCACGCCGGGATCTCACGGCGCTGTTTCCCGATCCGGCCGCGGCACGTGTGGCCGAGCGGGGCGGCACGG
>JANJWS010000062.1 GCA_024709425.1 Thiobacillus sp.
GCTTGCGCCAGCGCCGAGCCCGCTGAACGCTTTGGGGTCGACGGTGCCGGCGCTGGGGGTGGTGATGCTCTTGAAGGCTTCATTCACGCCGCGCCGGATCTGCTGGTTGACCTGGCCCTGGACGGCGTTGTTGAGGACGGAGACGGGGTCCCAGGCGAAGCTGGGCGCGGCGGTGCCGCAGGCGAGGATGACGAGAAGACGTTTCATGCGGAATGCTCGGTCAGGCACGGGGTGAGACAGGCGGCAAGCGATTCGCCGACGACGAGGTCCAGGCGCTGGCTTTCACCGGCGGCGAGTTCGAGGGTCTGGCAGGCGGCCGGACACCCGGCCATGCGCCATGGTTCGAGGCGGGGGACGATCCGCTGGATGCGCGCTTCCCCGTCGAGGAAGACGACATCGATGGGGAAACGCATGAAGGCGGTGTGCACGGCATTACAGGGGTCGAGCAGGAGGCCTTGGCCCGGCGGCAAGGGCAGGCTGAACAGGAGACCCTTGAGGCGCGCGAGGAAGGTCTCGGCGCGGCGGATCAGGAGCGAACGCGGTTCGAGGTGCATGCCTAGAACCCCGATGCCAGGAACTTCATGACGATCGGAAACATGAGATCGAGAGCGGCTATGCGCAGCCGGGTGAGGCCGGCGGTCTGACGGGCGGCGGGCAGCCAGGAGAAGCGATAACGACTTGCATGGGATAAGACTGGACGGCAAGTTGGGCAAGGCAGTCTTGCCGTGGAATAATCACGCAACCGTTGGATCATCTGCGTGGGGAGATTTGCGCATGACCAGAATTCAGATCGACTTGCCCGATGCGACCGCGCAGGCGGCACGTGACGCGGGTCTGTTGACCCCGGACGCGCTGTCGCGCCTATTGAATGAAGCGTTGCGCCGCAGGCAGGCGACGGATGCACTGTTGTCGATTGCCGACCGGGTGGCGGCGGCGGGGATTCCGCCGATGTCGATGGAGGAGATCAACACGGAAGTAAAGGCCGCGCGGGCGGAACTGCGCAAGCGTGCGGGCGGTCGTTGACACCAATGTTTTGATCTCGGCGCTGTTGTGGCACGGAGCGCCGCACCAGTTGCTCGAACGGGCCCGTGGCGGAGAACTCGTGCTGATCACGAGCCCGGTGCTCCTGGCCGAACTGGCCGAAGTGATCAGCCGTGCCAAGTTCGGTTCGGTTCTCGAACGTTCAAACACGTCCCAAGAGCGCCTGCTCGACGATCTGCAAAGGGTGATGGAGGTGATCAGGCCCCCCACCCTGCCGAGGCCGGTGTGTCGCGATCCGGACGATGATGAAGTGCTCGCCTTGGGTATCGCTGCGCAGGCCGATTTGATCGTGTCGGGCGATGTAGATCTGCTGGCCCTGAAGGAATATCAAGGCATCCGCATCGTCAACCCCGCTGAAGCGCTCGGCCTCATCACTACAGACTGAAGTGACAAAGGGAGGGGAGCCCCCCCTTCGGATGGCCTGCCGGCACACAAGAAGAAGGTGGTGAAGGGCTATGTGGCCGGCACGAGACGCAAGCTGACACTGCACTTCCTGCCCGTCTATGCTCGGGACCCGGATCCGGAGGAACTGGTGTGGAGTCATGCCAAGCGCACGGGCGTTGCCCGTAGGCCACTGATGAAAGGCGAGAGACTTCAGGATCGCGTCCATGAACGGCCGAAAAAATCGGCGATGATCCGAAGTCGGTGCGTTCATTCTTCAAGCCTCCGAGCGTCGCCTATATTGCTGACTCATGAGTAAGCCCAGAATACGCTGACGGCCATGAGTCCTTGCGCAACAACCAGCGCGGCCAGCCACCACACGAGGCGCATGGCGCCCTGAATACGCGCCCCCAGGGGGCGGCCCAGCTTGTCGGGCTGCGCCCACCCCAACCGGGCCAGCGACTCATCGAATGCATCCAGCTCCCTGTTCGCATCCAGCGTCAGCAGGCGGCGAAACAGATGCTCGTCGATCGCAATGCGCACGCCGAACCAGAGCGCACCGAAGCCCAATGCAACAATGGCGACGCGCAACCAACCGGTCGCCATCCCTGACCAGGGCGTGAGCGCGACGGCTGTAAACAGCAGCGACAGCCAGACAAGCAGGCGGCTCGCGCGCAATACGGCCACGATAATTTCAAGCGACCAGTTCGCCCCTGTCTCAGACACCGGCATGCAAGGCTTCCAGTGTTGCCAGGTGAGCCGTCGTTAGCACCACGGCCGGCCGCGCCCGGCAGATGAGCTGCAAGGCCTGCGACACATCGCGCGCATCACCATGGCGCAGCAGCCAGGCCGCGACAGCCAGCGCACTGCGCGAATAGCCCAGGGCGCAGCACACCAGCACCGGCCCCTTGCGGCGCGCCGCTTCGAGGGCGGCGCGCGCCTGTTCCAGCGTCGGGCGTGACGGCAGCGTGAGATCGAGCGTCGGGAAAGCCACGACTTCCACCTTGCTGCCGCGCGGGCGGCGTAAGGGCAACTCGGCGCTCATGTCGATCACGGTGTGAATTTTCGACCACAGCGCGTCCTGCGCGGCGGGCAGCCGTCCGAGCCATACGCCGGGGACGATCTCATGCGCATCTTCATGCGTGCGCGTCCACCAGCGCGAGTTGAGCCAGGCCGCCAGCAGGTAGGGCGCGAACAGCCAGGCGGCGGCAGGAGTCAGCCGACCATCGGCCTGCTTCTGGAATCCGGCCGGGCCGAAGAGCAGATACGACATCGCAACAAGCAGGAGCGAAACCGCCGGCCAGAGCAGCCATAGCGCCACACCGCCGATCAAAATCCCCAGGAGTGCGGCGATCGCCGCACCCACCCCATAACGAAAAGCCAGGGTGCGCCGGCGCGGGTCGCGGGTCAAACCAGCGCCGGCCAGCGGGCTCGCCTGGTCTGCCGGCCACGCCCACACGCACAGCCAGCCGAGCAGCATGCCGGTCGGGACGTCGAAAAAATGGTGCTGATAGGTGGTGAGCACTGAAATGCCGATCAACGTAAACCAGGCATGCAGCAGCCAGCGCCAGCGTCTTTGCGTGAGTGGCGCATACAACACCCACAAGATCACCAGCAGCGCAATATGCAGCGATGGCGCCTGATTGAATGGCTTGTCGAAGCCGGCAAGCAGCGTGAACAAATGACCGGCCCAGCCCTCGGTGACCGGCCGCTCAAAACTGAACGCGAGCGGGAAAAGCAGGAAACAGCTGACCGCAATGATTTGGGCGCTGACCAGACGTTTCACATGGATATTCAGTTGCGCACGGCTCGCGCAGAGGAAGAGCGAGAGCCCGTAGAGCAGATCGATCGACCAGTACGGCAGGATGCTCCAGTCCCAGAAGGGAATGGAACGCTCCCAGTCGAACACGATAGCGGGCACGTTCTCGCGGCTTGCCGCCAAGTGGTTGGCCGCGCCATAGGTGAGGAAGAAAAATGGGCCGAGAAAGATCAGCCACGCCGTGGCAGCCTTCCAGGGGCGAGCGCCGGCGCTCATTGCACCCTCTGCGCCAGCGAAACCGTGAAAATGCCCCACTCGTCGATGCGCTGCGTGAGCTTGCGAAAACCCGCGGCAGTCACCAACTGGTCCATCTCCTCTTGAGTACGCCGACGCATCACCCAGGCCGTGCCCTGGCGATGACTGGTGAGCGCGCGGGCGATGAATTCCAGTTGCGGATGCCAGGGCTGGTTGGTGTAAATCAGATAGCCGCCAGGCCCAATCGCACGTGCCAAGCCGCCAAGCGAGCGCGCAATCAGATCGTTGTCCGGAAACAGCTCATACAAGCCGGATACCACGCCCAGCGTTGGACGCGGCTCGGCCGCGGCAATACTGTCAGCGTCGAAGGCGTCGGCCCGGACGAAGCGCGCGAAGCGATCCATGTTTTTTGCAGCGATCAGCGCCCTGCCCGCCTCGACGTTGAGGTCGCTGTAGTCGCGCAGCGTTAGCGTGTCCGGCTCCGATATGGCGCCGCGCTCGAAGGCTTCCAGCACGTAGCGGCCGTGGCCGGCGGCAATGTCGAGCACGTGCACCGGTTGGCCGGCTTCACGCAGCCGCGTTGCCGCGACCTGGATCAGCTCTTCGACATGCACCTTGCGCTGGCGTATGCCGCGCCAGCCGATAGCATCGAGATAATTCCGATCGATCAAGCGCCCCAGGATGCGCGCGCCTTGGGCTTGATTGCGATATACATAGTCGAGCGTGGAACCCGAATCGAAGCCGGTCTCATGGCCAAGCCGCACGCCCCGCGAGAGACTGCCCCCAAACCTGAGCATAAGCCGCGTCAGCGCCCAAGCCAGCCCGCGCGGCGAGAGACGCGGCAAGGGTGCAGCCAGACGTGCGGCCTCGTCCGCAGTGTAGCCCGCCCCATGTGCACGCGTGAGATCGGGGCGCTGCCAGGGCGCATCGAAACGCTGCGAGATGAATGCACGCGCCTTCTCCAACGCCTGTGCGCGATCCAGCTCACCCAGCGTATCGTGGAAGAAGCCCTCGAACACATGCTTCTCCTTGACGGTTGCGCCCAGCCGTTCAAAGAACTGGTGCTGCGGCGCATGATGCACCACCCAGTCTGCACCGGAAATCAGGAGCTGCGTCGGGATGGTGATGGCACCCGCATCGGCAACGATGCGCTCGGCCGCCTCGTACAGCGCGAGCAGAATGTTGACGGCAATCGGGCGGGTGATGAGCGGGTCGCTGTCGTAGCTCGCGATACGTGCTGGATCGTGGGTGAGATATTTGCTCTTGACGTAGCTGTTGACGAAAAAGTGACCGCGCAGCTTGTACATCAGGCGCAGGCCGGGGCGCGCGAAGGGCACGTAGAGCTTCACCTTGAAGGCGGGTGAGGCCAGCACCAGACAGCGGATGCGCGGCGCATAATCGTGCGCCCAAGTCGAAACGAGTACTGCGCCCACACTTTGTGCAACGACGGCGATGTCTTCTTCTGCAATGCCGTACTGACGTTGAATGTGTTCGATAAAGGTCTGCACATCGCGCACCGAGGTACCAAAGCTCGGACTGAAGCCGCGTTCACCCGGCGAGCGTCCATGGCCGCGCGCGTCCCAGGCAAAGAAATCGAAGTCGGGCAGATTCAGCTCGTCGACCACATGCGCCATGCGCGCCGAGTGCTCATGGCCACGATGAAACAGCACAATTGCACCGCGCCGCGCGCCGGACACAGCCGGCCAGTGGCGGTAGAACAGCGCGGCACCGTCGTGTGCAAGAAATGTGTGTTGCTGCAGCGGACGCTGCGTCAGTGGGGGGTTATTGGACATTGCTTGTATGCTCCATAGGGGTCGATGCTGGGATCTTGTACCTGAATCCGTGTCCCCCTCAGCCAACATCTTCCCTCCGGGCCTGAACGCATGAATTTCGAGTGTTCTCCCTTTGGTTTTGCCCCCGCCATCGCCAGTTCGGGGAACGTTCGACCAGAATTCGGGGGCAAATCTGCCTT
>JANJWS010000084.1 GCA_024709425.1 Thiobacillus sp.
CCGTAGGCGTCGGTGCGCTCGCCCAGGTGCGACAGCGTCATCGCCTCGACCAGTGGCAAGGACGCGCTCCAGAAGAAGCTCAGCGCCGCCATCACCGCGAACAGCCACCAGAACCCGCTGCCGAAGAACACCCCGGCGAAGGCCACCACGCTGCCGAGCGCCGCTACCTGCACAATGGCCGTGCGCCGCCCGCTGCGGTCGGCGATGTGCCCCCAGATGTTGGGCGCGAAAATGCGCATCACCTGCAAGAGCGACATCAGGACACCGATCTGCACGGCGTTGAAGGCGAGCGATTGCAGGTACAGCCCCCAGAACGGCGACATCGCGCCGACGAAGGCAAAGTAGAAGAAATAGAAACCGGACAGACGCCAGTAGGGCACCGCATTCATGCGGCGGGATTATCCCCGACCGGCGGGCGAATCCCTACCGGGACGGCTATTTCATCGCCGAGCGCAGCCGGATCGTCTCTCCCGCCACCCTGAACACGCCGTTGCCGCGATGATGCAGTGTCTGCGGGTTCTTCACGGCCGTATCGACCCAGGCGCGCAGCACTTCCAGCACGAAGAGGCTGTAGCGGTTCACCATCCGCGTATCGGCGACGCGGCATTCCAGGCTGGCGTAGCACTCGGCGATCAGCGGCGCGTCGACCTCGGTCGCGGGTACGGCGGTGAGGCCGAAGCGCTTGAACTTGTCGACGCTGCGCCCGGAACAGTTGCCGACACCGACGACCTGCTTCGCCAGTTCGCGCGTCGGAATGTTGATTGTGCACACCTTTGTCGCTTTCAGTGCCTCGAACGAGGCACTGTCGCCGCCGACCACGCAGCCGACCAGCGGCGGTTCGAACTCCATCATGGTGAGCCAGGACAGCGTCATGACGTTGGCGCGCCCCTTGCGGGCGGTCGCCAGGAACACCACCGGCCCCGGTTCCAGCAGGCCGTACACCCGGGCCAGCGGAAAGTCGCGTTTGGACATAACCGGACTCCTTTCCCTTTACCTCGATCGAATGGGTGCATCGCGCGACGGAATGCGCGCGATCCACGCCATCAGCACCAGCCCACCGACGCCCATTGCCAGCTGCGCCGGCCAGCCGGGCACGAAGAAGGCGATGGACACCGTGAAGCTGAGCGCGATGAGCACCAGCGCGGTGCGCTTGGCGCGATACGGCATGCTGCGATGTTCGCGCCACTCGCGGATCAGCGGGCCGAAGCGCGGATGATTCAGCAGCCAGTTGAAAATGCGGCGCGAGGCACGCGCGTAGCAGGCGGTCGCCAGCAGCAGGAAGGGCGTGGTGGGCAGCACCGGCAAAAATAGCCCGAGCGCACCGAGCAGCAGAAAGAGCGTCCCCAGCGCAGCGAATACGAGCCGGACCGGAACGGGATGACGATGAGGCCCGCTGCCGTGCCCGCCTTCGTCCAGATAGCCTCCTGCCACCGACGGGAATCGCCGCGACCGACTACTTCAGCACGAAGGTCAGCTTCATGCGCACGACGTATTCGGTGACCTTGCCCTTGGCGACATGCACACTCTGGTCCATCACCCAGGCGCCAGTAATGTTTTCGAGCGACTCGGCGGCCTTGGCGACCCCCAGCTTGATGGCGTCTTCGAATCCCTTCTTCGAGCTGGCGGTAATTTCGATGGTCTTGGCAATGCTCATGATTTCTCCCGGATGGACACGCGCAACGCGTGTCTTCAGCGTATCAGCTCGCAAGCAAAAGCAAAGCGTCAGAGCAGGCGATCGATCACAAACACCCCCACCATGGTGAAGGCAAGCGCGATCTTCAGCAGGGCACCGAACAGCAATCCCGCCACCGCACCGATGCCGGAGCGCGTCGCGGCGCCGACGGTCGCGCGCCGGCTGAACTCGGCGATCACCGCCCCGGCGAACGGCCCCAGCACGATGCCGGGCAGGCCGAAGAACAGGCCCACTACCGCGCCCAGCGCCGCACCCCAGATCGCGCGCGGCGAAGCACCGAAACGCCTGGCACCGAGCGCGCTGGCCAGGAAATCGACGCCGTAGCTCAGCAACGCCAGCACGCCGAGCAGGCCGAGGGTCAGCCAGCCGACATAGGCGAAATCTTCCGCCCAGGCGAGCAGCACCAGGCCGGCGAACACCAACGGAATACCAGGCAGCATCGGCAACACCAGGCCGGCGAAACCGACGGCGATGAGAAGGGCAGCCAGCAGCCAGAGGAGGAGTTGGGTTTCCATGAAGCCGGATTGTCCATTGCATGACGCGAGAAGGAAACAAGGGCCGTCAGCCCGGCACGAATCGGGGCGCACTCCACCGTGCTTGTTTTGACTTGTTCGTGCACGCACCCGCTACGCGTACACGGCCGTGGTCACCCTCTCCCACGACCACGACCCCTCGAGGGGAGGGGAGTCCCGCAGGGACACGCTTGCCTGCGATCAGGGGCGGCGTCTTGCGTTGCTACAATTGGTCCCACAAATTCGATCGCTGCCATGAAATCGTTCCGGCCCTCCTTCTTCCTCCTCATCGCCTCCATCGGCGCGCTCGCCATCTTCAGTTCGACGCTGTCGAAAACCCCGGTGCTGCCGCTGTTCGCCGCGTCGCTCGGCGCCAGCCCAACCGAGATCGGCTGGATCGTCATCGCCTCGACAATCCCCGGGGTGCTCATCAGCTTTCCCGCCGGCGCGCTCGCCGACCACCTCGGCACGCGGCGCGTGCTGCTCGCCTCGCTGGTCGTGTTCGCCACCGCGCCTTTCCTTTATCTGGGGGTCGAAAACGCCTGGCAGTTGATGGCGGTGCGCTTCTATCACGGCTTCGCCACGGCCATTTTCGGCACGGTAGCGAGCGCGGCCATCGCCGAACGCTACACATCCGACCGCGCCGCCCGGCTCTCCACCTATTCGTCGGCAACCATCGTCGGCCGCTCGCTGGCGCCGTTTCTCGGTGGTTTTTTGATCTCGCTGGCGAGCTTTGGTGCGGTGTACGTCGCCTGCGCGATCAGCGGCGTGCTCGCGCTCGCCGCCGGCCTGCTGCTCCCGGAGAGCAGACCGGTACAGGCGAAGGCCTCGGCGCGGCCGCATTTCTGGGCGAGCCTGAAAGAAGTGCTGCGCGACCGCGGCATTCTGCTGGTCAGCACCATCGAAGCAGCGCAATACCTGGTGTTCGGGGCGATCGAGGCGTTTCTCGCGCTCTATGCCGCCTCGCTCGGCGTGCCCGCGTGGCAGATCGGCATCATCCTTGGGGTGCAACTGGTCAGCATCGTGTTCACCAAGCCGCTGATGGGCAGGCTGTCCGACCGCATCGGCCGCCGTCGCGTGATCCTGCCCGGGCTCGCGCTCGGCGCGGCAAGCATTTTGCTGCTGCCGTGGGCGTCGGAATTCTTCGGCCTCGCGGCGCTGAGCCTGGCGTTCGGCCTCGGCTTCGCCACTGTCACCTCATCCACCGCCGCGCTGGTCGCGGACCTCACGCGCAACGGCCGCTTCGGCGCGTCGATGGGCGTGCTGCGCACGGTGATGGACGTCGGCCCATCGATCGGCCCGGTGCTCACCGGCTTCATGGTCGGCGTCGCCGGCTACGGCAGCGCCTTCACCCTGCTGGCGGCGATCCTGGTGGCGGCCGCGCTGATGCTGGGGCTGCTGCTGCACGACGCCTGAGGCCGCGCTCGATCGGCTATAGTGAGGCAGCCCGTTTCTCTCAAGGAGACTCCCATGCGCATCCATTCCCTGCTCGGCCTGCTGGCCTTCGCCTTGATCAGCTTCATGCTTCCGACCGCTGCCGATTCCAGCGTCGACCGCACGCCTGCTGCCACGCAGCAGGCGTCGACTTCACCCGAAGCCTGTATTGCGAACGCCAAGGGCATGCAACTCGCCCAGATCCAGACAGCCTTTGCCGGCAAGCCGGCGTCGCAGGGCGAATGGCGGCAGGCCGCGCGCGGCCCGGTGCCCGGGCCCGGCGCGCCGCGCGTCTTCTTCGCGCAAAAACAGGCCGGGCTGCACGTGGTGC
>JANJWS010000098.1 GCA_024709425.1 Thiobacillus sp.
GTTCACCATGTACGGCACGTAAACTTCCGTATAGCCGTGCTCGCGGGTGTGGGTGTCCAGCATGAACTGGGCGAGCGCGCGATGCAGCCGCGCGAGCGCGCCTTTCATGACTGTGAAGCGGCTGCCGGTGATCTTCACCGCCGCCTCGAAATCGAGCTGGCCGAGCCCTTCGCCGAGGTCGACATGGTCGCGCACCTGGAAGTCGAAAGTGCGCGGCGTGCCCCAGCGGCTCACCTCGACGTTGGCGGTCTCGTCCTTGCCTGCCGCCACCGATTCGTGCGGCAGATTGGGAACACCCATGAGATAGTCGTTGAGTTCGGTCTGCAGTTCGCCGAGACGCGTTTCCAGCGCCTTGAGCTCGTCGCCGAGCCCCGCCACCTCGGCCATCACCGCACTGGCATCCTCGCCCTTGCCCTTCAGCATGCCGATCTGTTTCGACAGCGTGTTGCGGCGGCTTTGCGCCTCCTGGGTGCGAATCTGGATCGTCTTGCGCTCCGTCTCCAGCGCCTCGAAACGCGCGGTGTCGAACTGGAAGCCGCGTGCGGCGAGGCGCTCGGCGACATGGGCTGCGTCGCGGCGCAGCAACTGGATATCAAGCATGGGTGATTACAGGCGGTACGTTAAAAACTGAATTGTCCATGATCGCGTCGGGCAAAGCCATCAAAGACCGGCTCATGCCGCCTCGACCATCCCCACCGCCTCCTCGACGTCGACCGCGACGATGCGCGATACGCCCGGCTCCTGCATGGTGACACCGGCGAGGTGCTGCGCCATTTCCATGGTGCCGCGGTTGTGGGTGATGAACAGGAACTGCGTCTGGTCCGACATGGACTTGACCAGGTTGCAATAGCGGTCGGTGTTGGCGTCGTCGAGCGGGGCGTCGACCTCATCCAGCAGGCAGAATGGCGCAGGGTTGAGCTTGAACATGGCGAACACCAGTGACAGCGCGGTGAGCGTCTTCTCGCCGCCCGAGAGCACGTGGATCGAGGCGTTCTTCTTGCCGGGCGGCTGGGCAAACACCTGCACGCCGGCGTCGAGCAGTTCCTCGCCGGTAAGGATGAGGCGCGCCTGGCCGCCGCCGAACAGGAGCGGGAACAATTCGCCCATGTGCTGGTTGACGGTGTCGAAGGTTTCCTTGAGGCGCGCGCGCGATTCCTGGTCGATGCGGTGAATCGCGTCTTCCAGGGTGGTGACGGCCTCGGTGAGGTCGGCGGTCTGCGCGGCGAGATATTCGGCGCGCTCCTGCGCCTGGGCAAGCTCGTCCAGCGCCGCGAGATTGACCGCGCCCAGGCCCGCGATCTCGGCCTGCAGGCGGCCGATCTCGGCCTGGAGCTGGGTGGGCTTGGGACTCTCGGCGAGTCCGGATTCGAGGCTCGTTTCGTCGGCGGCGGCCTCGCGCAGCTGCAACTCGAACTGCGACTGCATGAGCATGGCTTCCTGGTCTTTCAGGCGCAACTGCTCGATCGTGCGGCGCAGGGGGTCGAGCCCCTGCTCGCACGCCAGGCGCGCTTCGTCCTGTTCGCGCAGGCGGGCGGTCAGGCCTTCGACGCCATCGCGCGCGGCGGCCAGCGTGGTTTCGGCCACGCTACGGGCGGCGAGCGCCTGCTGCAGTTCGGCGTCGAGTGCGTCGGCGGGCAGCCGCGCCAGCTCGTCGCGCACTTCGGCCAGCCGCGCCTCATCGGCGGCGATGTCCTGTTCGATGCGCGCCAGCGACTCGGCGAGTTCCTTGAGCTTGCCAGTGCAGGTGGCCAGCGCGAAGCCGGCTTCCTGGTGGCGGCGCTCGGCGGCGCGCTGCAGCTCGCGCGCCTCGAACACCGCGCGGTCGGCCTGGTCGCGCTGCTGGCGCGCGGCATACAGGGCGTCGCGTGCGGCCTCGCCTTCGCTGCGGTAAGTACCCAGCCGCGCTTCCAGCGTCGCCACGGTGGCGCGCGCCTCGTCCTGCTGCTGGCGGATTTCATTCAGTTCCTGCCCGATCTGCGCCGCCCGCGACTGCACGCGCTCGACCGCCTGCTGCAGGCGCAGGAGCTCCATCTGCGCGGTGTGGTGGCGGCTTTGCGTCTGCGTCGTCTGCGCGCGCAGCGCCTGGATCTCGCGCTGGCGTTCGCTGTATTGCTGCTGCGCCTGGGCGTAGGCGGCTTCGAGGCGCGCCGCGTCTTCACGCAGACGCGCGGCATCCGCCGCCAGGCGCTCCAGCTCGCGCCCGCGCGCGAGGATGCCTTCGACCGCCGTGTGCGGCCCGTGGAAGGTGACACTATGACGGTGGAACAGATGGCCTTCGCGGGTGACCAGGCATTCGCCCGGACGCAGTTCGGCGCGGCCGGCCTCGGCCGCCGCAGCGTCGTCGACGCCGCGCACGCCAGCCAGCCAGTCGGCAAGCACCGCACGCACCGCGGGATCGTCGCTTCCGACCCGCGCCGCAAGGCTGCCAGGCACCGGTGTCGGCGCCGCGCCGTCACCGCGCCACACGCTCAGGCGCGCCGGCGGGGCCTCGTCGAACCAGCCAGGTTGTGTGGCGGCAGCCACCGCCTGCAGGCGCTCGCGCAGCACCGCCTCGACCGCGGCTTCCCAGCCGGGTTCGACGGCGAGCTTTTCCCACAGCCGGGGCGCGCGGTCGAGACCGCGGCTGCGCAGCCAGGCGCCGAGTTTTTCGTCGGCCTTGAGGCTTTCCTGCAGCTTCTTCAGCGCGGCCAGTTCGGCTTCGGTCTGGTGCAAGGCCTTGCGCGCCGCTTCCAGTTCGCGCTGATGTTGCGCGCGCGCGGCGTCGAGTTCGGGCAGCGCGGTCTCCGCATTCTTGAGGCTGGCCTGGGCGCCGGCGAGGGCCTGGGCCATATCGTCGACGTCGACCTGCTTCGTCGCCAGGCCGGCGGCATCCGGCCGCGGCAACTGCGCCTGTTCCTGCTCCAGCCGCCGGTGGCGCTGGTCGAGCTGCTCGATCTGGCGACGGGTATGGCCCAGGCTGTTCTCGTCGACCTGCCGCGCCTGGTCGAGCTGCGACACCGCGCGCTGTGCCTCGCCCACAGCCTGCTGGGCGGTGCGCAGCAAAGCTTCCTTCTGCGGCAGGGTGCTGTCGGTGGCCTCGCGCGCGGAGGCCTCGGCTTCCCGCAGCGCGGCTTCCAGGCCAGGCTGCTGGGCGCCGATTTCGTCGAGCCCGGTGCGGGTCTCGCCACGACGTGCCTGCTGCGCGTCCATGCGCGTAGCCAGATCCTGCATCTGACGATGCAGACGCTCGCGCGTGGCATTCTGATGCGCCATGGTCTGCTCGATGCGCGCGACCTCGGACTGCGCCTCGTAGTACGTCGCCTGCGCGGCATTCAGCGCGTCCTGCCCGGCGAACTGCGCCTGGCGCGCGGTTTCGAGTTCGGCCTCGATGTGGCGCAGGCGCGCGGTCTCGGCGTCCAGTTTGTTCTGCGCCGCGCCAAGGTCGCGCTCGATGCGTGCGCGCTGCTGCGCGGCGTCATGCTTCTTCGCGTACCACAGGCGGTGCTGCGCCAGGGTGAGGTCTGCCTGCAGACTGCGGTAATGGCGCGCCACCTCGGCCTGCGCGGTGAGCTTTTCGACCTGAGCCACCAGCTCGCGCTGGATGTCCTCGACACGATTGAGGTTGTCGCGCGCGTCCTTCAGGCGCGACTCGGTTTCCTTGCGCCGCTCCCGGTACTTGGACACGCCCGCAGCCTCTTCCAGGTAGCCGCGCAGTTCTTCCGGGCGGGCCTCGATCAACTTGGAGATCATGCCCTGCTCGATGATGGCGTAGGCGCGCGCGCCCACCCCGGTGCCGAGGAAGAGATCGGCGACGTCGCGGCGCCGCACGCGCATGTTGTTGATGTAATAAGTGGAGTCGCCGCTGCGGTCGAGCACGCGCTTGACCGCGATCTCGGCGTATTGCGACCACTGCCCGGCGGCGCGGCCAAGCTCGTTGTTGAACGCAAGCTCCACCGACGCGCGCGAGGCCGGCTTGCGGCCACCGGAACCGTTGAAGATCACGTCCTGCATGGTCTCGCCGCGCAGGTGCTTGGCCGACGATTCGCCGAGCACCCAGCGCACCGCGTCGATGACGTTGGATTTGCCGCAGCCGTTCGGGCCCACCACGCCGGTCAGCTGCGCGGGCACGGGAATGACGGTGGGATCGACGAAGCTCTTGAAACCGGCGAGTTTGATATGGGTGAGTCGCAAGACGAGGCAACCTACGGATTTATAATGTGTGTCTCCCGACGTCCCCGCGGGGACGCCCTGTTTCAGCCAGACATTCTACACCGAGCGCTTTTCATGCCTTCCACGCCCTGCAAGACCCTGGAAACCTTCCCCAACCCCAAAGCTGAACGTGACTTTCATATTCACATGGAAGTCCCTGAATTCACGTGCCTTTGCCCCAAGACCGGGCAGCCGGATTTCGCCACGCTGATCCTTGACTACATCCCCGACAAGTCCTGCGTCGAATTGAAGAGCCTCAAGCTCTATATGTGGAGTTTCCGAGAGGAAGGCCACTTCCACGAGGACGTCACCAACCGCATCCTCGACGATCTGGTCAAGGCGACCAAGCCCCGCTTCATGCGGCTCACCGCCAAGTTCTACGTGCGCGGCGGCATCTTCACCAACGTTGTCGCCGAGCACCGCAAGAAAGGCTGGCAGCCGGCGCCGCGGGTGGACCTCACGCAGTTCGAGCATCAGTCGAACACACGCGGATAATTCATTGTATTTTTTAGGGATTGATTTCGGCACCTCCGGCGCGCGCAGCTGCGTCATCGACGCGACCGGTGCCGTGGTCGCCGAGGACAAGCGCGACTTCGGCACGTTGCAGGACTACGAGTGCGCCGGCATCTGGCGCGAGGCGCTGTGGGATCTGATCGCCTCGCTGCCGGCCGCGCTGCGTCAGCGGCTCGCCGGCATCGCGGTCGACGGTACCTCGGGCACGGTGCTCGCCTGCGACGAGGCGCTCGATCCGCGCCACCCGCCCCTGCTCTACAACGACGGCCGCGCGGTCGAGGAAGCGGCGCACATCGCCCGCACCGCCGAACCGGGGCACCCCGCCGCGGCGGTCACGTCGGGGCTGGCCAAGGTGCTGTGGCTGAAGAAGCGCCTCGGACTGACCGGTGCGCGCCTCTACGTCAACCAGGCGGACTGGCTCGGCGGCCTGCTGTCGGGGCGCGTGGGATTCTCCGATTACCACAACGCGCTGAAGATGGGGCTCGATCTCGACACGCTGGCGTGGCCCAACTGGGTCGAATACCTCGCCGACGTCGACTACCTGCCGCAGCCTGTCGCCCCCGGCGCGGCGCTCGGACCGATCGCACGGCGCCGCGCCCGTTACCTCGGCATCGCCACCGACTGCGTGGTGCGCGCCGGCACCACCGATTCCATCGCCGCCTTTCTCGCCGCCGAGGTGACCGGCAGCGGCGAGGCCGTCACCTCGCTCGGCAGCACCCTGGTGCTGAAACTGCTGTCGGACACGCGCGTGGAATCGACCGCGCACGGCGTCTATTCGCACTGGTTCGGCGATCGCTGGCTGGCGGGCGGCGCCTCCAACGCGGGCGGCGCGGTGCTGCGGCGGTTCTTTGACGACCGCACGCTGGGCGCGCTGTCCGAGAAAATCGATCCAGCCGTCGCCAGCCCGCTCGATTACGTCCCGCTGCCGAAGACCGGCGAACGTTTTCCGGTCAACGACCCGGCGCTCGCGCCACGCCTCGTGCCGCGCCCGGACGATGACGCCGCCTTCCTGCACGGCCTGCTGGAAAGCCTCGCGCGCATCGAGGCGAAGGGCTACGCGCTGCTCGCAGAACTCGGCTCAAGCCCGCTGCGCCGCGTGGAGACCGCCGGCGGCGGCGCACGGAATCCGGCCTGGACGCGCATCCGCGCGCGTCACCTGGGCGTGCCGGTGACACGCGCAGCCCATACTGAAGCCGCCTACGGCGCCGCCCTGCTCGCGCGCGACGGCACGGCGCGCTTCGCCTGAGTCCTCAAACCGACGGCGGCACGGTCACGCCGACCTGTGCCGGCCATTGCGCATAGACCAGTTGCAGGCCGGCGTCGGCGATCGCCTGCAGCAGGCGCTCCGCCTCGGCCGCGTCGACGAAGAACTCGACCACCACCGGCAGTTCGCCGGCCAGCTCGAAGAACCCGGCGTCGTGGCGACCGTGGCGGCCGAAACCCGCCAGCGCGCGAAACGCCGAGCCGCCCGGCACGCCCAGCCGCTGCGCCGCGTCGAGGAGCCATTCATAGGTCAGCCGGCCATGATGGCGGCTGGATTCGGACACGAAGACCTGCAGGCAGACCGTGTTCATCTGAATAGCCTCAAGGTATGGAAACCCAGCGCGGTGGCCGCGAGCGAGCCGCTCAGATGGGCCAGCGCGATGGCGCCGCCGGTCAGCCACAGGCCGCGCATCAGCGCGGTGACCACCTCGGCGGAGAAGGTGGAGAAGGTGGTCAGCCCGCCAAGCAGGCCGGTGATGAGGAACAGCCGCGCCTCGGGCGGCACGCCCGGATGTTCGGCGAACCATGCGAGCACCAGGCCGATGCTGTAGCCGCCGACGAGATTGGCGGCCAGCGTCCCCAGCGGCAGCGCGGGGAACACGGGATTGAGCCAGAGCCCGAGCCCCCAGCGCAGCCAGGCACCGATGGCGGCGCCCAGCCCCACGGCAAGGAAAGCGGTCATGGCCGGAAAGCAGTCGACGCAGTCATGCGGGCATTCTAGCCGGTTTGCTACACTCGCCGCATGGATACTCCACTCAAGGCCGATGGCCGTTTCTGGCTCACGCTCGACGGCCGCAATTTTCTTGGCCGTGGCCGCGTCGAGTTGCTGCAGCACATCCGCGAGACGGGCTCGATCTCGCGCGCCGCAAAAGCCATGAAGATGAGCTACAAGGCGGCGTGGGATACCGTCGATTCGATGAATACCGCGTGGAATGTGCCGCTGGTCGAAAGCGCCCCGGCCGGCAGCCGCCTCACCGAGGATGCCGAGCGGCTGATCGCCGCCTACCTGCGCGC
This sequence comes from Thiobacillus sp., assembly GCA_024709425.1. GTDB lineage: Bacteria > Pseudomonadota > Gammaproteobacteria > Burkholderiales > Thiobacillaceae > Thiobacillus. The sequence continues at coordinate 6,979 of JANJWS010000098.1, forward strand.
CGAGGCGCGCCACACGGAATTCCTGCTGAAACTTGGGGACAAGCTGCCGGCGCGCCCGGATTGAATCTCAGCGCGACGGGCGCGCCGTGTAAAACCTCAGTGGCGCCGGCTGGCGCAGCACCGCCGGCTTCATCTTGCCCACCACGTGCATTTCGCAGCGCTTGCAATCGAAACGCAGGGTGAGGCGTTCGCTGCCGTTGACGAGCGTGAGCGGCGCCGCGCGCACCGTGCCCTGCACCCCGGTGACACCCTTGGCCTGCTTCGGGCACAGGGACAACGAAAAACGCACGCAGTGCCGCGTAATCATCAGCGACACTTCGCCCGTTTCCTCGTGGCTTTCGTAGGCGGCGGCGACAAGCTTGACACCGTGCCGCGCATAGAAATCGCGCGCCTTGTGATTGTAGACGTTGGCAAGATAGCTGAGCGTGTCGTCCGGATAGGCAGCGGGTGGCGCCACCGGCTGCACCCGCGCGGGACGCTGGTACGCGGCCGCGCGCGCGGCTTCCAGCGCGATGACGGCGTCGCGGCGCAGCGCGTTGACGAATGACGCCGGCAGGAACCAGGCCTGCGCCTGTTCCAGCCGGACGTCGAGGGGCTCGAACACGGTGGCGCCGAATTTACCGAGGTGCTCGCGCAGCGCGGCCTCCGCACGCGTTGCGTCACGGGCGGGTTCCTTCGGATGCGCGCCCGCCGCCTGGCCCACTTGCCCCTCCTCGTCGGTCAGCGTGAGCGCGAAGCCCTCCGCCGTCTCGCCCCAATGCACCCATACGCCGATGCGCCGTTCGGCTGACGGCCGGTCCAGCGCGCGCAACCAGGCCATGTCACGGTTGCGATTGACCAAGGTACCGGGGCGCAGGTCGCGGAAGCTTTCCATCGGATCCTTGGGAAACACCCGCCATGCGCCCTTGCCCACCTTCTCGGCCCGATTGATGGCGAGACCGGAGAGTTCCTTCTGCAGCGTGTAGTAGCACAGCCCGTCGCCATTGTTGAGCACGGTCTCCGACGCATCGGTCGCCAGCTCGACCCAGCTGTCGCCGATTTTCGTCACATGGCCGATCGGCAGGCCCGGATTCTTGGGTGAGTCGAACGCGCCGATATCGATCTTGCGCCCGTCGGTGAAGTAGTCGGTGAACTCGCGGTTGAAGTTCTGGTTGGGGTCCGGCGTGAAGGTGAAGGTCGTGCGTCCGCTGGAGCTGGGCGCGAATTCCGGCCGCCGCTCGATCAGCGCGTCGATCAGGGTGCGGTAATGAGCAGTGATGTTCTTCACGTAGCCCAGGTCCTTGTAGCGCCCCTCGATCTTGAAGCTGCGGATGCCGGCGTCGACCAGCGCTTCGAGATGCGCGCTCTGGTTATTGTCCTTCAGCGAGAGCACGTGCTTGTCGTGCGCGACGATGCGCCCTTCCATGTCGGTGACCTGGTATGGCAGGCGGCAGGCCTGGGAGCAGTCGCCGCGGTTCGCGCTGCGCCCGGTGTGGGCATGGCTGATGTAGCACTGCCCGCTGTAGGCAACGCACAGTGCACCGTGGACGAAATATTCGAGGACGGTTTCAGGCTTAAGAGCGGCGCGAATGGCGGCGATCTCGCCGAGGTTCAGCTCACGCGCGAGGACGAGCTGCGAAAAGCCGACGTCCTGCAGGAAGCGCGCCTTCTCGGGCGTGCGGATGTCGCACTGTGTGCTCGCGTGCAGCGCGATGGGCGGCAGGTCGAGCTCCAGCAGCCCCATGTCCTGGACGATGAGCGCGTCGACGCCGGCGTCGTACAGTTGCCAGATCTGGTTTCGCGCCGGTTCCAGTTCGTCGTCGGCAAGGATGGTGTTGAGGGTCGCGAATATGCGCGCGCCGAAGCGGTGCGCGTGCGTTGCCAAGCGCTTAATGTCGGCGACGGCGTTGCCCGCAGACGCGCGCGCGCCGAACGCCGGCCCGCCGATGTAGACCGCATCGGCGCCGTGGTTGACGGCTTCGATGCCGATGGCGGCGTCGCGCGCGGGCGCGAGCAGTTCGAGTGTAGGGCGGAGCAAGGATGACGTTCCGTACTGCAAAACGTCATTTTAGCGCGTTACGGGATTGGATCGCGGCTCGCCAACTGCAGCACGGGCACCTGCCTCACCGCCCGAATCGCCAGATTGAGGGTGATTTCGTCGCTCACGAGCAAGGCGAGCTTGCCCATGTTGAAGTCGGACCGCCTGATCGTCACGCTTGCGAGCGCACCGCAGGCCTCCTCCTTGAGCGCAACGTGGGGCATGCATTTGAACTGGGTAACGGCAAGAGTGACCGGACGGGTCACATCCTTGATCGTGAGTTCGCCGGTCATCACCGAATCATCGCCGTCGAGCGTCATGCGCGTGGATTTGAAGGTGATGCTGGGATAGCGGGCCGTGTCAAAAAAGTCCGCGTCCTGGATCTTTCCGTTGAGCAGCGGATGGCCCGTGTTCACGGAGGTGGCATCGATCGTTACATCGGCAGAACCGGCGCCGGTCACGGCATCAAGCACCACCTTGCCGCTGATACGCTCGAACCGGTGGGTCTGGCTCGAAATTCCAAGATAGCGATAAGTGAACAGCGACGTCGTCTGGCTGCCGTCGATGATGTAGGTCTCCGGCGCCGCCTGAGCAGCCGTGCAGCCGAGCAAGGCAAGAAACGCAACAAGACGTTTCATCTGAGCTCCTTGTGTGGTTGAACACCTGGATACCTCCGCGCCCTGGCCCGTTGCACACTCCAGGGAATTCTCACCATGCAACCGGCATGCCATCTTCGGGCGCCACCGGTTTCCATGGAGAAACCCCATATGAAACATACACTTGCAATTGAATTGACGAAACAATTCCTGTCAGGCGCGCTCACGCGCCTGACAGGAACTCAACGACTAGTGGGAATTTCCCGTCGCCGGCCCGGCTCAGTGCGCGGCCGGTGCTTCCTTGTAGGCCTCGATGGCGATCACCAGCGTGACCTCGTCGCTCACGCCGGGGGCGTACTTGCCCATATTGAAGTCGGAGCGCTTCAGCGCGGTGCTCGCGTTGGCGCCGCAGGCATTGACCTTGCGGATCGGATGCGGCATGCACTTGAAATGGGTAATCGCCAGCGTCACCGGGCGCGTCACGCCCTTGATGGTGAGTTCGCCCGTCACGCTTGCCGGCTGGTCGCCCTGGAACTTCATCGCGTTCGACTTGAACGTAATGGCCGGATGGCGCGCGGTATCGAAGAAATCCTCGGCCTGGATGTGGTCGTTGAACAACGCATGGCCGGTGCTCACCGACTTGGCGTCGATGACGATCTCCACCTCGCCGGTCTTGGCCGCACGGTCGAGCGTCACCGTGCCGCTGGTCTTGTCGAAACGGTGGGTCTGGCTGGAAAAGCCGAAGTGGCTGTAGGTGAAATATGGAAAGGTGTGGCTGTTGTCGACGGTGTAGGTTTCCGGGGCGGCGTGCGCGGCAGCCGCGAACACGGCCAGCGCGGCGAGAGGGGCGATTCGTTTCATGCGGAGCTCCTTGGTGGATGGAACGACGGGTTACTTGCCGGTGGCGGCAATGCGGAAGGACACCCGAACCTCGTTGGCGACGGTGGACACGTCGGCCCACATGCCTTCGCCGATCCCGAAGTCGAGACGGTTGAGACCGAAGCTGCCATCGAAGCTGGCGGCGGTCTTGCCGGGAACGAAGCGCACCGGCACGACAAGTTCGCGGCTGCGCCCCTTGAGCGTCAGCGTGCCGCGCATCTCGTAGCGATCGCCACCGAGCGCCCGCACCGCCGACGAGACGAAGGTCGCCTTCGGAAAGGCGCTGCGGTTGAACCACAGCTTGCCCGCAACCTCCTCGTCAGCTTCGGGGGAGCCGGCATCGATGCTGGCCAGATCGATCTCGATCTGCGCACGGGCCGCCTCGGGACGTGCGGGATCGAACGCCATCTGCGTGGCGAAACGCTTGAAGCCGCCCTTCACCGGCACGCCCATCTGGCGGAATTCGAATTCGACGCGGCTCTGCTTCGGCAACACCGTGGTGTATTCGACCGCCTGCGCGGCCGGCGCAGCAACTATGGCAAGCCCCGCAAGGAAGAACAAGCGTGTCATCATAATCAGGCCTTTCCGCCCCAGCCCATGCGCTGCAGGAAAGGCTGGCGCTCGATGAAATGATGCTGCAGGGCCGCGGCCACATGCAGTATGACCAGCACCAGCAGCGTGAAGTTCAGCGCCTGGTGCACCCCGGCGAGCAACTCGCCGAGCTCACGGTTCTTCTCCAGCAGATCAGGCAGCGGCACGACGCCGAACCACACGGTCTGGAAGCCCTTGGCCGAACTCATCAGCCATCCGGACAGCGGAATCGCCAGCATCAGGCCATACAGCAGGCCGTGCACGATCGCACTGGCGCGCCGCTGCCACGCGGCGATCCCCGCCGGCAGGGCCGGAGGCGTGTGCGCCGCGCGCCAAGTCAGGCGCACCGCCACCAGCAGGAAAATCGTGACACCGATCCACTTGTGATAGCTGTACAGCCGCAGTCTTTCCGGCGACACCGGCAGTTCGTGCATGTAGACGCCCAACGGAAACGCGACGAAGATCAGCAGCGCAACCAGCCAGTGCAGCGCCACGGCGGTGCGGGTGTAGCGATCATGGGACATCAGGCGCTCTCCTTCGGAAAAACCGCCGCCAGCTCGCGCAGCACGCCCTGCCAGCGCCGGTGCTGCGCGGCGCCGGTACGGGCGAAACAGCGCGCCATGTACGCGAGGTGCGCAGGGAACACCTCTGCGAACAGCGCTTCCCCGGCCGGGGTGAGACGGATGATCTGGCAGCGGCGGTCGCTGCCGTGGGCGACGCGCTCCACCCAGCCGCGCGCGGCCAGGCGATCGACCACGCCGGTGAGCGTGCCCTTGGTGATGAGGGTTTTCTCGCCAAGCTCGGTGGCGGTCATGCCCGGGGTGTTGCCGAGGGTCGCGACGATGTCGAACTGCGGCGGCGTCAGCCCCAGGGTACGGATATGCGCACCGGAACAGGCCTCGAACGCCTGGTAGGCGTGCACCAGGGCCTGCACGGTGGGAAGGAATTCGGCAGCGGTCATCAGGGCGCAATTGGTTCTAACACGAATCAAATTTAGTTCGCGTTAGAACAATTGTCAAGCCCGGGACCGGGCGAGCGCCGGCTCAGCCTCCAGACCAGCGCGCCGCCGCCGCGTCGTCGCTGGCGCGCGCCTCGACCCAGCGCTCGCCCGCGGGCGTTTCTTCCTTCTTCCAGAACGGCGCCTGCGTCTTCAGGTAATCCATGATGAATTCGCAGGCGGCGAACGCCTCGCCGCGATGGCTCGACGCCACCACCACCAGGACGATGGGATCGCCCGGCAGCAGGCGGCCGACACGGTGGATGACGGTCACGTCGAGCAGCGTCCAGCGCGCGCAGGCGTCGTCGACCACCCGGGCGAGCGCCTTCTCGGTCATGCCGGGGTAGTGCTCCAGCGTCATCGCCGCCACCCCGCTGCCCTCGTTCATGTCGCGCGCAAGGCCGACGAAGCTGGCGATCGCGCCAATGTCGGTGCGGCCCTGGCGCATCGCGTCGACCTCGGCGCCAAGATCGAAGGTGTCGGCCTGGACGAGGATCTTCATGGCATCAGCCTCCCGTCACCGGCGGAAAGATCGCCACTTCGGCGCGGTCCGGCAGCGGCGCGTCGAGCGCGACGACGTCCTGGTTGACCGCGACGCGGAACGCCCGGCCGCCACCCAGCTCTTCCGCCCACGCGCCCCCGCGCGCCTGCAACTGCGCGACGAGTTCGCCCGCGGTGGCGCCGGAAAAATCGAGGGTTTCTTCGGCCATGCCGAAGCGCTCGCGCAGGCGGGCGAAGTAGAGGACGTGCAGCGTGCTCATGCCAGAAGCTCCGAGAAGGGAATGAAGCGCACCCAGTCGCCGGGGTGGATGGTCTGGCCGATGGCCAGGTCGACGAGCCCGTCAGCCCAGGCACACGAGGTGAGCACGCCCGAGCTCTGGTTGGGGAACAGCGCCAGTTTGCCGTTGGCCTGCAGGCGCGCGCGCAGGAATTCGCGCCGCGTGCCGGGTTTGCGCCAGGCGAAATCCGCCTGCACCGCGAACGCACGGTACAGAACGTTTGCGGCGCCCATGCGCTTGAGCAGGAACGGCCGCACGAACAGGCAGAAGGTCACGAAGGCCGACACCGGATTGCCGGGCAGACCGACGAAATCCGCCTCGCCCACGCGCCCGTAGACAAGCGGCTTGCCCGGCTTCATCGCCACTTTCCACATCTCCACACGGCCGAGCTTCTCGACCGCCGCCTTGACGTAGTCCGCCTCGCCGACCGAGACGCCGCCGCTGGTGATGACGACGTCGGCCACGCGCGCGGCGCGCGCGAGCGCCGCTTCGGTCGCTTCCGGCGTATCCGGCACGATGCCGAGATCGACGAGTTCGCAGCCGAGGCCAGCGATCAGGCCCGTGAGCGTGTAGCGGTTGGAGTTGTAGATCTGCCCCGGCGCGAGCGCCTCGCCCGGCGTCACCAGTTCGTCGCCGGTGAAGAAGCACGCCACCCTGAGCTTCCTGAATACCGGTAGCGCAGCCAGCCCCACCGACGCGGCCAGCCCCATTTCCGCTGCGCCGAGGCGCGTGCCGGCGGCAAGCACCTCATCGCCCGCACGCACGTCCTCGCCGGCGCGGCGGATGTTCTCGCCGACGTGCGGCTGTGCGTGGATGGCCACCTCCTCGCCTTCCACGCCGCAGTATTCCTGCATCACCACTGCATCCGCGCCGGACGGCACCGGCGCGCCGGTGAAGATGCGCGCCGCGGAGCCGGGCGCAAGGGGCGCGCCGACGGCGCCGGCGAGAATGCGCTGCGACACCGGCAGCTTCACCCCGGCGGTTGCAATGTCGGCGACGCGCACCGCGTAGCCATCCATCGCGCTGTTGTCGAGCGGTGGCACGGTGACCCCGGAGGTCTGTGGCGCCGCAAGCACGCGGCCGAATGCCGCGGCGACGGGGACGGTTTCGTGTTGGGTGACGCTGCGCGCGCGTTCGAGCAGGGCGTCAAGCAGTTGATCGGCTGAGAGCATGGTCGACGATGAAATCGGTGAGTTGCGAAATCGCATCGAGGTCGATGCGGGGGAAACCATCGGGCGGCGCCACGTCGGACGCCACCGCAAGGATGTGCGGATCACCGGGAAACAGCCACGGCCGTCCGGTTTCCGCGCGATGAACTTCGAGCTTGGGAATGGGCTCGCGCTTGTAGCCCTCCACCAGCACCAGGTCGCACGGCGGCAACTGGGCCAGCAGTGCGGTCAACGTCGGGGGATCGTTGCGATGCTCGGTGAGCAGCGCGCTGCGGTGGTCGGAGCTGAGCAGCACCGCCGCCGCCCCCGCCTCGCGGGCGCGCCAACTGTCCTTGCCAGGACGGTCGACGTCGAAATCGTGGTGCGTGTGCTTGATCACCGCGACCTTGAGGCCGCGCGCGGTCAGTTGCGGCAATACCCGCTCGATCAGCGTGGTCTTGCCGCTGCCGCTGTAGCCCGCAATGCCAAAAACGCTCATTGATTGCCATCCATAAAGTTGTTATATTTTTGCATATATAACCCCCGTTCGCCAACCATCGCCACGCCATGAACGCGCCTAAGCTCATCGACCAGTTCGGCCGCCAGATCGACTACCTGCGGCTGTCCGTTACCGACCGCTGCGACCTGCGCTGCACCTACTGCATCCCCGAGGGTTTCAACAACTTCGAGGAACCGGCCAGCTGGCTGGATTTCGACGAGATCGAGCGCCTCGTCGGCGCCTTCGCACGGCTGGGCGTGCGGCGCGTACGCCTCACTGGCGGCGAACCGCTGCTGCGACGCAACATCGTGGATCTCACGGCGCGCCTCGCCGCGCTGCCCGGTATCGACGATCTTTCGCTTTCCACCAACGGCACCCAGCTGGAAAAGCATGCCGAGGCCCTGAAGGCCGCCGGCGTCACGCGCCTCAACGTCAGCCTCGACTCGCTGCGTGCGTCGCGCGTGGAACAGATCAATGGCCGCGACGTGCTGGCGCGCGTCATGGCCGGCCTTGACGCCGCGCAAGCCGCGGGCTTCGCGCCGATCAAGCTCAACATGGTTGCGCTCGCCGGCGTCAATGACGACGAAATCGACGAGATGGTCGCCTTCTGTATGGAACGCGGCTTCGTGCTGCGCCTGATCGAGACCATGCCGATGGGCGCCACCGGCCGCAACGCTGAATACCTCAACCTGCAGCCGGTGAAGGAACGCCTGCGCAGCCGCTTCAAGCTGCTCGACACCACCTTCCCCGGCGCCGGCCCGGCGCGCTACCTCGGCAGCGCCGACGGCCGCTTCACCGTCGGTTTCATCACTCCCATCTCGCAGCACTTCTGCCAGACCTGCAACCGCGTGCGCGTCTCCGTCGACGGCACCGCCTACATGTGCCTCGGCCAGGATGAGCATTTCGCCTTCCGCCCCATGCTGCGCGACGGCTGCAGCGACGCCGAACTCGACGCCGCCATCCTGCGCGCCATCGACCTCAAGCCCGAGCGCCACGAATTCCGCGAAGCACCGCAGAAGGTCATGCGCTTCATGTCGATGACGGGCGGCTGAGCGCTGCGCTGTCGCGACAATCCATGGCTGGGCCTTGAGAATCACCCGCAAGGCCGACGACGTAAAGCTCGGCGAGCCGCACGGCTGTCGCACCGACGGCCCGGCGCAAGCCCGGTTCGCGGGACGGGAGATCCTGCGAGGCTTATGATGGTTCGGTCCCTCGCGGCTGGCCAGGGTTTCGCTACGCGCCCGGAGAAACGGGCCATGCGGCCCTCTTGATCGACAGGTTTCCGGACATGAAGCGTTCTCTTGCTCCGATCCTCTGTGCCGTCACCCTTCTGGGCGCAGGCTGTGCCGGCCCGCGCCCGCCCTTGCCCACGGTCGAGACGGTCGACCTCGACCGCTATGCGGGCCGCTGGTACGAAATCGCCCGTCTGCCGAATCGCTTCCAGGCCAAGTGCCTGTGGGACACTCGCGCGACCTACAACCGCGAAGGTGAACGGATCACCGTACTGAACGAATGTCGCACGGAGGACGGAAGCCTCGATTCGGCGCATGGCATCGCCCGCGTGGTCGAAGGCAGCGGCAACGGCAAACTGCGGGTCAGCTTCTTCCGCCCGTTCTATGGCGACTACTGGATCCTGGCGCTCGACCCCGATTACCGCTGGGTGCTGGTCGGCGAACCCACACGACGCTACGCCTGGATCCTCGCACGCACCCCACGACTCGATTCCGACATTCGGGAAACACTTTTCGATCGTGCGGCCACGCTCGGTTTCGACCGCAGCGCCTTCCGCGCCACTCCACACACGCAGCAGTGAGCCTGGCCCTGCGCACCGCCAGACCGGAGCAGCGCGCTCGCCCCTGGATTCAGCAGGAGCGTCTTTCTGCCGTGCGGCCGAGAAAGTCAGACGCCGGCGGGCGCCACGCAACGAGGCTCGATCCACCTTGCACGTCGTTCTGATCCACGGCATGGGCCGCACGCCGATGTCGATGCTGCGCCTGCACCGCCGCCTGAAACGGGCCGACCACGTGCCATGCCTGTTCGGCTACTCGCCGACTTTCGAGACGCTGAGCGAGGCAAGTGGGCGTCTCATAAGCCTGATCGAACGCCGCGTCGGCGCCAATTCTTACGCACTGATCGGCCATTCGCTCGGCACGGTGCTGATCCGCACAGCCCTCGGCCGGCTGGCCACACACCCGCCCCGCGCCTGCTTTTTCCTCGCTCCGCCGATGCTCGCGTGCAAGGCGGCGCGGTATTTTTCGCGCTTCCGGCCGTACCGCTGGCTGACCGGTGAAATGGGCTGCCTGCTCGCCGACGACGCTTTCATGCATGCGCTGCCCAAGCCGCCCGGCATCGTGCGCGTCTACGTCGGCACCCGTGGGCCGCGGGCGCGCTGGCTGCCCTTCGGATTGGAGAAAAACGACGGAATCCTCAGCGTGACGGAGGCGACTGGCTGCTACGCCGACAGCACGATGCGGGTCAAGGCGCTGCACACGTTCATCATGCACCACCCCGCCGTGCTCGCCGACATCGTCGACATACTCGACCGGGCGGAGGCGCCACACTGAGCCCCCGCGCAGACATGTGATGTCCGTGACAGGCCACTGCTGCCGACGGGCCCCGTCGTTGGTGATTTCTACCCCGGAGAGTTCTGCCCATAAGCACGCTCGACCCGCGCAACACGCACTTCGTAATGCTCATACCAGGTGTGCCGCCCTTCGTCCTGCGCCACGCGATGCTCGATATTTGCCTTCCACGCCGCGATGGCTTCCGCGGATGCCCAGTAGGACACCGTGATGCCTTGCCCATCCCCGTCGCGGACGCTTTCGACGCCAAGGAATCCCGGCTGTGCGGCGGCCAGCTCCAGCATGCGGCGCGCAGTCTCCCCGTAGCCCGCGTCGGCAGCCGTGCGGCGCGACGTAAAGATCACGACGTAATAGGGCGGCTCGGGGGTTCGGGCAAAGAAGGGCGGCATATTCATAGGTCGGGCTTGCAATTGGGCCGCAACGGGGACGCGAGGCTCGGCGATGGATGCCACACAGGATAACCCTTCTGCCGGACAGGTGGACCTGCGCGCACACGCCTCTAGAATCGGTGCATGGGCACGCTCGAATCGCTGCATTTTGACAACGGCTTCGCCCGGCTACCCGAGGCTTATTACTCGCGGGTCTGTCCGACGCCGGTGCCGGACCCGTATCTGGTCTGCTACAGCCCGGAGGCGCTGGCGCTGCTCGACCTCGATCCGCGCGAGATGGCCCGTCCGGAACTGGTCGAAACGCTCGCCGGCAACCGCCTGCTGCCCGGCATGGAGGCACTCGCGGCCTTGTATGCGGGGCATCAGTTCGGGCATTACGTACCGCAGCTGGGCGACGGCCGGGCGATCCTGTTGGGCGAGGTGAAGAACAGCGCCGGAGAAGGCTGGGAAGTGCAGCTCAAGGGCGCGGGCCGCACCCCCTACTCGCGCGGCGGCGACGGCCGCGCGGTGCTGCGCTCGAGCATCCGCGAGTTTCTCTGCTCCGAGGCGATGCATGCGCTGGGTATTCCCACCACGCGCGCGCTCGCCATCGTCGGCAGCGACCACCCGGTGTACCGCGAGGACGAAGAAACCGCCGCGCTGGTGACGCGGCTGGCGCCGAGCTTCGTGCGCTTCGGCTCATTCGAGGTGTTCTACTACCGCAACCAGGTGGAGCCGATCCGGCATCTGGCTGACTACGTCATCGCACGCTATTACCCGGACTTGCAGAACCTGGGCGACCCCTACCCCGAGTTCCTGCGCCAAGTCGCGCTGCGTACCGCCGGGCTGATGGCGCAATGGCAGGCGGTGGGCTTCTCGCACGGGGTAATGAATACCGACAACATGTCGATTCTCGGCCTGACGCTCGACTACGGTCCGTTCGGCTTCCTCGACGCCTTCGACCCCGGCTTCGTCTGCAACCATTCGGATACCGGCGGGCGCTATGCCTTCGACCAGCAGCCGGACGTGGCCGCGTGGAACCTCACCAGGCTCGCGCAGGCGCTGGTGCCGCTGATGTCGGTGGAAACCGCCTCGCAGGCGATTGGCGAGTATCCGCAGGCGTTCGCCGGCGCGTATGTCGAACGCATGACGGCGAAGTTCGGCCTGGCGGACGGCGAAGAGGCAGTGCCGCTCATCATGGACGCGCTGCAACTGCTGGCGCAGAACCGGGTCGATTACACGATCTTCATGCGCCACCTGTGCGCCTTCGACAGCGCAACCGGTGCGCCCAACGCGCCGCTGCGCGACCTGTTTCTCGACCGTGCCGCGTTCGACGCCTGGGCCGCGCGCTATGGCGCCGCGCTGCGTCGCCAGGGTTCGGACGACGCTGCACGGGGGGCCGCCATGCGCCGTGTCAACCCGAAATACATCCTGCGCAACCATCTCGCGGAAATCGCCATCCGCCGCGCCACCGACCAGCGCGACTACAGCGAGATCGAACGTCTGCATCGCCTGCTTGCGCACCCTTACGACGAACAGCCCGAATTCGAAGCCTACGCTGCCGAACCGCCTGACTGGGCACGCACAATTGAGGTAAGCTGCTCTTCGTGAGCCGCTTTTCCCTCGTCGTCGCCGTCGCCGCCGTCCTGCTGAGCGCATGCAGCGCCCAGCCCATCCAGCGCAAGGATGGCACCAGCAGTACACGCACCTTCAGCATGAAGGAACTTGCCAAGAGCGACGTCGACAGTGTCATAGAGATTCATCAGCAGGAAATCCTGGCCACGCTGGAGAGGCTCACGCTCAAGCTCTACCGCCGCAATCCCAACGAATGGCGCAGGGTCGGACACGCCAGCGCGGAGGCTGCCACGGCTGCGTTGTTCGAGCCGCTGGCACGCTGGGAAACGTCGTCACAGAAAGACCTGCCATGGGAAAGCACGCTGCGTGACCCCTGGCGTCCGGATTTTCCCGGTGACCGTGTGCACGCACTGATGAACGGCCTGCTCGTCATGCACATGGCCGCATTCAACCATCGGACCGAGTTCTACCTGCTGAGCGAAGTCGATGCGCAGAAACTCTACAATGCCGCGCGCAACACCGAGGCCGTGGTGTGGAAGCTGTCCACGGCCCGCCTGGCCGATGGCGTACCCGTCCTCGTATCCAACAGCATGGAGCCCGGCACCCCTGCCAATCTCAGCTTCGAGCGTGAGTTCGGCAAGATCATCGGTATCGAGGACACGCTCGCCCGGGTCGTCGAGGACAAGAGCACGCGCGCGATCCGTTTCGGTGTCGTCAACCTCGCCAGCATGATCTTCCTGCCGATCTGAGATGAGCGACGCCACCTACGCACATTGCGCCCAACTGACGCGCGACCAGTGGGCATGGGAATTCCTGCGCCGCAACCCCGACTACCGGCAGGACTACCTGGCCTTCATCGCCATCTGGCGGGCGCTCGAAGCCGACTATGGCGTGCCACCCGAGCGCGACTTCCACCGCTGGAAGCAGGATCCCCGCGCCTATGGCCCGCTGCCCGGAGACGACGAACTGAACGCCGCCTGCGGTGAATTGTGCAGCGTCGACGACGACCGTGTCCTCCTCGAATGCTGGATGGGCGCGAAATGGGGCTTCTACAAATTCCCGCTCGACCCCGAACGCCCCACGCCACCCGGCCCTGACGACCTCACCTGGCGGCCGCCCCCGCCGGCATCGTCCCGTCCCATCGGCGACCCCTATCGTGTCGATCTCGCCTTTGACCTCTCGCTGCTGCTGCCCCCGCAACTGGAGACCGCCCGGCTGCGCCTGGCCCGCCACACCGCCGACCTGCGGCGTCAGGGCCTGGCCGCGCCGGTCACGGTGGCGAACCAGCGCGCACGCTGGACCCGCATGCTGCAACTTCTGGATGCGGACTCCGCAGGCCGCACGATGGACGAGCACGATGCCGCACTGCTGCGCGAGGCGCAGGCGACGGTGCGGCAAGGCTATCTGGATATCCTGCGGCTTGGCGAAACATGACACCCCTGTCATTGTGCGTGCGGCCGGGCCGCCCGCAGGCGTGACAGCCCGCCGCCGTGTGGGTTCCATCCGCCCGCTTCACGTTTCTCCTCCGAAAATACCCCCCTTTTCCTGCCCTAATCCGGGCTTTGCCCTGGACCGTCCCAACCTAACATGCGAGGCATGCTAAATGCCCTCAAGGGCGCAGGACGTGGAAATGGCTGAGCCAACCCCGAAAATCAATCTGGCGAATCCGACCGAAGTGGCGCGGGAAACGCTGCGCCGGCTGGCGATGCGCAAGATTGCGCCGACGCCGGACAATTACCAGACGCTGTACGACGAGATCGTTGGCAAGCCATCGGTGCCGGCCGCCGCGGCCGAGGACGGCGCGGCCACCGCATTGTCCGGACTGGTCATGGACCTGAGCCTGCATCACCCCGATCTGGCGGGCATGGTGGACGTGCTCGACGACGCCATCCGCAAACGGGACTGGGCCCGTAGCCGCAAGCAACTCGGTGCCGTATCGCTGCAGTTGAAGAAACAGGTCGAGGCCGCCGGCAACGGGCAACAGGACGAGAACTTCGCGCAGGTGCGGGAACTGCTTGCCAAGACACTGGAGCTTGCCCTGGCGGCACTGCTCGGCCATGTGCCGAGCCTGGCAGAAGATTCGCAGCGGCTGGCAGGCGAATTGCGCACCGCCAACAGCGCCGCAGCCGTGCGCGAGGTGGCCGCCGGCCTGAAGACACTGTGGTTCCACGTCGACCTCAACGCCTCCCAGCTGCTGGATCAGCAGGACATGCTCAAGCGCATCCTGCTACTGCTGGTGGAGAACATCGGGGAACTCCTCGACGACGATACCTGGCTGCGCGGGCAGATCGACATGGTGCAGGAAATGCTTGCCGGATCCCTGCGTGTGCCGGTATTGCAGGAGGTGGAAAAACGCCTGAAGGAAGTGGTCTACAAGCAGGGGCTGGTGAAGCACGGCCTGCGCGAAGCGACGGCCACGCTCAAGGCGACCATGACCACCTTCGTCAGCCGGCTCGGCGACGCGGTGATCACCAACGAGGAATTCCAGGGCAAACTCGCCGGCCACATCGAACACATCAGCCAGACCGAGGACGTGCTCGAACTCAACCGTATCCTGGAAACCCTGCTGCACGACACCCGTGCCGCGCAGACCGACACGTTGCGTACACGCGACCAGTTGATCCTGGAGCGCGACGCCGCACAGTCCGCCGAGGCACGCATCCGCCAGCTGGAAGGCGAGCTCGCGCAGATGAGTGCGCTGGTGCGTGAGGACCCCCTCACTCACAGCCTCAACCGACGCGGCCTCGATGAGGAGTTCGTGCGCGAGGCGGCGCGCGCCGACCGCTATCAGACGCCGTTCTCCGTTGCCGTGCTCGATATCGACAACTTCAAGGCGCTCAACGACACGCGCGGTCACCAGACCGGCGACGACGCCCTCGTGCACCTCGTCAAGGTGGCGAAGGAAGCCTTGCGCGTCACCGACCACATCGCCCGCCTCGGCGGGGAGGAATTCCTCATCCTCATGCCCAACACCGGCATCGACGAGGCGGACAAGACCGTTACCCGCCTGCAGCGCACGCTCACCAAGCAATACTTCCTGCACAACAACGAGCGTGTGCTGATCACCTTCAGCGCCGGTGTCGCGGAACGTGCCGCCGGCGAAGCGCAGGAGGCACTCGTCACCCGCGCCGATGCCGCCATGTACCAGGCCAAGCAGGCCGGAAAGAACCGCGTCTGCCGGGCACCCGCCACGACGCCCGGCACGGAAAAATGAAACCCATGCAGATTTTTGCGCAACGAGCCTTAACTTTCTCCGACCCCCGACGATTCCTCACACAACGGCGGTTCACACAGACCAACGTTGACGGCTCGAACAAGCCGGAATCCTCGACCCTCTAAAGGAGAAACATCATGGCACAAGTCATCAACACCAACGTCGCCGCCCTCTTTGCCGGTGCGGC
>JANJWS010000057.1 GCA_024709425.1 Thiobacillus sp.
CTCCCCCGCCCGCTCGGTGGTGGTGGAAGCCTGCGTCGGCAGCGGCAAGACCTGGCTGCTGGTGTCGCGCATGATCCGCCTGCTGCTGGCGGGGGCGGCGCCTTCGGAGTTGCTGGCGATCACGTTCACGCGCAAGGCGGCGCAGGAAATGACCGACCGGCTGCACGAATGGCTGCGGGTGCTGGCGCCGGCGGACGATGCGACGGTGAGTGAATTTCTGCACGGGCGCAGGGTGCCGGAACCCTGAGGTGGGAGCGATGGCGTTTTGCACACCGACCATATGGTTTACCCACCCTGCCAGTGATATTCTTACCAAGTATTACAGGAGATCGTTCATGGAAACAACATCCGTAACCAGCAAGGGGCAGGTCACCATTCCCAAATCCTTGCGTCAGCAACTGGGCATCCGTCAGGGCAGCAAGGTGGAATTTTCGCTGGTTGACGATCATGTGGAGCTGCGGGTGCGCAGCTCGCCTACCGAGGTGGTCACCAGCGGATTTGGCATGTTAAGCAGCCGCAAGCGTGCCGTGCCCGCAGATTTTGACCCTGCCACCCTGCTTAATCCATCGCCCAAAAAATGATCGGGCTGGATACCAATGTGCTGGCCCGCTATTACATTGCGGACAAGGCCGATGCCGAGGCGCAACGCCAACATGAGGCCGCGCGCCGGCTGATTGAATCGGGTCAGGCGTTAATGGTGTGCAAAACCGTAGCGCTGGAGCTGGAATGGGTGATGCGCGGCTATTACGGCTTCAGTCCGGAGGAAATCGCGCGTGTATTTCACCATCTTCTCAGTCTGGATCATGTCACGGTGGAAGACCGTGAAACGCTATTGCAGGCACTGGCGCAGAGCGAAGCCGGGCTGGAAATGGCCGACGCCTTGCACCATGCGAGTTATCGCGGCTGCGATAGCATGGCTTCGTTCGACCACCAGAAATTTGCCCGCCGGGTAAAGCGTCTGGGGCTGATGCCCCGCGTTGTTGTACCTGACTGAGCAATGTTGTCGCGGCATATTGAAGCCGCTGACTTCGCCCTACGCTTGAACCTAACGGGCATGGCTTGTTGCCACCCCTGACCATGAAACCGGCTATGCCCGTTTCCCTCTCCCCATCCCTCCCGCAAGCGGGCGAGGGGGACACGGAACCGCTTCGCGATGTTTCACGCCAAGAACCTCAGTTGACCGCTCTATACCCTTTCGAACATCGGATGAACGCTGACTTTTCTGCTTTCGATTGCCGTCACCTGTTGGGTGAGAGCGCTACACGCCCGCTGGCACGCCTGCTCACGCGCCTGCCTCTGCACCCGCAAGGGGCGGGCCATGGCTGTAAAGCCGCTAAAGCGGCAACAACCACGCTCTCGTTGCTTCGCGGCAGCCACGCGATCCGACGCACCAACGGGCGCATCCAACTGCGGTTTCTAGGTTGAATCATGCCCAACCCCTTTGACACCGCCACCGCCCTCTCCCCCGCCCGCTCGGTGGTGGTGGAAGCCTGCGCCGGCAGCGGCAAGACCTGGCTGCTGGTGTCGCGCATGATCCGCCTGCTGCTGGCGGGGGCGGCGCCGTCGGAGTTGCTGGCGATCACCTTCACCCGCAAGGCGGCGCAGGAAATGACCGACCGGCTGCACGAATGGCTGCGGGTGCTGGCGCTGGCGGACGAGGCGACGGTGCGCGAGTTTTTGCGCGAGCGCAAAGTGCCGGAGGACGAGATCGACGCGCTGCTGCCCCGTGCACGGGGGCTGCTGGAAACCGTGCTGACGGCGCAGCCGGGGCCGACGGTGACGACGTTTCACGGCTGGTTTCTCGATCTCCTGAAGCGCGCGCCGCTGGAGGCGGGATTGCCCTGGGGTGCGCCGCTGCTGGAGCGCGAGCAGCAATTGCAGCACGAGGTGCGCGACCGGCTGCTGGCGAAATGGGCGGCAGAGGACTCGCCCGAGGGCGTTGCGTTGCTGGCCTTGCTGGACGACGTGGGCGAACACCGGCTGCGCACGCTGTTGGCGCATTTCCTCCAGGCGCGCGCGGAATGGTGGGCGTATACCGCGGATCAGGCGGACCCCGTGGTCTATGCGCTGGCGCAATTGCGGCCGCTGCTCCACCCCGATCTGGAGACCGATCCGGTGGCGGCTTTCCAGGCCGACGAGGTCATGCTGGCGCGGGTGAAGCGGGTGGGCCACGCGCTGCTGGAGGGGAGCGATGCCGAGCGCAGGACGGGTACGGCGATCCTCGACGCGCTGACTGCCCCGGATTTCGAATCCTTGCGCGGACTAATCCTGAAGAAGGATGGCGGCCGGCGCGCGAAGAAGGCCAATGCGCCGACGGTCAAGGCGATGGGCGAGAACGCGGACCGTTTTCTCGCCGATTACGAGGCGCTGGAAGTCGCACTGGAGCGCGTCGCGGCGATCGAAATCGACCGCCGCATCTGGGCGCTCAACCGCCACGGCCTGCTGCTCGGCCATGCGTTGCTGGCAGCGTATCAGGACGCCAAGGTGCAGCAGGGGGTGATCGACTTCAATGACGCCGAATGGCTGGCCTGCCGGCTGCTGCAGAGCGAGGAACACGCGCCCGGCCTCGCGCTGAAGCTGGACGCACGTTACCGGCACTTGCTGCTGGACGAATTCCAGGACACCAATCCGCTGCAATGGCAGGCACTGTCGACCTGGCTGCTCGATGCGCGCGACGCCGAGAGCGACATGACGGTGTTCATGGTGGGCGATCTCAAGCAGGCGATCTACCGCTTCCGGCGCGGCGAGGCGCGGGTGTTCGCTGCGGCCGCGGCATTCCTGCAGACGCATTTCGACGCCGCCCGGTTCGCCACCGACATGACGCGCCGGCTGGCGCCGGCGGTGGTGCAGGCGATCAACCCGGTGTTCGCGGCGGTGGACGGCTTCGCGCCGCACACCCACGCCCCGGCCAACGCCGCGCGGCCGGGCGCGGTGCGCTGCCTGCCGATCGTCGTGGACAAGGCCGAGGCGGCACCGCCTGGCGGGTTGCGCAACCCGCTCACTACGCCGCGCGCCGAGGCGGACGACCGGGCGGTCGACGAGGAAGCGCGGGTCTTCGCCCGCGTGCTGCGCGACGAGGTGCTGGGCCGCTGGGGCGTGCTGGACCGTACCACCGGCGCTGCGCGCGCCGCCCGTCCGGGTGACGTCATCGCGCTGGTGAGAACCCGCACGCATCTCCATCGCCACGAGCGCGAACTGGAGCGCGCCGGCATCCCCTTCATCACCTCGCGCCGCGGTGGCCTGCTGCATGCGCTCGAAGCGCAGGATGTCGTCGCGCTGCTGGAAACCCTGCTGCTGCCGCACGCCGAACTGAAGCTCGCGCACACGCTGAAAAGCCCGCTGTTCGGTTGCGGCGACGACGACCTGCTGCGGGTGTTCGCGCCGCTGCCGGAGGGCGGCCCGCGCGGCTGGGAACGTCTGAACGCGCTCGCCACGCAGGGCGATTGCCCGCCCGCGCTCCACCCGCAAGGGGCAGGCCGTGGTTGTAAAGGCGCTGAAGCGCCAACAACCACGCTCGCACGTGCCGCCCGCCTGCTGCACGGCTGGCGCGCGGCCATCGGCACGCTGCCGGTGCACGACCTGCTCGACCGCATCTACTTCGAGGGCGACCTCGAAGCGCGCTACGCGGCTGCGGTACCCGAAGCCATGCGGCCGCAGGTCGCGGCGAACCTGCGCGCCTTCATGCAGCTCGCGCTGACGCAGGACGCCGGACGCTATCCCACGCTGGCGGGTTTCATCCGCGAGCTGGCTTCGCTCACCGACGACGCCGACGCTGCGCCCGACGAGGGCCTGGCGGCCGACGGCGAAAACGCGGTGCGGCTGTTGACGATCCACGGCGCCAAGGGACTGGAGGCGCCGATCGTCTGGCTGCTCGGCGGCAGCGATCATGCGCGCGGCGACAGCCACGCGGTGCTGGCTCCATGGCGACCCGAGGCGCCGCGACCGGCGCATTTTTCCCTCTACGGCAGCCGCGACGAACGCGGCGAGGGGCGTGCCGCGTGGTTCGCCGAGGAGGAAGCGCTGGCGCAGCGCGAAACCGACAACCTGCTGTACGTGGCGTTAACCCGTGCCGAACAGGGCCTGATCGTGAGTGGCGCGGCGGACAGGAACGCCTGGCTGCAACGCGTCGCGACGGCCTGGCAGGACATCGATCTGCCGGCTGACCTGCCGGTGGCAGCGGTGCAGGTGGCATTTGGGGCCGCGCCGCCGCGCCGTATCGATGCGCCGGCCGTGGGACAGCGCATCGCATTGCCGGCTGCCGGTGAGGCGGCTGCCAGCGGCGAGTTCTTCCACGCCTGTCTTGAACATCACGCGCCGCCGGGCGTGTCGCGGGATCTCGTGGCGCTGGCGGCACGCCTGGGCGTGCAGGATGAAGCGGCGGGCATCGAGGCTGCCGCCCGCGCGCTTCTGGCGCGGCCCGAGCTGGCACGTTTTTTCGATCCGGCGCATTACCTCCGTGCGCACAACGAGCGCGCCCTGCTCGACGCCAGCGGCGCGCTACGCCGGCTCGACCGCGTGGTGGAATTCGACGACGCGGTATGGGTGATCGACTACAAGACCGGTGCCGACAGCCTCGCGCTATCCGACGCCGAGCTGGCCGAACGCCACCAGAGCCAGCTCGACGCCTATCGCGGCCTGCTTGCGGCGCTCTACCCGGGCAGGACGATCCACGCCGCGCTGTTGCGCAGCGACGGACGGTTGGTGGTGGTCTGACTGTGTTGTTTCCGGCGCACGCCCCGTGGGGCGTGGTGCCGGTGAACGCTTCCCGGGTGGCCCCGGGAAGCGCGGCGTGGCTTACTTGAGGAACATGTGCGGGACGTGGCAACCCGTGCAGCTGCTCGGGTTGTTCGGATGCCCCGTTCCGCTGTTGAGTTGCGCGCTGTGGCAGGTGAGGCAGCGGTCCTTGCCGACGATGTAGCCAATCGCGCCGATGCCGGGGTAGTAGCCGGTGAGATTGGGCTTGGGCAGGCCCAGTTCGGAGCGCGTGTGGGTGCCGTGGCAGGTGTTGCACTTGACCATCACGTGGGTCATCAGCGAGTTGCTGTGCTGGGTGACCAGGTTGGTGTTGGTCTCGTGGCAGCCGCCGGTCATGCAGGAGTACTCGGCCTCGATGGCATAGGTGGTGTCCTCGCCGGGCAGGATGCCGGTGGTGGCCGTACCGCCGCCGCCGCCACCGCCCTTTGCGGCCCACGCCGTCGCACCTGCCAGCATCACGCCGGCAAGAAAGACCTTGAACAGCAATGCGAAAGTTCTCGTCAGCATCATTTTGGATTCCTTTTATTTCGCCTTGGCCAGTTTCACGGCGCAGTGCTTGTAGATGGGTTGGGCGCAGTCCTTGTCGACATAGTTCATGGTCAGCCGGTTGACTGAGACCTGGCGGCCGTTGTTCTGGAGGATGTCGGTCGGGTCGAGGTCGCCGAAGTGCATGGGGATGAACACTGATCCGGCCTTCACCGTGTCGGTGACCTTGGCCTTGACCGTGATCGACCCGCGACGCGAGGTGACCGTGACAAGGTTGCCGGTGACGACGCGCAGCGTCTTGGCGTCGGCGCTGCTGATCTCGACGTAGTTCTCCGGCACCATCTCGTGCAGCTGTGCCACGCGCTTGGTCTTGGTGCGTGAGTGGAAGTGCTCGATGACGCGCCCGGTGTTGAGCCAGAACGGATAGGTGGTGTCCGGCACCTCGGGCGGCGGCACATAGTCGACCGCCCAAAGGTAGGCGCGGCTCAGGCCGTCCGGGTCGATCCAGGCGGCGGTCGAGGTCTTGCCGTACTGTGCGCGGTCCCAGTTGGTGTTGAATACGCCGTTGGTGTATAGGCGCTTGCCGCCCAGCACGTTGGCGGGCGTCGATGGCCAGGCGATGCCGTTGTTTGTGGCGAGGTTGGCATAGGTCATGCCGCTCATGTCACAGATCTTGCCGGTAGACACCTGTTTCCATTCGTTGAACACGGTTTCCGGATCCGCGCTCTTTACCAGCGACTGGCCGGACTTGTCGCGGAAGCGGACATCCATCGTTGCCAGCTTGTCCGCGACCATCTTGATGATGTCGAGGTCGGAATACGCGCCGTAGGCCGGGCGCAGTTCGTAGCCGACCGGCTGCACCGCCTTCACCCCCAGGTTCACGCGGCGCTCCGAGCAGGTATAGGTGCCGGTCTTCTCGCCCCATTGCGCGGCGGGCAGGAAGAGGTCGGCGAAGTGCATGGACTCCATCGGGTCGAAGATGTCCTGCACCACCACAAACGGCCGCGACGGGTTACTGAAGCTGAGGTAGCCGTGGTACTTGTTGAGGTCCGGCAGGGTGACCGAGGGGTTGGTGCAGGCGACCCAGAACACCTTCAGCTGGCCGTTGCGCATCATGTCGACCATGCTGGGAATGGTCGGTTGCAGGTCGCGGTTCGAGGTGATGACCGTGGTGCTGTGTGCCGGAATCGTGCCGGGCGTCACATTCCACAAGGTTTCCAGTTCGGTGACATGGTTCGGGTTGTAGTAGTTGCGGTAGCCCGCCAGCGCCGACGAGCCGCCGGTCTCCCGGTTGCTCATCGCGGTGGTCTGGCCGGTGATCGAGAACGGCGCCGAGCCGGGGCGACCGATCTTGCCGGTGACGAGGTGCATGGCGCAGATCAGGCGCACCGTGTCGGTGGCGCCCATCGACTGGTAGACGCCCTGGATGAACAGCGACCACACTTCGGGCGACTGGCCGATCCATTGCGCAGCGGTCTGGATGTCCGCCGCCGGTACACCGGTGATGCCCGATACGTAGGTCGGCGTGTAGGTCGCCACCTTCGCCGCCAGCGCCGAGAAGTTGCGCGTGTGCGCGTTGATGTAGGCGTTGTCGATCCAGTTGTTGGCGATGAGCTGCTGCAGGATGCCGTTCATCAGCGCGACGTTGGTGCCGGCTTTCAGCTGCAGGTGCAGGTCGGCACTGCGCGCGGTCTGGGTGCGGCGCGGGTCGACCACGATCAGCTTGGGGGCGCGGGCCGAGCGGCGTGCCCGCACGATGCGCCGCCACACCTGCGGGTGCATTTCCGCGGGGTTGGTGCCGATGAGGAAGAAGCAGTCGGTGTTCTCGATGTCGTCGTAGCACCCGGGTGGGCCGTCCGAGCCGAACGTGCTCATGTAACCATACACGGCTGCCGCCATGCACAGACGGGTGTTGGAGTCCATGGTGCTGGTCTTGATCGCGCCCTTGCCGAGCTTGCCCATCGAGTAGTATTCCTCGATGGTCCACTGTCCGGTGTTGTAGATGCCCACCGAATCAGGGCCGCTGGTGTTGGTCGCCTCGATGATCTTCTGCGCCAGCAGGGTGGTCGCCTCGTCCCAGGTGATGTTCTGCCAGTTGCCGGCCGCATCGCGCTTCATCGGGTACTTGGCGCGGCTGCCCACGCGCAGGTCCTGGTCATGCAGGATCTTGTATTCGTACACGCCCTTGACGCAGATGCGGCCGGCATTGGTCGGGTGCACCGCGTTGCCGCGCACCGCCACGGCCTGGCCCGTTGCGTTGACGCCGATCTGCAGGCCGCAGCCAACCGAACAGTAGCCGCATACCGAGGTTACCCACTGGGTGACGTTGGCGAAGGTGTCGTCGGCCATCGCGTCCTTGCCGGTCAGCAGATTGAGAACGCCACCTCCGACGACGGCTTGCGAAGCCAGCAGCGCGCTCCATTTGAGGAAGGTACGCCGTCCGTGGTTGCTGAGCCGGGGCTCCTGACGGAGCGCCTCGAGTTCGGCCGGGGTGAATAGTCTGACCGCTTTCGGGTCGTCGTCGCGGATTGCCATGGATGTCAGTCCTCCGGTTTATTGGAATGGAGTGCCGGCAGGCCTCGGGAAACATGGAAGGCCGGCCTGTGCAGCGTGTTGCTTAAGTCGGGGTTAATCCGGCTTAAGGTCTGTTAAGACTAAGAAGTTTTGCAGGGGTGTGACGATGACAAATGTCAGCATCTGGGCGGCAACACAAAAAAAATTTCGCGACAGGGCTCCCCGAGCCGCTTTGGCACGACACAATTGCACGGAAAATCCGGAACCCATCGATGGCCTGAACGACGCATGCACATCTTGCTGGTGGAAGACGACGAACTTCTGGGCGACGGCCTCGCCGCCGGGCTGCGCCATTGCGGCTATGAGGTGGACTGGCTGCGGGACGGCGAATCCGCCCGTATCGCGCTCGCGAGTGGCGACCATGCTGCGCTGGTGCTCGACCTGGGTTTGCCGGGCCTCGATGGCATGGCCCTGCTGCGGGGGTTGCGGGCGGAAGGCAACACCATTCCGGTCCTCATCCTGACTGCGCGTGATTCCACCTGGGACAAGGTCGGGGGACTCGACAGCGGCGCCGACGACTATCTGGTCAAACCGGCGGATCTCGACGAACTGGCGGCACGCCTGCGGGTCATCACCCGCAGGCACGCACCCAAGGCCGCGCCTCTGTTGCAGGGTGGCGATATCGAACTGGATCCGGTGTCGCGGCGTGTTCGCCTGCGCGGCGAGCCGTTGGAGCTTTCGACCCGCGAGTTCGAAATCCTGGAAATGCTGATGCGCAACACCGGCAAGGTGATCTCGCGCGCCGAGTTGGAATCCGCGCTCTACGGCCGGGAGGCAGGCGAGGGCTCCAACGCGGTCGAAGTCCACATCCACCATCTGCGCCGCAAGGTGGGGGTGGACGTCATCCGCACCGTGCGCGGGGCAGGCTACCTGTTCGCGTAGGTCATGCGCATCCAGCGGTCGACCTCGATCAAGTCGCGCTTGCTGGTGTTGGTGCTGGGTGCGTTGCTCGCGGTCGAACTGGTGAGTGGCTGGACCAGCTACCTGCGCGCCCTGCACGAGGCGGACGAGCTGCTCGACACCCAACTGGTCCAGTACGCACAGATCATGCTTTCTCTCGGCCGCGACGGTAGGGAAGATGAAGTGCGCCTGCCCGAAATCCAGGCCCACCCCTACCAGAACAAGCTGATGTTCCAGATCTGGGACATGCGGGACGCCCCGCGGCTGATGCTGCGTTCACCCGAGGCGCCGCACCACTGGCCGGACGGTGTGGCGCACGCAGGGTTCTCCGAAACCGTCCTCGACGGGCATGCCTGGCGGTTCTTTGCCGTGACCGCCGCCGACCGGCATCTCGTGCTGGCTGCTCACGACCTTCACATTCACCAGGAACTGGCCAGCCAGATCGCGCTGAGCAACATCACGCCGCTCTTCGTGGCGGTACCACTGCTTGCGCTACTCCTGCTGCTGGCCATCAGCCATGCCCTCGAGCCCTTGCAGGCCCTGGCATCGGATCTCGCCCGGCGCGACCCGGCGCGCCTCGACGCGTTGCCGGAAGTCAACCTGCCGACTGAACTCACGCCACCGGTGCGCGCCATGAACCAGTTGTTCGACCGGATCCGCCAGACCCTGGAACACGAGCGGCGCTTCACCAGCGACGCCGCACACGAATTGCGCACGCCGATCGCGGCGTTGCGCGCCCAGCTGCAGGTGGCGGAGCGTACGCCGGATGCTCAGGAGCGCCAGGCGGCCATCGCCAAGGCCTTGCAGGGAACCGGACGCATGACGCACCTGGTCGGGCAGTTGCTCGCACTCGCCCGGCTGGAGGCGGAATCGGTCGAACGTCCCGAGGCGGCGATCGACCTTGGCAAATTGCTCGCGGAAGTCACCACTGGCTTTGTCGCGCAAGCCGCCGCCAGGGATGTCACCTTGCAGACTGCGATCGCGCCCGGCTGCGTGGTGACGGGCAATCGCGAATTGCTGCGCGTGCTGCTGCGCAATCTGGTCGACAATGCAGTGCGCTACGTGCCCCAAGCGGGTACCGTGCGGGCGGCGCTTGCGCCGGAGGGCGAGATGGTCGTGCTCAGCGTGGACGACAACGGGCCGGGTGTTTCACCCGAAGCGCGAAATCTGCTGGGGCAGCGTTTCCATCGCTTTGGCGCACCGGGCACCGAAGGGGTGGGTCTGGGACTCTCGATCGTGCAGCGCGTTGCCCAGCTGCATGGTGCCGCGGTTGTCTTCGGCGATGGCCTTGCGGGGCGGGGTCTCGGAGTCAGCGTGCGCTTTCCGGTTCGTGCCTGAGCCGCGCTGCGGGAAGGTTCAACCGCCCGCGCTGAGCGCTTCCAGCACCTTTTGGTCATGGATGACGAAGCCGTCGCGGATGAGGGAAATGATGCCGTCGCTTTCCAGCTTCTTCAGGCTGCGGATCAGCGTACGCTGTGTCACGCCGATCATGTCCGCAAGCTCGGTGCGCGTGAGCGATTCGCGCAGCACCTCGCTGCGCAGGTTGCGCTCGTGGTGCGTTTCGTGCAGAAACAGCAGATAAGACGCGACGCGCTCCAGGGCGTTTTTCTGTCCCAGATTGGCGACGTGGCGGATGTAGGCATTGAGATTGCGCGCCATTGCGCGCATCAGGGTGTCGGGGATCTCCGGATACTGGCCAATGACCTGCTGCAGGCGCGCTTTCGGCAGGAAACAGATCTGAGTCGGCCGGATGGTCTCGGCGGTGCTGCTGTGCTTGTCGAGAAACAGATCTTCGCAGGCAATCAGGTCACCCGGCACCACCGCCAGTTTGTGGATTTGCTGACGGCCGTTGGACAGTGACTTGTACACCTTGACCTCGCCTTCCAGCAGGATGAACAGGTGTTCTCCGGGCCTTCCCTCGCGATAGAGCAACGCGCGCTGCGCATAAGTCTTGAACTGCAGATGTTCCTGCAGCGCGCGCTTTGCCTCCAGACTCAGGCTGCCGAAAAAATCCGAACTGTCGAGGATGCACACCCGGCAGCGTACGTCTTCCGGTTTCCGGGTGCACGGGCCGGCGATCTCACGCGTGGCAAATTTCCCTGTGGGCAGCGATGACATACAGTTTCCTAGCAACCGGACGAAGGGCGGTCGATCAAAATTGGGTCAGAAAACTCGACTTCAAAGACAAACACCCAGTACCCACGGCAAAAATTCAAGACGTTGGACAAATTTCCTGGGTTTGCTCGTGGGTTGTCTTGCCGGTAGGCCGTATGGAAAACACCGATCAAACCGGCAAGAGCCGCCGAACCATGGAGGCACCCGGAACGGGGAGCAACAGCACACGCTTACATTTTTTCCTTCGTTCATCCAATGGCTGCACGGGCACAGGCCGGGAGAAGCCCTGTTCTTCGGGGATCCATGTGCCGCTGCGGCAAGGATTTCAGCTCAGATCGGGACAGGTGCCACGTTGCCGAGCGGTGGCCGTACGATCCACCGTCGCAGCCGGCAAGTGCTGCGCGATCAGGGATTCACCCGGTCGTAGAAGCGGGTGCGGAACAGCAGCCGCTTGTTCGCCGGATCGTCGCTGTCCACGAGTCTTTCCCGCGTATGCAGCACGTTGTTCGAAATCAGGCCCATTCCCGACTCCAGACGGCCTTCGATGACGTTTGCCGCCTCGGCCGAAATCAGCGATTCGAGCACACGGCGCGCGGCCGTCACGTCGCTGTCGTCGGACCACGCCATGTCCGTCTTGCGGAACGAGAAACGGTGGGCGAGGTAGCCGTCGGCATTTTTCCAGAATACCTTGCCGCCACGCGTCACGTCGACCTCGCCCGTCTGCGGGTTGCGGTAATTGAAACAGTCCTTGTTCATGAGCACGGCGAGCGCGTCCGGGGCCTTGTCGCGCAGATGGATGTACATCACCTCGTGGTCCAGCACCTTGTTACTGCCGCCTTCGGGCGCGGGGCGCTTGCACAGCAGGAAAAGTGCCTCGATGGTGTGGTTCGAGCCGTAATACGTCGCGTCCGTGTGCCAATTGACATGCCGTGTCGAGAACGGGATGGCGTGGTTCAGGATGCCGGAATCGGTGAGCTCGTCGGACTGCGCGTGACGCGTCGACTTGTCGGTCTGGGTGACGCCGAGCTGGCGCCCCAGGGCCAGGACCGACCCCATGTCCAGTGGTGCCGAACCGGCTGTGTACACGCACATGTTGGCGCGTTCCACCAGGTCCATGATCTTTGCTTTTTCGGCGGGCGTGATCGCGGTCATGTCGCCCAGCTCGACGACCAGGTCGCCGACACCTTTCGGATACACGGCGAGTTTCTCGTCGCGCCATTTCAGATAGTCTTCCCTGGAATCCAGGTCGAAGCGGCGGGGGTACTTGATGTTCCAGTTGTTCATGAATCCAGTCTCAACAAACACGATAAACAGACGGTAATATCGCATAGGATGGCCGGCTAGACCACTCTTCGTCCGGCGGTCGCGCGATTTCAGGAATCCCCGCCGGACCGGTAAAATCGCCCGATGATTGTCTACCTTCACGGATTCAACTCCTCTCCTGCCTCAGGCAAGGCGCGCCAGCTCGGCGAACACATGGCCGGCTTGGGGCGCCTTGGGGAGTACTACTGCCCGGCACTGCCCAACCGCCCGCGTGAGGCCATCGCCAGGGTCGAGGCGACGCTGGTGCGCGCTCGGCGCGAAGCGGTCACGCTGGTGGGCAGTTCGCTGGGCGGGTTCTACGCCACGCATCTGGCCGAAAAGCACGGCTGGAAGGCAGTGCTGGTCAACCCCGCGGTCCATGCGCAGCACCTGTTGCGCGATGCCCTCGGTACCCAGACCAACTGGCACACGGGCGAAAAATGGCTGTTCACCGAGGCGCACCTGGCCGAACTGGCGGCGCTCGACGTACCCGCGATCACCCGCCCCGAACGCTATCTTCTGCTGGCGCAGACCGGCGACGAGGTGCTCGATTACCGCGACGCTGCCGCCTACTACGCCGGCGCCCGCCACATCATCGAGGAAGGCGGCGACCATGGCTTCGCCGGATTCGATCGCCATTTCCAAACCATCCTGGAATTCTGATGCACGTCATTTTCGAAGAGGACGGCCACTTCAAGGCCGGCTCCATCCTGTCCGAGACCGAGGCCACCGCGCAGGTGGAGGCGGCATCGGGCAAGCGCAGCAAGGTCAAGGCGGCGAATATCCTGTTGCGCTTCGCGGCGCCAGTGCCCGCCGAGGTGATGAACGAGGCCGAGACGCTCGCCGCCGACCTCGATGCCGATTTCCTGTGGGAAGCCGCGGGCAGCGACGAATTCGGCTTCGAGCAGCTGGCCCAGGAGTATTATGGCCATGCGCCGCGCCCGGCCGAAGCGGTTGCGTTGCTCTTGAAGCTGCATGCCTCGCCGATCCATTTCCACAAGAAGGGCCGTGGCCGTTACCGCCCCGCTCCGCCCGAGACGCTGGCGGCGGCGAAGGCGGGACTGGAGAAGAAACGCCAGGCCGCGGAAAAACAGGCGCAGCTGGTCGCCGAACTCACCGCCTTCCGCCTGCCGGCGGAATACGCCTCGCTGATCCCGCGCATCCTCATCGCACCGGACAAGAACACCCTCGAATACAAGGCGCTGGAGGAGGCGGCGGTGGCGGCCGGGCTGTCGCCGCTGAGGCTGATCGACCGCTGCGGCGCGATCCCGTCGACGCTCGAATTTCACCGCATGAGCTTTCTGCTCGAATGGTTCCCGCGCGGCACCGGCTTCGTTCCGGTCACCGAACCCATCGACCCGCCCGAACTGCCCAGGAGCCACGTGCGGGCGTTTTCGATGGACGATGAGGCGACCACGGAGATCGATGACGCGCTGTCGGTCGACTGGCGCGACGACGGCGGTGTGCGCGTCGGCATCCACATCGCCGCGCCGGCGCTCGGCATTCCGCCGGGTTCCGAACTCGACAAGGTTGCGCGCGAGCGGCTTTCCACGGTGTACTTTCCCGGCGACAAGATCACCATGCTGCCGGAGACACTGATTCATCACTACACGCTTGGCGAGGCGCACGACTGCCCGGCGCTGTCGCTGTATGTCGACGTTGCGCCCGATCTGCGCGTGCTGGGCACCGAGACCAAGGTGGAAATGGTGCACATCGCCGACAATCTGCGCCACGAGCTGCTGGAAGTCGAGTTCAACGCCGACACCCTGAAGAATCCGGATTTCCCTGACTATCCCTGGCGGCGCGAGCTCGAATGGCTACACGATTTCGCCGCCGTGCTGGAAGCAGGGCGCGGCAAGGCCGACACGGTCGAGCGTGTCGACTACAATTTCAAGGTCGAGGGCGAAACCATCCACATCGTGCCGCGCAAGCGTGGCAGCCCCATCGACAAGGTCGTTTCCGAACTGATGATCTTCGCCAACGCCCATTGGGGGGGCTGGCTCGCCGAAAGGCGCGTGCCCGCGATCTACCGCGCGCAGGCCAACGGCAAGACGCGCATGACCACTGCGCCCGATCCGCACCAGGGGCTCGGGGTCGACCAGTACGCTTGGTCGACTTCGCCCTTGCGCCGCTATGTCGACCTGGTGAACCAGCGCCAGCTGATCAGCCTGGTGCAGGGCACCGATCCGGTGTATCCGCCGCGCAGTGAGCAGCTGTTCTCGGCGGTGCGCGACTTCGAACTCGCCTACGACGCCTACAATGAATTCCAGCGGCGGCTCGAACGCTACTGGATGCTGCGCTGGCTGATCCAGGAAGGCGTGCATGAAGTGACCGCGAACGTGATTCGCGACGATCTGGTGCGCTTCGACAATCTGCCCATGGTGACGCGCGCCCCTTCGGTGATGGGGGTGGCGCCGGCTACCCGGGTCAGGCTCGCGATTTCCGGTATCGACCTGCTGGACATCAGCTTCCATGCCGAATTGGTCGAGACCGTGGCGTCACCGCCTGACAGCGGCGCCGTCCTTTCGTAGAATCGGACTGCCCCACTTCGCTCGCCACCATGGTGCCCGCCGCCTCTGTCCCGCTCGCCGAACCATCCCCGCAGGGGACACGCATGGCGCTCGCCCTGTTGGTGTCCGCGGCGGTGCACGGCATGGTGCTGTCGACCCAGTTCGTGCAGATCAATCCGCGCCTTTTCGAGGATCCCAACCTGCCGATGGAGGTCGTGCTGGTCAACGCGCGCAGCGCGGAGGCGCCGCTCAATCCCGACGCGCTGGCGCAGGTCAATCTCGCGGGTGGCGGCAATACCGATGAGGACCGTCGGCTGAAAAGCCCATTGCCCGCGAGCCCGCGTAGCGAGACCGGCGCGGGTGACGCCGCCATACAGGCACGCGTCACGGCACTCGAGCAGCAGGCGCGCGCACTGCTGAGCCAGCTGCAGGCAGAGGCCGCTCTGAGAAATCGTCCGCAGCCCATGCCGCAGGAGACGGAACAGCCCAGTACGGACGCCAGCCAGCTCACCGCCCAGGCCCGCGAAATGGCGCAATTGCAGGCACGCATCTCGCAGCAATGGGATGAGTACCAGAAGCGTCCCAAGCGCGCCTTCGTCGGTGCCAACGTCCGCGAATACGCCTTCGCGCGCTACGTCGAGGACTGGGTTGCCAAGGTCGAGCGCGTCGGCAATCTCAATTACCCGGAGGCCGCACGCCGCCAGGGCATCTACGGCAGCCTCAAGCTCACCGTGTCGATCTTTGCCGACGGCCGAATCGAGGTGATCGAGGTCGACCGCCCGTCCGGATCGAAGGTCCTCGACGCCGCCGCCATCCGTATCGTCGAGCTGGCCGCGCCCTTCGCCGCTTTCCCCGCGGATATGCGCAAGAAGGCCGACATCCTTTCCATTACGCGAACCTGGACCTTCACTCGCTCCGACCAGCTCGTCGGCACGGAGTAAGCCGGCGCGGACGGCTGCATTCCTTGCGGGTTCGCAAAAGGCGGAAAAAAGGCCACAAAGCCTTTATGCTCCGATTTGACGAACGCGGCGCGGGGCGTACGCTTGAACTTCCATTTGGCCCGCGCATGCCGTTGAACGCCCGCGAGGCAAGGCCGGCTTCAGTCGCCGGGTGTGACGATGGCGAGGCAGCTTGTTGTACCAATGACTTCCGGCGCTTGCTGGATTTCTCGTCTACATGGAGGCAATGATGGCGCACTTACAGGCAGTTGGAACCTCGCTGCAGCCGCAGCACCCCGCGTATACCCAGCTCGATACGCACTTCGATCCACAGCAGCAGGTGGCGTGGGGCTACATGCATGCGGCGCCACGCCCGTGCTTCACCCCCACTCTCCTGGACGAGTTGCTGGCGTGGGGGCGGGACATGCGGGGAAGCCATGAGGTGAATGGACGGACGCCAGTGAAATATTTCGTGCTGGCGTCGGGCGTGCCCGACACGTTCAGTCTGGGCGGCGATCTCGATCTCTTCATGCACCACATCGCGGCGCGCGATCGCGACGGGCTTTATCGCTACGCGATGGCATGCGTCGACTGTTCATACGCGGTGCATACACACCTTGGGCTTGCCGGCGTCACCAGCATCGCGCTGGTGCAGGGGCAGGCGCTTGGCGGCGGGTTCGAAAGTGCACTCGCGGCCAATGTGCTCGTCGCCGAACGGGGTTCCAAGATGGGTCTGCCGGAAATCCTCTTCAACCTGTTCCCCGGCATGGGGGCGATGACCTTCCTGGGGCGGCGGGTTGGGCATCATCTGGCCGAAAGGATCATCCGCAGCGGCAAGCTCTATCTCGCCGAGGAGCTGCACGAGATGGGGGTCGTGGATGTCCTCGCCGAGGCGGGTGAGGGCGAGGCCGCAGTGCTCGACCACATCCGGCGCGAGGAGAAATCGCGCAACGGCATCCTTGCCCTGCGCGCGGCACGCGAGGTCAGCCAGCCCGTCTCCTATGCGGAACTCGCGCGTATCACCGAAATCTGGGTGGATGCCGCGCTGCGGCTGGAAGCGAAGGATCTGCGCATGATGGAGCGCCTGGTCAGCCGTCAGACGGCGCGTGCGGAGGCTGTCGGCCGCGTGCCCTCAGAGGCTCTCGGCGCGTAGCCGGGTGGCTTGGTAGGCGGCCAGCGCGGCCTGCGCCTGCGCGAGGGCTTCCCGCACGCCATCCAGCCGTGTGTGCGACAGCCCGGCGCCCAGCTCGAAAGGCTTGACCCTTTCGGCCTCGGCACAGCGCTGCGCCAGCAGGCTGGCGCCGACGTCGCTCGCGCCGCCTTTCAGCATGTGCAGCTGGTGGTGCCACTGATTGTAATCTCGGGCCTCCAGTGCGCGTTCGATATCCCGGATGGTACGTGCACTATCCGATTCGAAGCTCGCAAGCAGGTCTTCGACGAAGGCGGGGCCCCCCAGTTGCGTGAGATCGTCGAGCACCTGTTCGTCCAGTTCGCGTGCCTCCGTCGGTGCGGCCGCCGCGGGTGGCAGGGCCGCTGCCTGCTGTCGTGCCAGCCGCGCGATCAGGTCGATGAGTTCGCGGCTGTTGACCGGCTTGGTGAGAAAGGCGTCCGCGCCGGCCGCTTCGCATGCGGCCTGCGCCTCGTTGCGTGCGTCGGCGGTGAGCATGATGATCGGCAGGCGCCCGCTTTCCATGAAACGCCAGCGCTGCACCACCTCGGGACCCGACAGGTTCGGCATGTGCATGTCGATGATCGCCAGATCGAAGGCGTGCTCGCCGGATTCGAGCAAGGCCAGTGCCTCCTCGCCTTCGCACGCGATCGTCACCGTGTGTCCGGTGTGTTCGAGCAGGCCGCGGACGACGCGCTGGTTTACCGGGTTGTCTTCGGCAACCAGGATGCGCAGCCGCGTCTCGAGGCTGGACTGTGCCTGGAAGCGATTGGCCAGCGAAATCACGTTCGCCGGCATGTCGCGGCTCACGGCGGCATGGATTGCATTGAACAACAGGGTCGGGTTGATCGGCGTGCGCAGCACGGACGCGTAGCCTTCATGCAGGAAGTGGGCATCGTGTGCGGCGGACATCGTGTCGTCGGACTCGATCAGGATTACCGGCAAACTGGCGAGCGCGGGATCATCACGCAACAACTGGAGGAAGGCACCGGGATCGCCGGGCAGCGCGGCATGTTCGATGACCACCGCGCCGGCCGGGGGCGTGCCGCCTGGCCAATTCGACAGTTCGGCGGCGAGCCGCGCCGCGTTCTCCGTCGGGACGGTCTCGCCGCCCCAGTTGCGGATCACGCTCTGCAGTCGCATGGTCAGCTCGGTCCCGGCCAGGATGGCGACGCGCATCGGGGCATCGAAACGCTCGTCGCCGGCCGTGGGCTGGGTCGTCTGCAGCGAGAAGGGCAGTTCGAACCAGAAGGTGGTGCCCTCGCCTTCGCGGCTGTGTACGCCGATTTGACCTCCGAGTGATTCCACCAATTGCTTGGCGATGGTGGTGCCAAGACCGGTGCCGCCGAAGCGGCGGGTGATGGTGGGGTCGGCCTGGGTGAAGCTGTCGAAGATGCGCGCCTGCGCCGCCTCCGACATGCCGATGCCGGTGTCCACGATCTCGAAGCGCAGTCGCTGCGGCTGGCCGTGTCCCACCGGCCGGACGTAGACGTCGACCCGGCCCTGCTCGGTGAACTTGATGGCATTGCCGATGAGGTTGACCAGGACCTGTCGCAGATGGCGCGCGTCGCCATGAAGCTGGTAGGGCGTCTGGGGGGCGATGTGCGAGGCCAGTGCGAGGCGCTTGCTGCGTGCCTGGGGTTCCAGCATCGCTACCGTGCCGTTGACGGTGCGATGCAGGTCGAAATCCTCGTGCGTCGAGGCGAGGCGGCCGGATTCGATGCGGGAGATGTCGAGCACCTTGTCGATGAGTTCGAGCAGCGTGTGTGCGGAGGCGCGGATGATCTGCGCGTATTCCTTCTGTTCCTTGTTGAGGGGGGTTTCGTCGAGCAGGTCGGCGACGCCGATCACGCCGTTCAGCGGGGTACGCAGCTCGTGACTCATGTTGGCAAGGAAATTCGACTTGGCCTGGCTCGCTTCCTTCTCGCGGCGGACCGCCCCGTGCAGTTGCCGGAGCAGGCTGGCGGCATACAGCGGCACCACGACCAGCGTGAGCCAGATGCCCCACCACAGCGGTGTGTGCGTCTGCCAGAAGGGATTGAACTGGTACACGAGGATGAAGCCGAGCGCGGAGGCAATCGTCGAGGCCAGGAGGTAGGGCATGCCGTAGCGAAATCCGTTGCCGAGCGTGACCCAGAGGTAGACTGCCACCACCGGTGCGCCGGTCTCGTGGGTGATCGCCAGCATGTAGGTGGCGACGGCGAAGTCGTGCACCATGCCCAGGCTGCGGCGCAGGACCGAAGCGCCTGTATCGACCACCGAGCCGATCAGCAGCGCCAGCGAGATCGCGCCTAGCGAGAGGCCGAGCCAGTGCACCTGCTCGTCGATGGCCGCACTGTGGCCAAGCCAGGCGAGCGAGAAATACAGATAGAAGCCGACAACGATGATGAAGCGGATCAGCGCCTGCTGGAATTCCGTGTCCGGCCGCGACCCGAGCCGCTTGCGCAGGGGGTCGAGAAATGCGGGGCAGGGCAGGTGGTCGAGCATGGCCGGTAGAGCCTAGGCGCTGTCGCCCAGCTCGCGCATGATCGCGGCGACGCCATCGATGCGCAACTCGAAGGCGCGCACGCAGGCCGGGTCGAAGTGGCGCCCACGCTCGGACTGAATGTAGGACAGGGCGTCCTGGAACGTCCACGCCTGCTTGTAGGGACGGTTCGACATCAACGCGTCGAAGACGTCGGCTACCGCGACGATGCGTGCCGCCAGCGGGATGGCGTCCCCCGACAACCCCTGCGGATAGCCGCTACCGTCGTATTTCTCGTGGTGCCCGAGCGCGATCACTGCACCCATCTGCAGGTAGCGCGACGGACTGTCGGCGAGAATCTCATGACCGATCAACGGGTGCCGGCGCATGATCTTCTGTTCTTCCGGGGTGTGGCGGCCGGGTTTCAGGAGAATCTGATCGGGAATGCCGATCTTGCCGATGTCGTGCATCGGTGCCGCGGCTTCGATTTCGTCGCACTCCATCGCGGTGAGCTTGAGTTCCTCGGCGATCAGGCGCGCGTATTTCGCCATGCGCAGAATGTGGTTGCCGGTGTCCTCGTCGCGATATTCACCCGCCTTCGCCAGCTTCAGCAGGGTTTCGCGTTCGCGCATGCGAACCTCGCGTGTGGCGAGCATCACCTGGTCTTCCAGCCATTGCGCACGATCCGCCACCAGCTTCTGGTTGCGGCGCAGCGCCAGCAGGTTGATGCAGCGGGCGCGGCATTCCTGCGGGTCGATCGGGCGCGTGAGGAAATCGGTGGCGCCGTTTTCCAGCGCCTGGTAGCGGATCTGGCGGTCTTCCACCACGGTGACGATGATGAGAGGCACGTCAGCCAGTGTGCGCTCGGCCCGCACGCGGCGGGTGAATTCGATGCCGTCCATTCCCGGCATGCGGTAGTCGGTGATGATGAGGTCCGGGGTGGCACGCTGCATCTGCTCCAGCGCATCGTAGGGATCCGCATAGCTTTCCACCACGACGCCCGGCTCCAGCGAGCGGGCCAGCCCCTCGAGCAGGCTGCGCGCGGTGGCGCGATCATCGAGGATGACCACCCGGGCGCCACGGGTTCGCATATTGCGAATGGGCGTGGCCGGCCGGGAGGGAGTGACGATGCGCAACGGCTCAGCGGCCACGGTGTCCACCTGTCAGGTTGAAAAAAGGTTTCTTAAGGGGTTTCTTGGAGATATCGACCCGGATTTTTTTTACTTTAGCGCGCCCGGTGGCGAAGTTGAAGCCTCCCCGGCAGGGCGAGGGCGCGTACGCGATCGACTTCGCGGATGGGGTGTCGGTCTTGAGGCCGATCATCCCAGCAGGCGCGTCATCGCCTCGCGGTACTTTTCGCTGGTCCGGGTGACGATTTCGGGCGGTAGCGCGGGGCCCGGCGCTTGCTTGTTCCAGCCGCTGGCTTCCAGCCAGTCGCGCACGAACTGCTTGTCGAAACTCGGCGGGTTGCTGCCCGGACGGTACTGGTCGGCCGGCCAGAAACGCGACGAATCGGGCGTGAGCGCCTCGTCGATCCACACCAGTCGGCCGGCTTCGTCGAGCCCGAACTCGAACTTGGTGTCGGCGATGATGATACCGCGAGTGAGCGCATACTCCGAGGCAGCTCTATACAACGCAAGGCTCACGTCACGCACCTGGGCGGCGAGCTCGGGGCCGATCAGCGCCGCCATCGGCTCGAAGGGGATGTTCTCGTCGTGCGCGCCGACCGCCGCCTTGGTCGACGGTGTGAAGATCGGTTCCGGCAGGCGGTCGGCCTGCCGGAGGCCGGCCGGCAGCGGGATGCCGCACACCGACTGCCTCGCCTGGTACTCCTTCCAGCCGGAGCCGACCAGATAGCCGCGCACGATCGCCTCCACCGGTAGCGCCTTGAGTTTCCTCACTACGATGGCGCGCCCGGCGACCTGGTTGCGCTCGTTTTCGGCGACCACGGATTCGGGCGCAATGTCGAGTGTCTGGCTTGGCACGATAGATTTCAGCCTGTCGAACCAGAAGGCCGAGACCTTCGTCAGCACTTCGCCCTTGCCGGGGATCGGCGTCGGCATCACCACGTCAAAGGCCGACAGGCGGTCGGTGGTCACGATCAACAGCTTGTCGTCGCCGACGGCGTAGATGTCGCGTACCTTGCCTTTGTGAACGAGCGGCAGGGAGGCGATACGGGATTCGAGAAGCGGCGCGGACATGGCGGAAACAGCTGGATGATCGGAGGCGGCATTATAGCCGCCGCGGTAAAAGGCGCTGGCCTCGTAGACGCCGCGCAGCTCGCGCAGCGCGACCAGCAGCACAGCCGCCAGCGGCACCGCCAGCAGCACGCCGACGAAGCCGAACAGCTGGCCGAATGCCGCCAGCGCGAAGATCACCGCGACCGGGTGCAGGCCGACGCGTTCGCCGACCAGGCGCGGCGTGATGACGTAGCTCTCCAGCACCTGTCCCACAAGGTAGATGCCGGCCACCCAGGCCACGCCGGTCCAGTCTGCAAATTGCAGCAGTGCGACCAGCAGCGCGAGGATCATGCCGAGGCCGAAGCCGAGGAAGGGCACGAAGGAGAGCACGCCTGTGAGGATGCCGATCGGCAGCGCGTAGTCGAGCCCGGCTGCCCAAAGCGCAATCGCGTAATACAGGGAGAGCGCCAGCATGACCGCCATCTGGCCGCGCAGGAACTCGCCGACCACCTCGTCCATCGTGCGTGCCACGCGGGTGACTGCACCCGTCCAGCCACGCGGGGTGAGGGTTGCGACACGTTCGATCATGAGGTCCCAGTCCTTCAGCAGGTAGAACATGACCACGGGAATGAGCAGCAGATTGGCAAGGATGCCGACGATGGCGAGCGCCCCGGTCTGCAGTGTCGGAAGCCAATCCGTTCCGCTTTGCGCAGCCTTTTCCGTGAGCCAGGCCCTGAGCGTGGCCAGATCGAACTCGACGGTGATGCCAAAGGTCTGCGCAAGCCACGGCAGCAAGCGTGTCTGCAGGAGATCGAGGGCGGCCGGCACGCGCTGGGAGAGTTCGATGAACTGGCTCTGGAACAGCGGCAGTGCCACCAGCAGCAGCGCGAATACCACCAGCCCGGCGAATACGATGACCAGCACCGTGCCGGTGGTGCGCGACACGCCGCGCTGCTCCAGGCGGTCGACCAGCGGATCGAAGATGTAGGCGAGCAGCGCGCCGGCGAGGAAGGGCGTGAGAATCGGCCCAAGCAGATAGACCAGCCAGCCGGCGAAGACGAGAACAGCGAGCGCGAGCCAGGGCAGGGCGAACGGGCGGGGAGTCGGCATAGGCGGTAAAATACCGCACTTTTTGATTCTGGAGCCGGGCGTGTCTTCCATTTCCTACAAAGATGCCGGGGTCGATATCGACGCTGGCGATGCGCTGGTCGAACGCATCAAGCCGCTGGCGAAGCGCACCCTGCGCCCCGAGGTGCTTGCCGGCATCGGCGGCTTTGGCGCGCTGATCGAAATCTCGAAGAAGTACAAGGAGCCGGTGCTGGTGTCCGGCACCGACGGCGTCGGCACCAAGCTGAAGCTCGCCTTCGAACTCGACCGCCACGACACCGTCGGCATCGACCTCGTCGCCATGAGCGTCAACGACATCCTGGTGCAGGGGGCCGAGCCGTTGTTCTTCCTCGACTACTTCGCCTGCGGCAAGCTCACGCTGGACACCGCCGAGGCAGTCATCGCCGGCATCGCGACCGGCTGCGAGCAGGCCGGCTGCGCGCTGATTGGTGGCGAAACGGCGGAAATGCCCGGCATGTATCCCGCCGGCGAATACGACCTCGCCGGCTTCGCGGTCGGCGTGGTGGAGAAAAGCAAGATCATCGGCGGCCAGGATATCGTCCCCGGTGACGTCGTGCTCGGGCTGGCGTCGTCGGGCGCGCACTCCAATGGCTATTCGCTGGTGCGCAAGCTGATCGAGGTGTCGGGCATCGACCTGGCATCCGACTTCCACGGCCGCCCGTTCGCCGACGCGGTGATGGCGCCGACGCGCATCTATGTGAAGCCGATGCTGGCGCTGATGGAAAAGCTCAACGTGAAGGGCATGGCGCACATCACCGGCGGCGGCATCACCGGCAACCTGCCGCGCTGCCTGCCGGAGAGCGTCGCCGCGAAGGTCGACCCGGCGAGCTGGACACGCCCGCCGCTGTTCGACTGGCTGCAGCAGGCCGGCAACGTCGAGCCCGGCGAGATGCTGCGCACCTTCAACTGCGGCATCGGACTGTGCGTGGTGGTGGCGGCGGCCGACGCCGCCGCCGCGAAGGCACAGCTCGAGGTCGCCGGCGAGACGGTGTGGCAGATCGGCGAGATCGTCGCCCGTCCCACCGGCGCTGACCAGGTCCTCTATTCGTGACCTGCCGCGTCGTCGTGCTGCTGTCCGGCCGTGGCAGCAACTTCCGAGCCATTGCCGAGGCCGCGCTGCCGATAGAGATTGCCGCGGTCATCAGCAACCGGCCGCAGGCGGCGGGGCTGGAATACGCGCGCGAACGCGGCATCCCCGCGATCGCACTCGACCACACCCAATACGCCGACCGCGCGACCTATGACGCGCAGCTCGCCGACGAGGTTGAACGGCACCGCCCCGATCTGGTCGTGCTCGCTGGCTACATGCGCATTCTGAGCCCGGCGTTCATCGCGTGCTTCGAGGGCCGACTGCTCAACATCCATCCGTCGCTGCTGCCGATGTTCCCCGGCCTGCACACCCACGAGCGCGCACTCGAAGAAGGCGTGAAGGTGCACGGCTGCACCGTGCATTTCGTCACCGACAAGCTCGATCACGGCCCCATTGTCATCCAGGCCGCGGTGCCGGTGCGCGCCGACGACACCCCCGAGACGCTGGCCGCGCGCGTGCTGGCGCAGGAGCACCGCATCTACCCTCAGGCGGTGCGCTGGTTCGCCGAGGGCCGGCTGGTAAATATTCATGGCCGGGTAAACTTGAAGGACGATTCGACGTCACAGTCCGTGTTATCCACCGGAACGTGACGATGCTTCGAATTCTCCCGCTGATCTTCGGCCTGTTCGCCGCGGTGGCCCATGCCGCGCCACCGCAGCAGATGGAACTGGTGTACGACCTCTACCGCAATGGCGTCAAGTTGGGCCAGGTCACCGACAGTCTCACCCGCAGCGGCAGCCGCTACACGCTGGTGAGCACCTCGCGGGCGCGCGGTGCGCTGGCGCGGCTGTGGCCAGGGTCGATCAGCCTCGAAAGCCGGGGCAGCGTGACTGCGCGGGGTCTGCGCCCCGCGTCATTCACCCATGCCCGCAGCGATGCGCCGCAGAAACTCGCGACTGCCCGCCTCGACTGGGCGCAACACCGCATCGAATGGACCTACAAGGGCGACACCTGGCAGGTGGGCGGCCTCGAGGCCGGCGCGCAGGACCAACTCTCGCAGCTCTACCAGTTCATGTTTGCCCCAGCCCTGTCTGCCGATTACCAGCTGCAGGTGGTGAGTGGACGTGATCTCAACGATTACCGCTACGTCCGGGAAGACGGTGGCAGCCTCGAAACCGCCCTGGGCACGCTGGCGACCCAGCGCTATCGGCGTCTGACCGACGGTCCGGAACAGAAGGCTGTCACCGTCTGGATCGCTCCGGAACGGGCGAACCTGCCGGTGCGGGTGCGCGTGATCGAGGATGGCGTCACCGTCGAGCAACACCTGGTGCGCGCCAGCGTCAGGGATTAACCTCATGAGGCGCGGCGCACGCGCGGGGTGGCTGGCGCTGGCGGCTTCGCTGCTGCTGCATGCGGCGATCATCGGCGGATTCCACGAATGGACGCCGCCATCGCCTGTCCCGATCGCGGTGCCTGCTATCGAGGCACGCCTGGTCGCGGTCATGCCCGAGCCGGCCCCGGTCATCCCGGCCCCTCCATCCAGCTCACCTGTGTCCCCGGTGACGGCCATGGCGCCCGCTCCCGCACCTGCGGCGGAGCCCTCCGCTGCGGTTGTCGACTCTGCCGAGGCGGTTGCGGTCGTCGAAGCCGAACCGCAATCGGGCGCGGCGCAGCCCGAACCCGTTGTGGTGGAGCCGGCGTCCGGGCCCCACAATGTTGTGGCACCGGCCGAGACCACCACCGTGCCATTTGCGCTGCCTGCGCGTATCGACATGCGTTTCAAGGTGCATTACGGCGTTGCGTCAGGGGAGCAGACCCTGGTTTGGGTGAGCGACGGCGTGCAGTACACCGTCACCAGCGTGGCCACGGCGACCGGGCTGGCCGGTGTGTTCTATCGCGGACAGCTGGTGCAGACGAGCCGTGGCCGTGTCAACGCGCAGGGCCTGCAGCCGGAGGAATTCTGGGACCAGCGCGGCAACCGCCGGAGCAGCACGCGTATCGAGCAGGCTGGCGATGGCACCCGGCTCGTGCTGAATCCGGCACAGGGAGCGCCGCGCCACCTCGCCCATGCCGGCGGTGTGCAGGATCTGCTCAGCCTGATGTTCCAGCTTGCCCTCGCAGCGCCGCTGGAGGGGCAGGCGACCTATGCGGTGTTCAACGGCAAGAAGCTGCGCGAATACACCTTCGAGCCGCGGGGCGAAGTCGAACTGGAAACCGCGCTGGGGACGCTCAATACGTTGCACGTTGCCCGCGTCGCCGATGCGGCGGGACGTTTCGAGGCGTGGCTCGCGGTGGAGCGCAACTACCTGCCGGTACGGGTGCTGCGCGGCGATGACGCCGGCAACGTGGTCGAACTGCGCGTGTTGTCGATCGCGCCGTAGCGCGGTCGGCACCGCCTTTCCAATCCGCTTATCCCGTAAGCGGGAGGGGGGCAAACGTTGGGCCCAAACCGATTAATCCCGGATTGTCGATTAGCCGATGTGACAAAGATCCTGTCGGCCGGTGCCAAGACTGCGGCACGCGCAGGCAAGTCGGGCCGCACCAAGTTCCCCTCCCCCTCGAGGGGGGAGGGGTCGGGGGAGAGGGTGACAACGGTCCCGTGCTCGTCGCCAGCGCATGCATGAGACAGACCCTCCGTTGGCCGGGAGTTGCCCGGCGGCAAGTCACTTTTCTTGCTTGCCCAAGAAAAGTAACCCAAAGAAGGGCACCCCGACATCCCCGAATTCCCGGAAACCGGCCCGGCCGGACGGGCGGCGAAGAACTCGCCCCGCCTGGCTGTTTTTGATTTTGTTTTTTGTGGGCGGGGCTCAGACACCTTTGCCGCCGATCCGTCCGTCCGGGCCGTTTTCCGGCGGGGCTGTAAGGGGAGGAAAGTCAAAACCCGGCCGTAGGTTTGCGGCCCGCCACATGCTGTGTTGCCGGGGGTCATTTCCTGCTCCAACCGCCCCAATGGACTATTCGGGTTAATGCGGCAGGCCGTCGACGGGCGTGCCGGGGCGGATGCCGCGCCGCTGGAATTCGCCCTGACGCACTTCCAGCGCGTAGCGCACGTCAGTGCCTGGGCAGTGCCGCGCTTCGCTGCGCGGCGCCATGTCGGCCAGCCCGACGATGCGGCCGTCGGCATCGATGAAGGCGATGGAAAGCGGCAACGGCGTATTGCGCATCCAGAAGCAGTGCCGGCCCGGGGTCTCGAACACGAACAGCATGGCGGCGTCGGCGGCAAGATGGGTGCGGCCCATGAGCCCCTGTTGCCGCTGCGCGGGGGTGGCGGCGACTTCTGCGTTGAAGGCGTGCGGGCCAACCCGGAGAGGCAGCGTGTCGGCGCCGGCCGGGGCGGCGAGCAGCGCGGCAAGCAGGACGAGCGGGCTACAGCGCACCGCGCATCCGCTCGGCGAGATCGAGCGCGGCGGCCGGATCTGCGGCGAGCACGTTGAAGTGCCCCATCTTGCGCCCCGGGCGCGCGGTCGTCTTGCCATAGAGGTGGAGCTTGATGGCGGGGTGGGCGAGCAGCGTGTCCCAGTGCGGGCCGTCATGCTGCCAGCGGTCGCCAAGGATGTTGACCATCACCACCGGCGAGAGCAGCCGCGTGTCGCCGAGCGGCAGACCCGCGAGCACGCGCACCTGCTGTTCGAACTGGTCGGTGACGCAGGCGTCCAGCGTGTAGTGGCCGGAATTGTGGGGGCGCGGCGCGATCTCGTTGACGAGCAGGCGGCCGTCGGCGACGAAGAACTCGACCGCCATCACGCCGACGTAGCCGAGCGCATCAGCGACCGCGCGCGCCATCGTGCGCGCGGTTTCGGCCAGATCGTCGGCGACGCGCGCCGGCACGATGGAGACGTCGAGGATGCCGTCGGCGTGGCGGTTCTCGGCCACGGGGAACAGCGCGCACTGGCCGGCATCGTCGCGCGCCAGCACCACCGATACCTCGCCGTCCAGCTTGACGAAGCCTTCCAGCACGCAGGGCTGGCCGCCGAATTCACGGAACGCGGCGCGTGCCGCGTCGCGCGAGTCGACGCGGGCCTGGCCCTTGCCGTCGTAGCCGAAGCGCGCCACTTTCAGCAGCGCCGGGGCACCGATCTCGGCGAACGCCTCGTCGAGGTCGCCCTCGCTGTAGACCAGCGCGAAGGGGGCGGTGGCGAAACCGTGTTGCGCGAGCCAGGATTTCTCGTGGCTGCGGTCCTGCACGATGGCGACCGCGTCCGCACCAGGCGACACCCGGCAATATTTCGCCAGGGCGATGAGACTTGCCGCGGGGACGTTCTCGAATTCGGTGGTGACGGCGGCGCAGGCCTCGCCCAGCTGTTGTAGTGCGGCCCCGTCCGTGTAGGCGGCCTGCAAATGTGTGTCGGCCATCTGCCCGGCCGGGCACGCCGCGTCGGGGTCGAGCACCATCACCTTGTAGCCCATGGTGCGCGCCGCGATGGTGAACATGCGCCCGAGTTGGCCGCCGCCGAGGATGCCGAGCGTCGCGCCGGGCAGGATGGCCAGCGTCTTACTCGACATCGGGCAGCTCCATCGCCAGCACCGAGTCCGACTGGCCGCGGCGGAAGTCATTGAGCTGGGCGGCGAGCCCGGCGTCGTAGCGCGCGATGAGCGACGCCGCGAACAGCGCCGCGTTGGCCGCGCCGGCCTCGCCGATGGCGAAGGTCGCCACCGGAATGCCCTTCGGCATCTGCACGATGGAGAGCAGCGAATCCATGCCCTTGAGATATCTCGACGGCACCGGCACGCCCAGCACCGGCACGATGGTCTTGGCGGCGAGCATGCCGGGCAGGTGGGCAGCGCCGCCCGCCCCGGCGATGATCGCCTTCAGCCCGCGCGCCTCCGCGCTGGCCGCGTATTCGTACAGCAGGTCGGGCGTGCGGTGCGCCGACACCACCCGCGTTTCGAAGTGGATGCCGAGCTGCTTCAAAAGCAGCGCGGCGTGCTTCATCACCTCCCAGTCGCTGGAAGAGCCCATCACCACGCCGACCTGCGGTGCGTTCATCGTCACGGTCCTTGCTTGCCGAAAGCGCGCATTTTACCGCGGCGAGCCTCTACAATGGCGCGCGTCCCGACCGGAGATCATCATGCCCGCCTCGTTGCAGACCCTGATCCTGCTCACGCTGTCCAATGTGTTCATGACCTTCGCCTGGTACGCCCACCTGAAGGATATGAACAACCAGCCGTGGATCATTGCCGCGCTGGCGAGCTGGGGCATCGCGCTGTTCGAATACCTGCTGCAGGTGCCGGCCAACCGCATCGGCTACACGGTCATGACCCTGCCGCAACTGAAGATCATGCAGGAAGTCATCGCGCTGTCGGTGTTCATGCCGTTCGCCGTGCTCTACATGAAAGTGGAACTGAAATGGGATTTTCTATGGGCGACGCTGTGCCTCGTCGGCGCGGTGTATTTCATGTTCCGCGAGGCGGGGTAAG
The DNA here is from genome assembly GCA_024709425.1 of Thiobacillus sp. Classification (GTDB taxonomy): domain Bacteria; phylum Pseudomonadota; class Gammaproteobacteria; order Burkholderiales; family Thiobacillaceae; genus Thiobacillus. The sequence continues at coordinate 28,969 of JANJWS010000057.1, forward strand.
AGGCCCGCCCCCGGGCCGATGCCGTGATGTTTGCGTCGCCCAAATCGCGGCGAGGGCGCCGGTGCGTGGTTGTTGCCGCGTGAGCGGCTTTACAACTACGGCCTGCCCCTTGCGGGTGCTCCTCCGGGGCGCCGCGCGATCTGAGCGGCTGCCCCCTGTGGGAGGCCCGCCCCCGGGCCGATGTCGTGATGTTTGCGGCGGCACGAAATCGCGGCGAACACGCGCCCAAACAAAACGCCCCGCGCAGGGCGGGGCGTTTCGGATCGACAGCGGCGAACTCAAACGCAGCCGGTCGGCTTCGGCGTACCGGCGTAGCGGCCGGCCTGCTTGGCGGGACCGAAGGGGAACAGGTCGAACAGGAATTTCTTCTCGCCCCATTCGTCGCCGAATTCTTCCTTCAGCCCTTTCTGCAGGAAGCGCAGGTTGGGGGCGGTGCCGTTCTGGTCGTAGAAGTCCCGCATGTAGCGGATGATCTTCCAGTGATCCTCGGCCAGTTCAAGGTTGTCTTCCTTGGCGAGTTCGGCCGCGAGCTCCTCGGACCAGTCCTCCAGGTTGACCAGATACCCTTCCGGGTCGGTTTCGACGATCTTGCCGTTGATGTTGCGCTCCATGATTGCTCTCCCAATCAAAAAAAGTGGCGATGGAGCGCACGATAAAATACCCGACTAAATTAGTCAACCACTCCGGCAATGTGGTTATTGAGAATCATTTTCGGTCAACCTTGCCGCCAGCTGCCTTGTAGGCTTCCAGTCCGCCCTCGATGAAACGCGCTCGCACACCGGCGGCCTGCAACCGGTCGACCACGGTGTTCGACACCGCACCGCCGCGCACGCAGTAGATCACCACGTCGTGGGTCTTCGGCACCGCACCGATCCAGGCGTCGATCTTGTCAGGATTTTTCCAGAACGCGCCGGGAATGATCTCGTTCGACGCGGCGAAGTCGGCCTCGCGGCGCACGTCCAGCACCAGCGTGGTGTCCGGATTGACCTTGGCGGGCGCGATGGTGCGCGGCAGGTCGGGGCATTGGTCGGTTGGGTTGCTGCAGGCGCAGCGTTTGAGGGGCTGGGGGGTCGGTTCGGTCATGATCGGCATCGTGCGCCGGACGCTAGACCCGGCGGCGGGGTGAAAAAGTTCAGGGTGAGTAGGTCAGCGCCGGCACGACGTCGATGGGAGCGCCGTCGGTGCCGTAGACCTGGGCGCTGAGGATGCTGAATGCGGGCGATCCTGTCAAACCGGTGGGGTGGACGACGTGAAACTGCAGGTAGCGCGGATCGATCCCCTGCGGGGCGACGATATCGACGTGGAGCTGCTGCCCGTCCTGCCGCCAGTAGACCATGCGCTGGGTCTTGCCGAAGGCGCCGGGGTCGACGAAGGAACCGCGCACGGTCGATTCGGGGACATAGACGTTGAGGTCATTCGGACTGACGGCGGCTTCGTCGAAGTCGATTATCAGCGAGGCTGCACCGATCGGTGCGGTACCGGCAGTGAAGTCAACCCGCGCGTGCGGTGCGGTTTCCAGGCGCGCGAAATCAACCGGGGCGGGGCCCTCCAACGTGCGACGTTCGAACAGCTCGCTGCTGCCGCTTCCCGCAACGATCTCGAGCGCGACGTTGAACGGGCCGGACCCGGTCCCGGCGCTGTTGTCGGTGACTCCGTTCAGCGTGATCGCCAATTTCGCCGGTCCCGGTGCGGCTCCTGCCGGCAAATCGGCGACCAGCACCGTCTGCAGCGGCTCGTGGCCGAACGCCCAGGAAATATAGCTTTCGAGGTAGGGCGAATAATGCGTGCCGAGGGCGCGGCCGTCCGCACGCAGGTTGAACACCGAGCGCACGCGGCCGAGCGCCTGCAGGTCGAAGACGTGGCCGGATGCGTCCGTGAGCATCGCGCCGACATTTTCCTTGCGCGCCTGCGCCGAGCCACCGACCATGAGCGACACGGTGTCACCGGGTCGGGCGAGATGGGGGAAGGTATTGACGCTGGAGCACGCCGACAGGAAGAGGCCGCCGCACAGGGCGGCCAGGCCAACCAGGCTGACATTGAATTTCATCATCGTCTCAATATCCGAGTTGTTGCCGCAATTTGAGGATGTCGCGCACGTCCAACAGGCCGTCGCCGTCGAGGTCCCCCAGCAGGCGTTCCAGCGGGGAGGGCGAGTCGAGCCCGAATGCCAGGCGCGTGAGGATCAGCAGATCCGCAACGTTCACCACGCCGTCGGGCTGGTTTCGCGGCGCGAGATCACCGGTGTCGGACTGATTGGGATCGGTGAAATACACCAGGACTTCGTCGCCGTCGGTGAGGCCGTCGCCGTCCGAGTCGGCGAGCGTGGGTGCCGTGCCATAGGTGAAGAGCTCCTGCAGGTCCCCAAGGCCATCGCCGTCGGTGTCCGCCAGGATGGGTGAGGTGCCGTAGGCCAGCTCCTCGTCATGGTTGAGCCCGTCGCCGTCCGCATCGAGGCTGATGCGCCCGTGTCCGGTACGGTTGTCGAAGCCCACCGTGCCCACGTCCTTGACCGCGGCCGGCAGCGCGGTGCGCAGCTCGGCAGGGGTCATGCCGGGATTGGCCGCGAGCAGGAGCGCCGCGGCACCCGCGGCGTGCGGTGACGCGGCGGACGTCCCCCAAAAAGCGCTCGTCAGCGAGGTCGCGACCCCATCGGGTGCGGCGATTTCCGGCTTGGCCCGTCCGTCCGTCGTCGGGCCTTCCGAACTGAAGGATTCGGCGTTGTCGCTCAGGTTGACGGCACCGACGCCAATCACTTCGCTGCAGTCGGCGGGTTGCAGGAGGCTGCTGGCGGTCGTGCGCGTGACCAGGTCCGGTCCGGTGGAGAACAGGGTCAGTGCGCGATTCGCCTGGGCGCTGTCGGGTTTCTTGACGACGATGTAATAAGTGCCGCTGGCAGAAGGCGTGTAAGTGATCGCTTCGTAGGGGTAGGGGTAATACGAGGGGCCCTTGCCGGACTGGCGGTTGGTGGAGGACGCCACGAGGACACCGCCGCTGTCTGGATTGCCATTGTAGAGGTAGAGATCGTAGTCGATGGTGGTGGTCGGGTAGGCGTTCCAGTTGAGGATCAGCGATAGGGGGCTACCCGAGGTGAGGTTGATGGTGTTGTAGTTCACGCCCGTTGCGAACTCGTGGCGCAGGTCGGCGTTGGCGTCGGTGAAGGTGCCGAGGTAGTGCTTGAGGCGGCTGTTGCCGATGGCGTTGATCCACTGGACACCCTGCGTGGCGGCGCCGTCGGCCGTGTCGCAGATCGGGCCGGTGCCGTCGTAGAAGGCAGCGGCGTACCACACGGCCGAGTGGTTGATGATCTTTACGCCCGCCGCGATCATGGCGTCGCGCGCCTGCGCGAGCTGCACGTCGGTCGCCACCTTGGCGAGATGGAGCGCCGCACCGGGCGCCATGTCGTGCACGATCTGGGCGACGTTGGTGCCGTGGTCCGTGCCGCCCGTGCCCGTGCCGGTGTAGTCGACGACCGTCAGGTTGGTGCCGGTCGGCGGCAGTTCGCCGGCCGCCTGCGCGGTCGCGAGGTTGCCGAAACCGAGGTCGATGATGCCGATCTTCACGCCGGCACCGGTGTTGCCCAGCGCGTGCATGTCGGCCGCTCCCGTGATCGTCACGCCCTGACTGGTGACCACGGCCGCCTGGTGCGGATAGGGCAGGCGCGCGAGCGTGCCGTCGGGCAATGCGTTCAGCAATGCGGTGGCCCGGTTTGCGGGAACGGTGATTTCGTGCAGGCGCCCACGGCGATAGCGCAGCTCGCTCGCATGCGCACCAAGCGTGGCGGTCGGGAGGTTGTCCGCCTCGATGATGAGGGTGACCGACTCGTGCATGCGGGCCGGGTCGCCGGCCAGACGTTCGACGTGCTGGCGCAGCCGGTCCTCGCGCAGCGCCCCCGCGTCGGGCGATGCCGCAAGCGTGCCGTGCGCCCAGGCGAGGGACAACACGACCACCCATGTCTTCCATGGCGGGTAATGCACCGGCGCTCCTCCATTATCCTGTCCGGCCTCGCCGGACTTGTTTATGCAAACATGTTAGCAGGCATGGGCCGAGGCATGCCAGCGCGCCGACGAACGGCGCACGACTCAGCCGGCGGCCGCCTGGGGCGGCGTGGCGAGGATGAAATCCTTGAATGCCTGCGCCACCGGGGAGAGCCGCTTGTCGGCGCGGTGCACCACGTACCAGTGGCGGATGATGGGAAAGTGCTCGACATCGAGCACCGCCAGGCGTTCAAGTGCCAGCTCCAGCTCCAGCGTCTGCAGCGACAGGATGCCCAGCCCCAGGCCGGCCTGCACCGCCAACTTGATCGCCTCGTTGCTGCTCAATTCCATGCTGGTGTGAATGTCCACGCCCTGCGCCGCGAAGAATCGCTCCAGGGCGCCGCGGGTGCCGGAGCCCTTCTCACGCACCAGAAAAGGCGCATCGCCGAGTTGGCGTACGGCAATGCGACGTCTGCGGGCAAGCGGATGGTCGGGCGGGGCGATGATCACCAGCGGGTTGTCCATGAAACGCGTAGCTTCCAGCCCCAGGCCGTCCGGCACCTGGCCCATGATGGCGAGATCGATCCGGTTGGCGGCTAGCAGATCGAGCACCTCGGCGCGGTTGCACACGTCCAGATGGATATCCACGCCGGGGCGCACGTCACGGAAACGCACGAGGATGTCCGTTGCGACCGGGTTGGCGGTCGAGGTGATGCCAATGTCGAGCCGCCCGCTCGCGCCGTCACGCAACTGCGCCAGACGCGTCCGCAGGTCTTCGAGCCGGGAAAGGATGCTCTGGCTGGCGAGATGCATCTCCCGCCCGGCCTCGGTGAGAAAGATCTTCTTGCCAAGCTGTTCGGTGAGCGGCTGCCCGGCGATGCGCTCCAGCAGGCGAACCTGCATCGAGACGGCGGGCTGTGACAGATGCAGCGCCGCGGCGGCCTTGGAATACGACAGATGGCGAGCCACGGTCTCGAAGGTCATCAGTTGGCGGAATGTCAGTCGGCGCATCGGATATGATTGATAAGTGATAACTTATACAAATAATTATAACAATTGAATTTTATTTATACGATTAGACGCCTATAGTCCGCCCCTGTCGCGAACGGGGGCACGGGGCTCCTGCCGCTTGTGTTTTCTTACCGCAGGAGTCATGCAATGGATCAATCCGCACGTTATGCCGACCTTTCCCTCAAGGAAGAGGACCTGATCAAGGGCGGCCGCCACATCCTGTGCGCCTACAAGATGAAGCCGGCCAAGGGTTATGGCTTCCTGGAGGTCGCCGCCCACTTCGCCGCCGAGTCCTCGACCGGCACCAACGTCGAAGTCTGCACCACCGACGACTTCACCAAGGGCGTCGACGCGCTGGTGTACATGATCGACGAAGCCACCGAAGAGATGCGCATCGCCTATCCGCTGGAGCTGTTCGACCGCAACATGATCGACGGCCGCATGATGCTGGTGTCCTTCCTGACGCTCACCATCGGCAACAACCAGGGCATGGGCGACTGCGAATACGCCAAGATGTATGACTTCTACATGCCGCGCCGCGCCATCGAGCTCTTTGACGGCCCCGCTGTCGACATCTCCAACCTGTGGCGCATCCTCGGCCGCCCGGTCAAGGATGGCGGTTATATCTCCGGCACCATCATCAAGCCCAAGCTGGGCCTGCGCCCCGAGCCCTTCGCCAAGGCGGCCTACCAGTTCTGGCTGGGCGGCGACTTCATCAAGAACGACGAGCCGCAGGGCAACCAGGTGTTCTGCCCGGCCAAGCAGGTGTACCCGCTGGTCTATGACGCCATGAAACGCGCCATGGACGAAACCGGCGAGGCCAAGATCTTCTCTGCCAACATCACCGCCGACGATTACCGTGAAATGATCGCCCGCGGCGAATTCATCCTCGAAGCCTTTGGTCCCGACGCCGACAAGGTAGCCTTCCTGGTCGACGGCTACGTCGGCGGCCCCGGCATGGTGACCACCGCCCGTCGCCACTTCGCCGGCCAGTACCTGCACTACCATCGTGCCGGTCACGGCGCCGTGACCTCGCCCAGCTCGAAGCGCGGCTACACCGCCTACGTGCTGGCCAAGATGTCCCGCCTGCAGGGTGCTTCCGGCATCCACGTCGGCACCATGGGCTACGGCAAGATGGAAGGCTCCAAGGACGACCGCAACATCGCCTACATCATCGAGCGTGACAGCTATACCGGCCCGGCTTACCACCAGGAGTGGTACGGCATGAAGCCCACCACCCCGATCATTTCCGGCGGCATGAACGCGCTGCGCCTGCCTGGCTTCTTCGAGAACCTGGGCCACGGCAACGTGATCAACACCGCCGGTGGCGGCTCCTACGGCCACATCGACTCCCCGGCTGCCGGTGCCAAGTCGCTGCGCCAGGCCTACGAGTGCTGGAAGGCCAAGGCCGACCCGATCGAGTGGGCCAAGGAGCACAAGGAATTCGCCCGCGCCTTCGAATCCTTCCCGCACGACGCCGACAAGATCTACCCCGGCTGGCGCGAGAAGCTGGGCGTGCACAAGTAAGTCGAGCGTGAACGAGTCGAGAGTGGAGAGCGTTCGCTCGACTCTTGGCTCTCGACGAAACCCCGCATTCGCGGGGTTTTTTTTCCTGCGAGGAATGAGTAATGACCGACAAGGAACAGTACAAGGTTCACAAGGAGCCCTTCTACCAGCCGCAAGGTAACGAGGTCGCGCTCTACGAGGCCGCCTACCGCAATCGCCTGCCGGTGATGGTCAAGGGTCCGACCGGCTGCGGCAAGTCGCGCTTCGTCGAGTACATGGCGTGGAAGCTCGGCAAGCCGCTGATCACCGTGGCCTGCAACGAGGACATGACGGCGAGCGATCTGGTCGGGCGCTACCTGCTGGAAGCCGGCGGCACGCGCTGGCTCGACGGTCCGCTCACCACCGCGGCGCGCATCGGCGCGATCTGCTATCTGGATGAAATTGTGGAAGCGCGCCAGGACACCACCGTGGTCATCCACCCGCTGACCGACCACCGCCGTGTGCTGCCGCTGGACAAAAAGGGCGAGCTCATCGAGGCGCATCCCGACTTCCAGCTGGTGATTTCCTACAACCCAGGCTACCAGTCGCTGATGAAGGACCTCAAGCAGTCGACCAAGCAGCGCTTCACCGCCTTCGATTTCGACTATCCTGCGCCCGAGCTGGAGACCGCCATCCTGGCCAGGGAGACCGGTCTCGACGCGGCGCTCGCCGCGAGGCTGGTGAAGATCGGCGGTGTCGCACGCGGCCTCAAGGGCCACGGCCTCGACGAGGGCATCTCCACGCGCCTGCTGGTCTACGCGGCCACCCTGTTCAAGGATGGCGTGCCGCCCGTCGATGCCTGCCGCATGGCGCTGGTGCGTCCGATCACCGACGACGCGGATATCCGCGAAACGCTGGATCACGCGATCGACGCGACGTTTGCCTGATTGTCTCCCCTCCCCCGGAGGGAGATGGAGCAATGCGAAAATGGACATGACTGAAGCCGAAACCGGAATCGAGTATCAGCACCCCCTGATGGCTGCCTACTGGAAGCAGCTCAACAGCGGTTTCCCACGGGTGAAAGAGGTGTTCGAGGACACCATGGCCGAGGCCCTGGCGGTGCTCTCGCGCGAGGGCCTGTCGGCTTATCTCGACGCGGCCAGCTTCCTCGGCCGCATGGGGCGCGGCGACGAGCCCATTCTCGCCTTCCTGGAAGAGTGGCCGTCGGTCTCCAAAGCCTTGGGCGAAGAGGCGCTGGCGCCGGTGATGAAGGCCATCCACGCGATGCACAAGTCACCCAACGGCAAAGCCATCGCCCCCTTCATCCAGACTCTCGCCCCGGTGGCGCGGCGGCAGCATTCGCTGGAGCAACTGGAGCGCTACCTCGACATCGCCATGGACCTGATGGCGCGCACCACGGGGTCCATCCACGGCCATCACACCACCTTCCCCAGCCCGGGTCTGCCCGAGTTCTACCAGCAGGCGCCGTTTCTGTTTGGCCAGCTGCCCATGCAAGGCGTGCGCAACTGGGTCGAGTACGGCATCCGCAACTACCGAACCCACCCCGAGCGGCAGACCGAGTACTTCAGCCTGAAATCGGCCGATGCGCGGGCTGTGCTGCAACGCGAGCGCCATGGCGTGCTGTTCGCCGACGTCGAACGCAAGCTCGATCTCTACCTGCGCGGCCTGTGGCAGGAGGCCGAGCAGCTGGTGCCGTATTCCACCGCCTTCGACGCGCTGCGCAAGCCCATTCCCTATTACGACAAGCTCGGCATGCGGGTGCCCGACGTGTTCGACAGTGTCAACGGGGTCCCCGGCATCGACCGATACCGTGCAGTTCTGGCGCACATGGTCGGCCACCGTCGCTGGACCACACAGGTCATCGCCGACAACTACAGTCCGCTGCAGCGCCTGGGGGTGGAGTTCTTTGAGGACTGCCGCATCGAGACGCTGCTGTGCCGCGAATACCCGGGCCTGCGCGCCATCTTCCTGGTCCTGCACCCGCACCCGGGCGAGGATGACTGCGACCCGGAAACCGAATCCTGCCTGCGCCACCGCCTGACCATGCTGTCGCGCGCGCTGCTGGACGAGAACCACGGCTACGCGAACCCGCACATCCTGGAGTTCGCCCGGCGTTTCCACGAGACCATGGCGCAGGGCGAGTCGAACACCCGCGAGATCGCCGATCTGGCGCTGGCCTTCTCGGCGCGCACCCGGCTGCAGAGCGACCAGTTCGCCAGGGTCTACTTCGACAACACGGTTATCGATTACCGCGACGACAACCGCCATATGTGGCAGTACATCGAGGACAGCGACGACGAGGACTACTTCGACGACCCGGACAAGAAGCTGAAGAAGGAGGCCGAGGCCCAGTCGCTGCCGCCGCGCCACTATCCCGAGTGGGATTACAACAGCCAGACCTACCGTCCCGACTGGGTCAGCCTGTACGAGCACCTGCACCCCAAGGGCAACGCCGCCGACATCGACCGCCTGCTGGAGAAGCACGGCGCGCTCGCCAAGCGGCTGAAACGGATGCTGGATCTGCTGAAGCCGCAGGACAAGGTGCGCATCCGCTACCAGGAAGAGGGCAGCGAGCTCGACCTCGACGTCGCCATTCGCTCGCTCATCGACTTCATGGGCGGCGCCATGCCCGATCCGCGCATCAACATGAGCCACCGCACCTCCGGGCGCAGCATCGCCGTGTCGCTGCTGCTCGACCTCTCGGAGTCGCTCAACGAGAACGTCGCCGGCTCCGGTCAGACCGTGCTGGAACTGTCGCAGGAAGCGGTGTCGCTCTTGGCCTGGGCGATCGAGCATCTGGGCGACCCCTTCGCCATCGGCGGCTTCCAGTCCAACACCCGCCACGACGTGCGCTACCTGCACATCAAGGGCTATCGAGAGCACTGGGGCGACGAGGTGAAGGCGCGGCTCGCCGCCATGCAGGCGGGTTGGTCCACACGCATGGGCGCAGCCATGCGCCATGCCGCGCACTATCTCGAGGGTCAGAAGGCCGACAAGAAGCTGCTGCTCGTTCTGACCGACGGCCAGCCGGCCGACGTCGACGTCGCCGACGAAAAACTGCTGATCGAAGACGCCCGCCGTGCCGTGCGCGAACTCGACCAGCAGGGTATCTTCACCTTCTGCATCAACCTCGATCCCAGGGCCGACGAATACGTCAGCGATATTTTCGGGCGGCAGTACACCGTCATCGACAACATCCAGCGTCTGCCGGAGAAATTGCCGGCGCTTTTCATGGCGCTCACGAAGTAAGAGCCTCGGGCGTACCCGAGAAATGCCGATCAGGTCGTCACCTCGACGAATGCCGGGACCCAGGCGCGTGATGGGGCCGGGTGCCGGCGTACGCTGTGACGACGAGAATGGATTTGTCGGGAAACCCTCTTTGCTTTCTGGGAAACTGCCCGCCCGGGTTGTAATTTATAGATTACAATAATCCATGAACGTGATCGAACACTACTGCGACGAAAGGGGTCACGTGCCTTTTCGGGCATGGTTCGATTCGCTCAAGGACGCGCAGGCGAAGGCGCGGATCGCATTTCGCCTGGCCAAGGTGGCCACGGGCAATCTGGGCGACTGCAAACCCTGCCGCGATGGCGTGTGGGAACTGCGTGAGGACTTCGGGCCCGGCTACCGCGTGTATTACGCGCGCAGTGGCAAAACGGTCTTGCTGTTGCTGTGCGGTGGAGACAAGCGGGGCCAAAACGCCGACATCGGCCGCGCCGTCGACTACTGGAAAGACTATCAGCGGAGAAACGCGAAATGAAAACACGCAAAGCCCATGTTGCCTCGGTGCCGCACGAGGAATGGCTCATCAGTACCCTGCGCGCCGACCCCGAGTTCGCGGTCGAATATCTCAAGCAAGCGATGGCGGAAATGGATGAACCGGAGGGGCGCGGCGCCGCGCTGCTGGCCTTGCGCCAGATCGCGGAATCCTGCGGCGGCATCGCCAAAGTGGCCGAAGCGGCCGGCATCCAGCGCGAGAGCCTTTACCGGGCGCTGTCGCCCAAGGGCAACCCGACGCTGAACACTCTGCTGGCGGTGCTCAAGTCAGTAGGCATGCGGCTTTCGGTGGAGCCGCAGGACAAGGTGCACGCCTGAGCCCATACCGCGCACAGCACCGCGCGCCTCAGGAAAACCGCACCAGGTTCCCGCTTCGGTCGAAGGCCAGATAGCTCTCCACGATGCCGTTCTGGATCGACGCGACCATGCGCTTGAGTGGCTCCTGCGCGTCGGCGCTGCTCGGCACTACGCCACCCTGCCCACCCATGCCGGCGACAAACACGATCTTCCAGTCCTGCCCGGTGCGGCGCGATTCCTCGGTGAGTTCGGCAAAATCCCGCAGTTCGTCCGCCGCCTTGTCGGTGACCATTTTTGGGGTCAACACGCCACCCTTGCCCGCCTTGAATCGCCGCGCTTCCGCGAGTGTGTGCTCGGGCGGCAGTTCGGGCTGGGTGAAGACGAAGAGCAGGCGTTGCGGATCGGGCTGCTGGCGGGCGGCCTTCAGCAGGTCGGTGAAACTCGATATGTCCATGCGGTGTTGCCTTGTGTTCGGATACAGGGAATCGGGTGGGATTCCGAGAGTATCCCGAACCCGGGTCGTGCGGGTCAATTCGCCGAGTCTGAGCCCTGCGCGAGGCGGCTTCCGCCGCAGGCTCAATTCCGGCCCGGACGTGGCACCAGCGCAGGGCGATCGATTGATCCGGCGGGCGTTTTACGGAAGCTGGCCGATCCCGCCCATGTCGCCAATCATAGTGGAAAATTATGATTATGATAATTACTTCAAACTATTTCTTATGCACCGCCCGGCGTAAGATTGACCCCGTGCATGCAAGGGGCAATACGCCGCGCACATACGAACACCAAGAACGTTTCTGGAGAAGGCTGCAATGGATGTATCGAATCTTTTGATTCCGGCGGTGCTGTTCTTCGCCCTCGGCTTCATTGCCCAGGTCATTCGCTCTGACCTCAAGTTTCCGCCTGACCTCGCGAAGGCGCTTTCGATCTATCTGCTGATCGGTATCGGTCTCAAGGGCGGTATCGAATTTTCGCATGCGGACCTCGGTGATGCGCTGCACGCGGTGGCGGCGGCGCTGGTGCTCGGGTTCGGCCTGCCCATCGCCGCCTATGTGATCCTGGTCGCCGGACGCCTGGACAAGCTCAACGCTTCGGCGATCGCCGCCCACTACGGCTCGGTGAGCGCCGGCACCTTTCTCACCGCGATCGCCTATCTGCAGGCTCAACAGATCCCGTTCGAGTCATATCCGGTGATCATGCTGGCCATCATGGAATCGCCCGCGATCATCGTTGGCCTGTTGCTGGCGCGTTTTTCGCGCCGGGGCACGCATGGCGAGGACGATGCGCGCGAAAACCACATGGGGGAACTGCTGCGCGAAGCCTTTACCAATGGCAGCGTGATGCTCCTGTTCGGTGCCATGGCCATCGGATTGCTGGTGAAGCCCGAATCGCTGGCGACAATCACACCCTTCTACGAGGTGCTCTTCATGGGTGTGCTGTCGCTGTTTCTGCTGGAAATGGGGATGGAGGCCGGCAAGCGCATCGGTGAATTCGGCCGTGCCGGTGCGTTCCTGATTACCTTTGGCATCGCGATGCCGCTTCTCGGCGCGGCGGTTGGCATCCTCGTCGGCCACGTCTGGCTGGGCTTCAGCGAGGGCGGGGTCCTGCTGGTCGCGGTGCTGGGCGCATCGGCCTCCTACATCGCGGTTCCGCCGGCGATGCGGCTTGCGATTCCCGAGGCGAACCCCTCCTATTACCTCACGCTTTCGCTTGGAGTGACCTTTCCCTTCAACGTGCTGGTCGGCATTCCAGCTTATCATTATGTCATCAAGAGTCTGGGGGCCTGACTTCCGATCATGATTTCGACCCATCCCATGAAGCTCATCAATATCGTCGCCAACGTCGCGCTCGAGGAACGGCTCTCGGCTATCGCCGAGGCGCACGCTGCCTCGGGCTACACCGTGCTCGAGGCCCGTGGCGCCGGCAGCGCAGGCCTGCAGACGGGCGCGCTGGAGGGGGGTAGCAACATCCTCTTCATGCTGATCGTGCCCGAGTCCAAGCTCGATGAGGTGATGGAGGACGTTGCACGGCTGATGCGGCGTGGCCACCATCTCGCCGCGTTCATCACCGATACCCAGGTGCTGCGGCCCGAGAAGTTCACCGCCTGACCGGCGGTGCGAGCAGTGTCTCGGCCTCGCTCATCACGAAATTGAGAAAGGCCTGTGCCACCGCCGAGAAGCGCTTGCCTTGGCGATGCACGACATACCAGTGACGCAGGATCGGGAACCCCTCGATATCGAGAACAACCAGGCGGTCGAGCGCCAGCTCCATTTCCAGTGTATGGATCGACACCACGCCGAGCCCGAGACCTGCCTGCACCGCCTGCTTGATCGCCTCGTTGCTGCTCATTTCCATTGCGGTCGTGAGATGGGTACCCGCTTCGTTGAAGAAACGCTCGGCGGCCATGCGTGTGCCGGAACCGGCTTCGCGGCTGATGAAGCTCTCCTCGGCCAGACGGGTGAGCGGGACGTTCCGTTCCCGGGCAAGCGGGTGGGCGGGCGAAGCGATCACTACCAGCGGATTTTCCATGAAGGGGTGCGCGACGAGGTCGGACGCTTCGGGTGGGCGTCCCATGATGGCGAGGTCCTTATCGGTCTCGTTGAGGAGCTCGAGAATGTGCTCCCGGTTGCTGACGTCGAGGCTCACCTTCACTTCCGGGTGGCGCTGGCAAAAGGCAGCCAGCAGCCGGGGGGCGAAGTAGTTGGCGGTGCTGGCGATGGTGATGTTGAGCTGGCCGCGGCGCACCCCGCGCATTTCCTCCAGTTCCAGTTGCGTCTCGCGTACCTGGCCGAGGATATCCTGCGCGTGGCGGTAAAGCGCCCGCCCGGCATCGGTGAGGTGGATTTTCTTACCGATCTGGTCGAAGAGTGGCATGCCGGCCTGTTCCTCCAGCTGGCGGATCTGCATCGACACCGCCGGCTGCGACAGATGCAGGGTCTCGGCGGCGCGCGTATAGCCCCCGAGCCGGGCGGCGGCCTCGAATACCTGCAGTTGGCGCAGCGTGATGTGCATGGATGAACGAACGGAGAAGTCAGCAGGGCGAATGATAACCTCTGGTTATGTTTTGCATCATCAATATGAATTGTTAATTATGCAATTGTGCGGATAAGGTTACGGTCGCGTCATGGCCTCTGGGTGCATGACAGGAATAAACGGGAAGCTTTGAACAAGTCCCCTGCGGGTCGGGGGTTTTGTTCAGGGTTTCCTGGGGACCGGTCGGCCGAGCGCTGCGCCGGATGTTCAAGGTTTGGAAGTTTCGTCTGAATCAGCTAGCAAGGAGCAAACAATATGGCAGTCAAAACCTATCAGGCCGGGGTGAAGGAATACCGGCATACCTACTGGATGCCGGAGTACACCCCTCTGGATACCGACCTCTTGGCTTGCTTCAAGATCACTCCGCAGCCTGGTGTCGATCGTGAAGAGGCTGCCGCTGCCGTGTGCGCCGAGTCCTCCACCGGCACCTGGACCACGGTGTGGACGGACCTGCTGACCGACATGGACTACTACAAGGGTCGTGCCTATCGCATTGAGGACGTGCCCGGTGACGACACCTCCTTCTACGCCTTCATCGCCTACCCGATCGACCTGTTCGAAGAGGGTTCGGTGGTCAACGTGTTCACCTCCCTGGTCGGCAACGTGTTCGGCTTCAAGGCCGTGCGCGCCCTGCGTCTGGAAGACATCCGCTTCCCGATCGCCTACGTCAAGACCTGCGGCGGCCCGCCCCTGGGCATCCAGGTCGAGCGCGACGTGATGAACAAATACGGCCGTCCGATGCTCGGCTGCACCATCAAGCCGAAGCTGGGCCTGTCCGCCAAGAACTACGGCCGCGCCGTGTACGAGTGCCTGCGCGGCGGTCTGGACTTCACCAAGGACGACGAGAACGTCAACAGCCAGCCCTTCATGCGCTGGCGCCCGCGCTTCGACTTCGTGATGGAAGCCATCCTGAAGGCCGAGGCCGAAACCGGCGAGCGCAAGGGCCACTACCTGAACGTGACCGCCCCGACCCCGGAAGAGATGTACAAGCGTGCCGAGTACGCCAAGGAAATCGGTGCGCCCATCATCATGCACGACTACATCACCGGCGGCTTCTGCGCCAACACGGGCCTGGCCAACTGGTGCCGCGACAACGGCATGCTGCTGCACCTGCACCGCGCCATGCACGCCGTGGTCGACCGCAACCCGCACCACGGCATCCACTTCCGCGTGCTGACCAAGATCGCCCGTCTGTCCGGCGGCGACCACCTGCACACCGGCACCGTCGTCGGCAAGCTGGAAGGCGACCGCGCCTCCACCCTGGGCTGGATCGACCTGCTGCGCGAGTCCTATGTGCCGGAAGACCGCAGCCGCGGCATCTTCTTCGATCAGGACTGGGGTTCCATGCCCGGCGCCTTCGCTGTCGCCTCCGGCGGTATCCATGTTTGGCACATGCCCGCGCTGGTCACCATCTTCGGCGACGATTCCGTGCTGCAGTTCGGTGGTGGCACCCTGGGCCATCCCTGGGGCAACGCCGCCGGCGCCGCCGCCAACCGCGTCGCACTGGAAGCCTGCGTCCAGGCCCGCAACGAAGGCCGCCAGCTGGAGAAGGAAGGCAAGGAGATCCTTACCGCTGCCGCTGCGAACTCGCCCGAGCTCAAGATCGCCATGGAAACCTGGAAAGAGATCAAGTTCGAGTTCGACACCGTCGACAAGCTGGACATCGCGAACAAGTAATTTTGAGAGGAGCTAGGGGCTAGGAGCTAGGGGCTAGAGAAAAGGCGCGGCGTAGCCGCACTGCAACCCCTAAATCCTGGATCCTAAATCCTAGCCCCTAAACAGAAAGGAAACTGACATGGCCGTTCAAGCCTACAAAGCCACCAAGAAGTACGAGACTTTCTCCTATTTGCCGCAGATGACGCCCGATCAGGTGCGTCGCCAGATCGCCTATGCGATCAGCCAGGGTTGGAACCCGGCGGTCGAGCACACGGAAAAGGGCACCACCGCCAGGGTGAACTATTGGTATATGTGGAAGCTGCCGATGTTCGGCGAGCAGTCGATCGAGTCGGTGCTGGCCGAGCTCGATGCCTGCCATCGCGAGTTCCCCGACCACATGGTGCGCTTTGTTGCCTACGACAACTACGCACAGAGCCAGGGTATGGCCTTCGTGGTGTTTCGCTGAAACGTAGCGCGGTGACGGGTTCCTGCCCGTCACCGGCAAACAAGGCAGCATTCTGCAAAGCAGTTTGTTGAGGACGCGGTCACGCAGGTCCGCGTCCTCAAGAAATACAACCGTTCGAGGTATGTGATGACACAAGCCGCAGACAGCACGGCCAGCGCCACCCTCTCCGGGCGCGAACTGGCCATGAAGCGCCGGCAGGCGATGGCGCTGCATGGCAAAGCCGGCGGGAGCAAGACCGCCGCCGCGCGCCAGCCGACGGCCGCGCGCAGCGCCCCAATCGCGCCCGCCGCGTCGATGGATCCGGCCGCATCGTCGGCCGCGCCGGCGTCCGCGCCCCGCCAGTCCGATGCCACCCTGATCGCTCAGGCCCAGGCAAATTCCTCGCGGCACGCGAGCCGTGCCCGCCGCGAAGCGTTGAGCCAGTCCGGCAAGGCAGCGCTGCAGCCGACCGCCACCCGTCCGAGCGGCCGTGTGCGTCCGGGCCGTCAGGTCGCGCCCCTCGCGGTGAACCTGCCCGCAGTGGCGAGCGCGGATGAGACCCCAAGCGCTCCGGCCACGTCCTGTGGCTGCGGCTGTAGCGATACCAGGTCGGCTGACGCTGGTCTGCGCGCCGCGTCGGAAACGTCCGCCCCGATGATCGCGAAGGCGAGCGCCCAGCCGACCGGCCGTGCGCTGGCGCAGGCGCGCCGCGCCGCGCTCGCCCAGGACGGCAAGGCCGGCTTGAAGCGCGTGGCGCAGGCAACCAGGATCGCCGCCGCCATGCCCGGCCAGGACTGGCAGGCCGCCATCGCCAAGGGCGCGACCGGCCGCCAGGTCGCGATGCAGCGTCGCCTGGTGCAGGCCATCGCAGGTCGCACCGGCGCCAGCGAGCCCGCGCGTCCGAGCGGCCGCCAGCGTGCCCGCAACGTCGTGCCCGCCCCGGCCAAGGTCGAGGAAGGTCATACCCTCTCGGGTCATTCGGTCACCGGCACCATGGTCGAGCGCAGCAAGAAGGTCACTGGCAATGAGCCGGGCTCGTGCCGCGCCATCACCGGCACCGAGTACATCGGCAGCGAGCAGTTCGACAACCTGTGCAAGTCGCGCCCGGCGCCCGCGCCCGCCAAGGTGGGGATCTCCAGCACCGCGCGTGAGCGCAAGGTCACCGGCACCGAAGTGGGCCGTTCCGGCAAGGTCACGGGCGACGAGCCCGGCGCGTGCCGTGGCATCACCGGCACCGAGTATCTTGCCGTGGAGCGTTACCAGGAGTTCTGCGATACACGTCCGGCCCCCGCTCCCGCCAAGGTCGGTGTCTCCGATACCGCGAGGGGCAAGACCGTGACCGGCACCCTGGTGGGCCATTCCGCCAGGGTCACTGGCGACGAGCCCGGTGCCGATCGCGCCATCACCGGCACCGGCTACACGCTGCCCGCCGCCGGCGTCGACGCGCCCGAAAAGGTCGCCGTCACGCATACCACGCACGGCAAGAGCGTGACCGGTACCGCCGTCGGCCACACCATGAAAATCACCGGTGACGAGCCGGGTGCCTGCCGCGGCATCACCGGCACCGAATACCTCGCCGCGGAGCAGTTCCAGTCGGTGTGCAACACCGCGCCACTCGCCACGCCCCGCAAGGTCAGCGTGATGTCCTCGCGCGGCAGTCAGCCTGTGTCCGGCACGGAGGTGGGTCGATCGGGCAAGGTGACCGGCGACGAGCCTGGTTCCTGCCGCGCCATCACCGGCAGCCAGTATTACACTGCCAGCGATTTTGGCGGCCTGTGCAATGCGTCGGGTCCGCGCAAGGTCGGCGCGACGCAGACGCTCGCGGGCCGCACGGTCACGGGCACGGAGGTCGGCTCCAGCCCAAAGCTCACCGGTGACGAGATGGGGGGGTGCAAGCCCGTCACCGGTATCGATTATGTCGGCGCACAAACCGTGTGTACCGGCAGCACCCCTGTCGCGCCCGTGGCCAAGGTCGCGGTGGATCAAACCTGGCGCGGCCAGCCGGTGACCGGCAGCTACGTCGGCCGTTCGACCAAGGTCACCGGCGACGAGTCCGGCGGCTGCGCGCCGATCAGCGGCACGCCTTACATCGGCCGCACGCAGTACAGCGGCTTCTGCGCGGCGCCGGATCTGACCGAGCAGGAAGCGCGCATCCGTACCAGCGCCGTGATTCCTGCCACCGCGGTGACGGGTGACCGTCCCGGCGCGGGCGGTTCGGTGATGACCGGCGACGAGCGTGGTGCCTGCGAAATCGTCAGCGGCACGCCCTACGTCGGCGCCGACAACACGTTCAGCCAGTGCACCGCCAGCGGCCGCTTCGTGGCGCGTCCGCGCACCTGGGTCGAACCCGTCCAGCCACCGGCACCGGTGGATTTCAGCATCGCCACGCCCGCCCGCCAGGCCTGGGAGCGTCGCTACGCTGACGTTACCGGCACCGGCTACAACAGCGAGCGCATCACGGGGCCGGTGAACAAGGCCAACGGCCTCATCACCGGCACGCCGGAGTTTCGCCACCGTGACGCGGCAACCCAGCAGGCCGAGCAGGAAACGGCCATCACCGCGGCGCGCCGCCTCACCGGCGAGGGCAGCCAGGCCGGTACCCGCATCACCGGCGACGCCTGGCATGCGCAAAGCCGCGTGACCGGCACCGAAGGCGCGTCGAGTCTTGCCCGCAACATGTCGATGCGCGGCAACCCGCGTGGCGCCGGCGCCAACGCGCAGGTGTTCCGCGAAATCGAGCGCCCCGAAGTGCCGGAAAGCCGCATCACCGGTTCCGCCGGCAACACGGGCAAGGGTGCCATCGTGACCCTGTCGGGCGGCGCGCGCGGTTGAGGATCGAACGGTGAACACGCGTAAACGTCTCGCTGCGATGCGCACGGCCCAGGCGCTGCCCGGGCCGGCCGACACGCTCGCCAACCCGGCGTGCGTCGTCGGGCCGGGCCAGCGCTGCGAGCACGCACTCGTCGACCAGACGCTGAATCAGCGCCTGTATGAATACGAGGAGCGGGTGCGCGGCCGTTTCGCGGTGATCGTCGATACGCTTAAGACGCTGTCGGCCTTCCAGCACGAGATCGATTTCGTTGCGCGCGCGCAGCGCCTCGCGGTCGACCGGCTCGGCTTCACCCTTCCGGAAGACCTGTTGAACGAAGCCTGGGTGTCTGGCCTCGACATGCGTGCGCTGCATTCCTACTGCATCTTCCGCAGCTTCAAGGAATGCGTCGACCGCGCCGAATCCGACCAGGCGGCGTGGCGTGAGCGCATGGCGATCGACGCCGGCTTTCTGGAGAGCTGCGGCTACCACACGGTCGATATCAGCCCGTGCGCCGACGGGCGCCTGCAGGGCCTGCTGCCTTTCGTGTTGCGCATGGCGCCGAACGATAGCGTTTCCGTCAAGGCCTATGCCGGCGCGATGTTCGACGTCGAGGGCGATGCCGCCGACTGGATGCATCGCGAGCTGGATCGTCTCACGGGCGCCATCGCCGGAGGTGACACGGCGAACTACCTGAAGGTGGCGGTCTACCATTTCAGCACTTCGAACCCCTGTCATCAGGGCTGTGCGGCGCACGGCAGCAACGACAGCAAGGCGGTCGAATCCGCGCTCGGCCGACTGAACGAACTGCGCGCCGCCATCGACAACACCTTTGGCCGGGGCGCCGCACCGGAGGTCCTGCTGATCGGCGTCGACACCGATGTGGATGCGATCCGCGTGCATCTCCCGGACGCCAACGGCGAGGTTAACCCCTATCGCTACGTCGATGCCGGTGAAGTCTACAAGGCGACGCTGGGCATGGATTCTGCAGCCGCCCGCGCGCACCTGGCCGGGATGGTGGCGCGCGCCGAGCGCGCCGACGGCTGGGCCGAGGGCGAGGGCTCGATGCGCGAGGGCATGCGCCGCCTGGTGCTGCGCATGCTGGAAGCCAACCTGTCGCAGATCGAGTACGTGATCCAGCATCACGCCGGCCGCTATGCCGTGATCGGGCACGATGAAGAGTTCATCTGCGCCGGGGAAGCCACGAACTTCGTACAGCTGCGCAACAAGTATTACTACGCCCATCTCGACACGGTCGAGGAGGGTGCAGCCGACATGGACGTCGGTATCAAGATCTTTACCGGCCTCAACATCAAGCATGGCCTCGCCGTGCCGGTGCTGGTGCACTTCCACTACTGCTCGCGCGTGCCGGGCGCGCGCGAGCGGGCGGTGGTGCGCTGCAAGCGGGTCAAGGCGGCCATCCAGGCACGCTACCCGCACCTGCATGCGCAAGGTCTGCTGAATTGCCAGATGGCCGTGAGCGACCGGCGCGGCAGTGAACGTTGCGCTTTCGTCGAGGACGATGTCGAGGATGCGGGGCATTGAGACGAGGCATGCACTGAGGTTTCACGATGAAGATCATGAGAGTGGAGAAAACTCTAGTTTCGACCAACCGCATCGACGCCTTTGGACACAGGCCGCTGCTGGTGGTGCAGGAGAAGGCCGGCGGCGCGCGCAGCGTCGCGGTCGATTCGGTGGGCTGCGTCCCCGGCGACTGGGTAATCTGTGTGGGCTCGTCGGCGGCGCGCGACGCGGCAGGCAGCAAGGAGTTTCCGTCCGACCTGACCATCGTCGGCATCATTGACCACTGGCAGGGAGATGGCGCCTGATGGAGATCATGCGCGTGCTCGACGAACTGGTGTGTACCCGCCGCGTGCCGGGGCTGCAGGCCTCGTCCCTGCGCGTGCTGGAAAGCCAGCAGGGCGCATTGTCGGTGGCGACGGATCCGGTCGGCGTGCCTGCCGGGAAATGGGTATTCACCACCAGCGGCAGCGCAGCGCGTCTTGCCATGCCGGACGTGAAAGTAATGACCGATCTGACCATCTGCGGAATCATCGATAACTGGGATGCGTGAGATCGGGGTAGGGCAGGGGGAAGCGTGCTCGACGCGATTGCCCTTGAAATTTGAGTGGTAAGGATTTCGTTTTTTAACTTTGTCTGAAAAGGAGTAATGAAATGGCTGAACGTATGGGTATTGCGCTGGGCATGATCGAAACCCGTGGTCTGGTTCCCGCGATCGAAGCGGCGGACGCGATGACCAAGGCCGCCGAAGTGCGCCTGGTGGGTCGTCAATTCGTGGGTGGCGGCTACGTCACCGTTCTGGTGCGCGGCGAGACGGGCGCGGTCAACGCAGCTGTTCGTGCCGGTGCCGATGCGTGCGAGCGCGTGGGTGACGGCCTGGTCGCCGCCCACATCATCGCCCGCGTGCACAGCGAAGTGGAAGGCATCCTGCCGACCAAGCCGGACGCGAACGGTGGTGGTCGCGACGCCGAGATCACTTCGACGCGCAGCTGAATCCCCCTCTGATGAGTGTCGATCCGCGCACACTGGGCTGGCTGGCGCGCGCGCTCAACCACGAGATGAGCGCGGTGCAGCAATACTTGGCGCAAAGCGTGCTCGCGCGCCTGTGGGGCGACGAGCCGCTGGCGACAAGCCTGCGCCGCGAGGCAGCCGAAGAACTCGGACACGCGGAACAGCTGATGGAGCGTCTGATTGTCCTCGGCGTTGCACCCTCGGCCGGCAACCTTGCACCGGCGCGTCTGGGGCGCAGCGTCGATGAACTGCTGGTCGCCGACCGCACGCTGGAAGTCGAGGCGGTGCACCTGTACCAGCAGGCGCTCGCCCATGTCCAGCGCACGCGTGACGGCGACAGCGCTGCGCTGCTCGCTGGCATACTCAACGAGGAGATCGCACACGTGCAGGAGATCGACCACATGGCGGGGCAGACGCATGGCTGACGTACCCGACGGCTGGGAAGCCCGCGGCAAGCCGCCGACCCTGTTCCGGCGCTTCGGCTTCGACCGCTACAGCGAGACGCGTGCATTTCTCGATGCGCTCGCCGCGCTGACCGAGGAAACCGGGATCCATCCGCAGAACATCAACTTCGGTACCACCTACGTGAACCTCACGCTGGAGGCGGCCGCAGGCGGCGAACTGGGCGCGGCGGACTATGCCCTCGCCGAGCGCATCAACATGCTGTGGAAACCCGCGGGGAGCTGACATGTCCACCCACGTCACGGCGGTGATCAACCAGAAGGGCGGCGCCGGCAAGACGACGCTGGCGATGAACCTTGCCGCAGGGCTGGCGCGTCGCGCGGAGACGGTGGTTATCGACCTCGACCCGCAGGGCTCGGCGCGGCAGTGGGCGAGCTTCGGCAGCGAGCCCTTCCCCGCTACGATCAAGCAGATCGGCGGCAAGTGGGATGCGCGCACGCTGCACCAGAACTACCGCGCCTACCGGCACATGGTGCTCGACTGCCCGCCCTCGATCGACAGCCACGCCTCGCTGCAGGCGCTGCGCGCGTGCGACGTCGCGCTCATCCCGGTGCTGCCTTCGCCGATCGACCTGTGGGCGAGCCTGCGCCTGCCGCAGGAAATTGAGGAGGCGCGCAAGGTCAACAAGAGTCTCAAGGCCTACCTGGTGCTGAATCAGCTGGAGCCGAAGAGCGCGCTGTCGGCGGCGATGCACGACGCGCTCGCCGAATTCGGCCTGCCGGTGCTCAATGCCGTGATCCGCCGGCGCGCGGCGTATCGCGGTGCGGCGCTCGAAGGCGTGTCGGTGTATCAACTGGGCAGCCGCGGATCGCAGGCGGCGGCCGAAATCGAAGCCATTATTCATGAGGTGATCGGAAAATGACGAAACTCAAGGACAAGCTGTCCGCCAGCGTGCGTATGGCCAAGGCGGCCCAACAGCCTGCCGCCAATCCGGCGACCCGGTCGGCCGCCAAATCCGCTGTGACGAAGGCCGCGCCCGCACCGGCCAAACCGGTTGCTCCGGCGCCCGCCGCGAAGCCGACCGCTCCGCGTCCCGCCGCGGCCAGACCCGCCGCCCCGCGCCCCACCGCCGGCGGCATTCCAGAAAGCGGCAACGCGCTGTTTCCCGAGCGCGTGTGGCCGGACTGAACCCAGCACACAGGTGATGCATCATGCGTAACGATCCCTTCATGCGTACTTACTCTCCCCGCCAGCAGGCCATGGCGCGCGCGCAGGCGCAGCAGCAGCCGGCCGCCGACGTGCGTCCCGCATCCGACGCCAGCGGTGCCGGCGTCCTCGCGCAATATCTGGTGGAGAGCGAGCCCTACTACCGCCCCGTTGCGGACGAGGTCGAACTGTATGAGGCGGCGTATTCGGTGCGCATGCCCATCATGCTCAAGGGGCCGACCGGGTGCGGCAAGACCCGCTTCGTCGAATACATGGCGTGGAAGCTGCAGAAACCGCTGATCACCGTGGCGTGCAACGAAGACATGACCGCCTCGGACCTGGTCGGGCGCTTCCTGCTCGACGCCAGCGGCACCCGCTGGCAGGACGGCCCGCTCGCGGTCGCCGCGCGCCATGGCGCGATCTGCTACCTCGACGAAGTGGTGGAGGCGCGCCAGGACACCACCGTGGTCATCCACCCGTTGACCGATGCACGTCGCGTGCTGCCGCTGGAAAAGAAGGGCGAGCTTGTCGAGGCGCACCCGGATTTCCAGATCGTCATCTCGTACAACCCCGGCTACCAGTCGCTGATGAAGGATCTGAAACAGTCGACCAAGCAGCGTTTTGGTGCACTCGACTTCAACTATCCCGAGCACGACGTCGAGGCCGAGATCGTCGCCCACGAGTCGGGGGTGTCGATCGATGTCGCCAAGAACCTGGTGCACATCGGCGAGCGCGCGCGCAACCTCAAGGGCCACGGCCTCGACGAGGGACTCTCGACGCGCATGCTGATCTATGCTGGGTCGCTGATTGCCAAGGGTGTCGCGCCGCTGGCCGCCTGCCGCGTTGCCCTGGTGCGCCCGATCACCGACGATCCGGACATGCGCGACGCCCTGGATTCCGCTGTCACCACGTATTTCTAGGGATTAGGGGTTAGGAGCTAGGGACTAGGGAAGGCGTGCACACGCAATCCGCAATTGCTTGAATCGGGTTCGGCCAACACTCAACATGGGGTTGCGGCACAAATTTCGTTTCATGCGCAGTTCCCTGGCCCCTGAATCCCCTCGCCCCTAACCCCTGAATCCTAGCCCCTATGCCCTAACGATGGCCATCCATCTCGACGAATACCAGGAGCTCCTCGACGATCTCCCCTCCGACTCCCAGGACGTGCTGCGCGCGTCGTGGAACGAGGCGGCGCGCGTATTTTCGTCGCGCGGGCTGGACAACTACCTGAAGGGCGCGGTTGCGTTGCACAACCTTGGCCGCGGCGAGGAACTCGTTGTCACCTTCATCCAGAAGATGCCGGAGGTGTCCCGCGCCATCGGCGAGGACGTGCTGCCCGACGTGGTCAACTTCCTGCTCGGCATGGCTTCCAAGACCTCGGGCCAGGTGTTGACGCTGATCGTCGCTACCGCGCCGCTTGCCAGCGAGCGTCTCGGCGACGAGAACCTCTTCCGCAACTACCTCAACGTACTTTCCATCGTGCTGGCGCAGGCGTCGCGCGGGCTGCGCCCGATGCTGGAGAACCTCGACCGCCTGCTGACCCAGCTCACGCTGGGTGGGCTCAGGCGCTGGGTCCAGTGGGGCGCACAGGCGTACAAGGCTGATTTCGAAGGCCAGGCGCGGTATTTCTCGCTACAGAGCCCGGATGCCCTGTCGGTGCTGCAGATGGAGCGGAAGGGCACGCTGTTCGTCGATGTGCAACGCCGGCTCAACATCTATCTGCGCGCCATGTGGGGCCGCGACTTCTTCATGCGGCCCACCGCCGGCGACTACGAAAGCCGCGAGGGCTTGAAGCCGTACATCGACCGCTATGTCATCCATATCGCCGACGCCTACGACGATTACAAGCCGCTGGGGCCGGATACGCCGCCCGATCTGCGTGTGCCAGGCCTGGAAATCTACCGTGCCGCCGCCAACCACTGCGCCGCCCACCTCGCGTTCACCCGCGAGCCGCTGTCGATGCAGATGCTCAACACCACGCAGATGGCCATCATCGAGACCATCGAGGACGCGCGCGTGGAGGAACTGGCGTGCCGCCAGTTTCCCAACATGCGGGCCGCCTGGCTCGCGCTGCATCCGCCGGCGGACTACAGCGAGCCGAAGACCGCCGGCGACCTCCTGAATCGCCTGGCGCGCGCCCTGCTCGAGACGCACAGCGCCGACCCGCATCCCTGGGTCCAGCAGGGCGTGGCCCTGTTCCACGCGGAACCCGACCTGGCCTCCAACCAGGTGAGCTGGAACATCGGCGTTGAACTGGCACACACGCTCGGGCAGATTCCCCTGCCGGAATACAACGTGCACAACGACGGCCTGCGCGCGATCTACCGTGACGACAACCGTACCGTGTGGGAGTCGGAGGAGTACGACGAACGCGAGGCGCTGGAAGCCACCTGGCAGCCCAAGCAGGTTCGCAAGAAAGTCAGCCTCATGGAGATGGTCAACGAGGTCAACAACGAATTTGCCGGCGACGACGCGGAAGAAATCTGGGTGCTGCCGACCGAATTCTGGCTCGACCAGGAGGGCGTCACCATCAATTCGCTCGAGGGCCGGGAACCGGTCTCGGACCCGGTGCATTACCACGAGTGGGACTACCAGATCCAGCTCGAGCGGCCGAGCTGGGTGACCGTACTCGAACGGCGGCCCAGGCTTGGCGAACTGGAGTCGATCGAGCAGATCGTCGAGGAAAACAAGCCGGTGATCTCGCGCCTCAAGTTCCTCATCGAATCGATGATTCCACAGGGGATGCAGCGCATTCGCCGCGTCGAGGACGGCGACGAGCTCGACATCAACGCCGCGGTCCGCGCGATGATCGACATCCGCATGGGCCAGCAACCCGACACGCGCATCATGATGCGCTACAAGCGTAACCTGCGCGATCTTGCCGTGATGGTGCTGCTCGACATGTCGGAATCGTCGAACGACAAGGTGCGCGGCCAGGACTACAGCGTGATGGACCTGACCCGCGCGGCGACCGTGCTCCTGTCCGACGCGCTCGACCGCATCGGTGACCCGTTCGCGCTGCACGGCTTCTGCTCCGATGGGCGCCACGACGTCCACTACTACCGCTTCAAGGACTTCGATCAGCCCTACAACGATCTCGTCAAGGCGCGGCTGGCGGCCATGCACGGTTCCTACTCGACGCGTATGGGCGCCGCACTGCGTCACGCCGGTTCCCTGCTCAAGCAGCAGCCAAAGAGCAAGAAAATCCTCTTCGTCATCACCGATGGCGAACCGGCCGACAATGACGTGCGCGATCCGCAGTACCTGCGCTTCGATACCAAGCGCGCCGTCGAGGAACTGCAGCGCGACGGCATCACCACGTATGCGTTGTCGCTCGATCCGCACGCCGACCAGTACGTGTCGCGCATCTTCGGTGCCAAGAATTTCACCGTGCTCGACCACGTCGAGCGCCTGCCGGAAAAACTGCCCATGCTCTACATGGGACTGACGAAATAAGCGCATGGACGTCACGCTTCGCACCTTCGTCTTCATCGACTCGCTGCAACCGCAGCTGGCTTCCTACCTGGCCACGTCCTCGCAGGGGTTCCTGCCCGTGCCGGGCGACGCCTGCCTGTGGATCGAAGTCGCGCCGGGCATGGCGGTACACCGGCTCTCGGACATCGCCCTCAAGGAGACCAACGTCCACCTCGGCGAGCAGGTCGTGGAGCGTTCGTTCGGTTCGATGGAGATTCACTACCGCAACCAGAGCGAAGTGCAGGAGGCTGGCGACATCATCCTGCGCCAGCTGAACACGGGCGTCGAATCCCGCATGGCCTGCCGCATCGCCTGGAACGAGATCATCCGCGGCATGACCCCGGACCATACCACGCTGATCAACCGCCAGTTGCGCAAGGGTTCGATGATCCTGCCCGGCAAGAGCATGTTCATCCTGGAGGTGGAACCGGCCGGCTATGCCGTCTATGCCGCCAACGAGGCGGAAAAGGCCGCGCACATCACGCTGGTCGACGTCAAGCCGTTCGGTAACTTCGGCCGCCTCACCATGATGGGCAGCGAGGCCGAGGCGGAGGAAGCGCAACGTGCCGCCGTGGAGGCCCTTGCCCGCATCAATCAGCGCGCGACCCTGGAGTGAGTGCGTGCTTGTCCGGGGCGCCCCGCCGCGCTCCAGGCGGGCTAGTGGAAGCGCGCGGCCCAGGCGGCGGTGGCAGGCCCCATGAGATTGAGCAGCAGCGCCGGAAACAGCCCGAAGCACAGGATCACCGCAGCGAATCCCAGGAGCAGCCAGAATTCGCGCGGGCGCAGGTCCTGCGCACGCGCCACGGTCTCGAACACGACGGGACCCAAACAGGTGCGGCGATAGAGATCGAGGAAATACGCCGCACCCAGAACCAGAGCGAACAGCGCCGCCAGACCCGCTCCGGCATGCGTCTGCAACGTCGCCGTCAGCAGCAGGAATTCCGCGGGAAATCCCGAGGTGCCCGGCAGCCCCATGCCGGCCAGCCCGAAGAACAGCAGGAAGCCCGCCAGGCGTGGCATCGAGCGGGCGGGGGGGCCCCCGGGCGCGCCCCGCCGCGCTCCAGGCGGGCTAGTGGAAGCGCGCGGCCCAGGCGGCGGTGGCAGGCCCCATGAGATTGAGCAGCAGCGCCGGAAACAGCCCGAA
>JANJWS010000059.1 GCA_024709425.1 Thiobacillus sp.
TCCCGAACAGGACGGTGAAACGCTCCCGCGCCAATGATAGTAGGCACCTCGCCTGTGAAAGTAGGTCATCGTCAGACTCCTTACAACGCGCTCAACCGCGCCAAAAACCCCCGCTCAATACGCGGGGGTTTTTTTATGGCGATCGGGGGGGCGAGACTACGACTTTCG
This sequence comes from Thiobacillus sp., assembly GCA_024709425.1. Lineage (GTDB taxonomy): Bacteria > Pseudomonadota > Gammaproteobacteria > Burkholderiales > Thiobacillaceae > Thiobacillus. Next base: position 169 of record JANJWS010000059.1, read on the forward strand.
TTGTATGGCGTGCGACGGCAACAGCCGCTAAGCTTGTGCAAGACGACGGCATGGGCGGCCAGATAAAAAGGCGAAAGGGAGGGAGGGGAATGAGGTTCAGGAGAAGCTTGAGTTGGGTTGGAATCTTGGCATGGCTGCTGGCTTCGCCGGTGTGGGCCACGGTGGACATCAACACTGCGCCCCAATCCGAGCTGGAGGCAGTGCCGGGAATCGGTCCGGTGAAGGCGCAGGCGATCATCGACTACCGCCGGATACACGGGCCCTTCGCCAGTCTTGAAGACCTGGACCACGTCCGTGGGTTCGGCAAGACGACAATTGAAAAATTGCGTGGACATCTTCGGGTCCGACCGGTCCAGGCTGCGCCGGCGGTCGTGAAGCAGGAGATTCGCTGGTCGCGACCCAAAACGCAGGAAGCGTGCCCCGGTTGCCCTTTGCGCAAATAAGCCGCAGCGGCGCTTGACCACGCGCCGCAGGTATAATGGCGGGCTTTTCCGGGGCCGCCGTTTTCATGTCTACGCTTGCTGTCATCCTGGTCGTTACCGTCGCTGGCAGCCTGTTGAGCTTGTTGCTTGCCGCAGTGCTCGCCCTGTCTGCGCGTCCGCACTGGGTGCCGGTTCTGGTGAGCTATGCGATCGGTGCGCTGCTGGGCGCCTCGCTGCTCGAGGTGCTGCCGGAAGCCGTGGAGATGGGCGGCGATATTGATACGGTCGCGGGGGCGTTGCTGGCCGGCATCCTCATGTTTTTTCTGCTGGAAAAACTGGTGTTGTGGCGACACTGCCATGACGATGTCTGTGAAGCTCACGGTGACGCGGGGCATGGCCACGATCACGGCCGTTCGGCACTGATGATCACGGTTGGCGACACCTTCCACAATTTCGTCGACGGGATCATCATCGCGGGGGCATTCCTGGCGGATTTCCGTTTGGGCACGATTACGGCGCTGGCGATCATCGCACACGAGATTCCACAGGAGATTGGCGACTTCATGATTCTCCTGCATTCCGGGTACAGCCGTGCGAAGGCGCTGGCGGTCAATCTGTTGACCGGCGTGGCGACGGTCGCCGGCGCACTGATCGGTTATTTTGCCTTGTCGCAGGTGGAGGGGTGGACCCCGGTGTTGCTGGGGCTGGCCGGTGCAAGCATGCTGTACGTGGCGATGTCGGACCTGATCCCCGGCCTGCACAAGCGCGCGGAGCTTGCAGCGACGCTCCAGCAACTCGTTCTAATCGGTGTCGGGATTGGCAGCATCGCGCTGGTGGCCCATCTCATCGGACACGGCCACTGAGCGGCGACGCGGGACGAGCTTGCCGGCGAGATAGGCGAATAGCAGCAGCGGAATGATGCCGAGGAAAACCAGCACGGCGAGCCCCTTGGCCACGCTGCTCGCGGTGAGCGCGAGCATCAGGACGACATACGCCCAGCCGATCGCCACAATGTACATGACCACGCCCCAACAGAAATCGTCAACTATGGTAACCAAAGCAGGGCGTCTACGCACACGGAACGTCGGGTTCGACTCGTGCTGCCACGGGAAGGTGCTTCCGCAAATGATTGAGGCCGGGAGGGGCGCGTGAACCCTTCGCTCTCCGCGCTCGATCGGCTCGCTGCCGATACGCGCACTGTCGCCCGCGCCATGGCGTTGCTGTGGACGTATCGACCGCGGACGGCAAGTCTGGAGCTGCTGCGCGCGCTCGGATGGAAATCTTCTTCCGGCAAGGCATTTACGCATGAGCTTGTGAAGCTCGGGCAGCAGGAGCTCGGTGCGTGCGGTTTGCTGGTCGAACAGGCGGCGCGGCAGGGGTACGTTCGCCTGGAAGACGAGGCACGCACGGTGCTGTATCGGGAGTTACTCGATGGCACGCCCATGGATGAACTGCGCGACGGACTCTGGCGCGCCGAAAAATACAGCCAGGGGACAGCCGCATACTCCAATTGGCCCTTGTGGGAGGTCGGGCCGACGGTGGCTGTGATACGTCTGGCACTTCTGTCGGGCACGCCAGCGGCCGAACTGAACCAGATGAAGCAACAGATCATGCACCGCCTAGACTGGGGGCGTGTTCTCAGCGAGGCATTCATCGAATCGCTCGACACGGCGCTGCTCGCGCGCGTCGACCCGACATGGCGGTGGAGTATCGTCTATGGGGCGGTGGAAAACGTTTGCCGCAGCTTCGATCCGGAGTGGTTGCCGATCTACCGATGGGGCCTGGAACAGCTTGCCGTGGCACGCAGTGAGATGCCGGACTATCTGCGCTTGCAGTTCGCCGAAGCACTGCTGCTCGCAGGTGAGCGCGCGCGTGTGGTCGATCTGCTGCGAGACGAGGATAGCGGCGCGGCCGACGCGCTGCGTGCTGCGACCAGGATTCAGGAAGGTCGCTGGGCCGAGGGCCAGGTGGATTTCGAGGCCGCGCTCAAGCGCCGCCAGGCGGAATTTGGCGCGAAGAAACGGCTGCTGCCGGAGACGCTTGCCTGGTTTTATGTGCTTGCGCTGCTCGCACAGCAGACGCCCAAGCACCTGGAACGTGCGCGCAAATTCTGCATTGGTGAATCGGGCTCGCGCAGTCCATCGCCTTTTGAGCGTTGGGGCGTCTGGGTGCATGCCACCGGCGTGCGGCTGGGTGAGTGCGCACTCGATCCGGACGTCTTCAAGGTCAGTGCTCCCCACCCGTCTCTGGACGGCATCTGGCGCGTGCTGGCGCGCGCCTGGCTTGGCCCGGAAACGATCGGCAAATTGGGGGCCAAGGCGGCCGAGCAACATGCTGCGGGGGTTGCGGCCTTGCGCAAACGCCTGCGTGCCTGTGGCCACGACTGGCTCGACGGCCAGGTCGCCGCCGGCGAGGCGGTGTTCGTCGGCGGCGAGGCACCCGGGAATTTCTTTGTCGGGGGCGCGGGCGAGAACTGGCGTACCGTGCTGGCCTCGCTTCAAGCCCTGGGTGCGGAGACGCCTGGCGATGCGCGGGCGACGCGTCTGGTATGGGCCATCGATCTCGACAAGCTCGGTGGCATCGAAACGATCGAACCTTTCGAGCAAAAGCGTGGGCCGCGCGGGTGGGGCAAGCCGAAACCGCTTTCTCTGGCGAAGCTGGCTGGAAACGAGCGGCTGGAACCCTGGGACGCGAGCGTGGCACGCGCCATTCGTCAGGACAGTTATTCCGCACGCCGGTATGTGATCGATCGCGCCCTCGCGATCGTGGCGCTGATCGGTCATCCGGCGGTGGTCATGGCCGATGCGCCGGATACACGCGTCGATGTCGTCGAGGGCACGCCTGAACTCGAAGTAATACGCGAGGGCGATCACTACGTGATGCGTGTCACGCCCCCGGTGCGGGGGCAGACTGCCAGAAAAGATTACGACTATTTCATCGATGCCGACGAGAAGCGCGAGCAGGAGGCGTTGCGTCAGATCACGGTGGTGCGCGAGTCGCCACAGCGCGTGCGTGTGATCCGCCTGACGCCGGCGCAGCGGCGTGCGGCCCAACTGGTCTCGGGCCGGTTCAAGGTGCCGGCGGCTGCGCATGCGGAATTGCAGCAGACCCTGCAGTCGTTGGCTCCCCATTTTCACATCCAGTCCGATTCGGCCGAGGCCGCCCGCGAGGTGCCGGCCGAGACGCGTTTGCGCGCCGAGCTGGCGCCGCAGGGTGAGGCCTTGACGCTGCGTCTGGTAGTTGCACCCCTGGGGCTGGATGGGCCGCGTCTCGTGCCCGGCGAGGGCCGACCGCGGGTGATGGCGGCCGTGAAGGGCGAGAGCATTGGCGCTGTGCGCGATCTCGATGCGGAACGCGCGCATCTCGATGCCGTTCTCGAGGCGGTGCCGTTTTTGGCTGTGCCGCGGCGTGGTGACGCGGTCTGCGAATGGATCGTGGAGGACCCGGAACAAGCGCTGGCGATGGTCGAGACGCTGCATGCCATCCCCGCGATCGCCGCGGTCGACTGGCCGCGCGGCCAGCAGGTGCGCGTGCTGAGCGTGGACGCGGCGCATCTGACGGTGAAGGTCAGCACGGCACGGGACTGGTTTTCGGTGAAGGGCGAAGCGCACCTGGACGAGGGTCTGGTCTTCAAGCTGGAGGAACTGCTCGCCGCGGCGGCCGGCAAGAGCCGTTTCGTGCCCATGGGCAAGGGCGTCTATGCTGCGCTGACGCGTGAGCTGCAAGAGCGTCTGGCCGACCTGGCAGCGGTGGCCGAAACCGATTCCCGGGGCGTGCGGATCCCGACGCTTGCGGCGGGCTGGCTCGACGCGGTGCTGGAAGGCGCGCAAGCCGAGACCGATGGTGAATTTCGTGCAAAAGCCGGACTGCTCGAGGCGGCGCGGGATAGGGTCGTCGCATTGCCCGCGGGCCTGCAGGCGGAACTGCGACCCTACCAGGAAGACGGTTTCGTCTGGGCGATGCGGCTTGCACAAGCCGGCTTCGGCGCCTGCCTCGCCGATGACATGGGACTGGGCAAGACCCTGCAGGCGCTTGCGGTCATGCTCGCGCGCGCGGAGGGTGGGCCGTCCCTGATCGTTGCCCCGACTTCGGTATGCGGCAACTGGCTTGCCGAGACGCGTCGGTTTGCACCTGCGCTCAACCCGGTGGTGTTCGGTGAGGGCGACCGCACGACCGTGGTGGAGTCGGCGGGGCCGCACGACGTGGTCATCGTCTCCTACACGCTGATGCAGCAGGCGCAGGAACGCTTCGCTTCGCGCACCTGGCATACGGTGGTCGCCGACGAGGCCCAGGCGGTGAAGAATGCAGCCGCCAAACGCTCGCTGGCCCTGTTCGAACTGCCGGCGGATTTCCGCATGGCCCTGTCCGGCACGCCCGTGGAAAACCGGCTGGCCGAACTCTGGTCGATCATGCGCTATTGCAACCCGGGCCTTCTGGGCACGTTGTCGCGCTTCAATGAACGCTTTGCCTCCCCTATAGAGAGGGGACACGACCGCGAGGCGCAGCGCCGGTTGCGGCGCTTGATCGCACCCTTCGTGCTGCGCCGGACCAAGGCGCAGGTGCTGGACGATCTGCCGCCGCGCACCGAGCTCGTGCTTTCCATCGCGCCCGAGGCTGACGAGGCCGCGCATTACGAGGCCTTGCGCCGCCAGGCCGTGGCGGCCGCGGAAAGCGCTCTGGGCAGCGACGGTGCGCAGGCGCGTTTCTCCGTTCTTGCCCAGCTCACGAAACTGCGGCGTGCCGCGTGCGATCCGCGTCTGGCCAGTCCCGAGTTCGGCATCGTCGGCGCGAAACTGCGCGCGTTCACGGAACTGGCCCAGGAACTGGCTGCCAACGGCCACAAGGCGCTCGTGTTCAGCCAGTTCGTCGATTTCCTCACCCTGCTGCGCGAACCGCTCGATGCATGCGGCATCCGCTATCAATACCTTGATGGCGCCACGCCGGCAGCGGAGCGCAGCCGCCGCGTCGAGGCGTTCCAGCGCGGCGACGGCGAACTGTTTCTGATCAGTCTCAAGGCCGGCGGTTTCGGCCTCAACCTCACGGCGGCCGATTACGTCGTCATTACCGATCCTTGGTGGAACCCGGCCGCGGAAGACCAGGCGATGGGCCGCGCGCATCGCATCGGGCAACAGCGCCCCGTGACCGTCTATCGCCTGGTTGCCAGGGGCACTCTCGAAGAGCGCATTGTCGAGCTGCACCACGACAAGCGTGCGCTGGCCGAAGGCGTACTGGGCGAAGGCGGTGAAGGTGCGGCCGTGCCGTCTACCGAAGAGCTGATGGCGCTGATGCGGGGCGACTGATCGTCCCCGGGGGATTGCTACAATGGCGCAACGTTCAACAGCCTCCTTGCGTGCCAGCGGTTACCGTCCGGCACATACACCACATGAAAGCAAATAAAGGGATTCCGACCGTCGGCTTCGTTTCGCTCGGCTGTCCGAAGGCGACGGTCGATTCGGAACGCATCCTGACGCAGTTGCGCGCGGAGGGCTATGGCATCGTTGGAACCTACGACGATGCCGACGTGGTCGTGGTGAACACCTGCGGCTTTATCGATGCCGCGGTGCAGGAGTCGCTGGAAGCAATCGGCGAGGCGCTGGCGGAAAACGGCAGGGTGATCGTGACCGGCTGCCTGGGTGCGAAAGGCGACCTGATCCGCGAGGTTCATCCGAAGGTGCTGGCGGTGTCCGGGCCGCACGCGCTGGAGGAGGTCATGGAGGCGGTGCACGGTGCGCTCCCCAAGCCGCACGATCCCTTCGAGGACCTGATCCCGCCCGGCGGCGTCAAGCTGACCCCGCGCCACTATGCCTATCTGAAGATCTCGGAAGGCTGCAACCACCGGTGCACCTTCTGCATCATTCCCTCGTTGCGCGGCGACCTGGTGAGCCGGCCGATCGGCGAGGTGATGAACGAGGCGGAAAAACTGGTCGGTGCGGGCGTGCAGGAGCTGCTGGTGGTGTCGCAGGACACCAGCGCATACGGTGTCGATGTGAAATACCGGCCGGGCTTCTGGGGCGGCCGGCCGCTGAAGACACGCATGACGGAACTGGCCGGCGCGCTCGGCAGCCTGGGGGCGTGGGTACGCCTGCATTACGTCTATCCCTATCCGAGTGTGGATGACGTGATTCCGCTGATGGCCGATGGCCGCGTCCTGCCTTATCTCGATATCCCGCTTCAGCATGCCAGCCCGCGCATTCTCAAGCTGATGAAGCGTCCCGGCGCGGTGGAGCAGACGCTTGACCGCATCCAGGCCTGGCGGGCAGCGGTACCCGACCTCACGCTGCGCTCGACCTTCATTGTGGGGTTTCCCGGCGAGACCGACGCGGAGTTCGAGGAATTGCTGGATTTCCTGAAGGAAGCGCAGCTCGATCGGGTCGGTTGTTTCGCGTATTCGCCAGTCGAGGGTGCCGCGGCGAACGATCTGCCCGATGCGGTCCCGGAGGACCTGAAGGAGGAGCGCCTGGAGCGTTTCATGGAGACGCAGGCCGAGATTTCCGCCTCGCGCCTCGATGCGAAGATCGGCCGCACCATCGAGGTGATGGTCGACGAGGAGGACGAGGTGGGGACGCTCGCACGCAGCCAGGGCGATGCGCCGGAGATCGACGGCGTGGTGTATCTGGAAGGTGTGTTCGGTTTGCGTCCCGGCACGCGGCTCAAGGTTCGGGTTGACGAGGCCGACGAGCACGACCTGTGGGCGACGCCAGTGTGAGGCGCGCGCGCGTCATGAAGCATTCATCGCGCGCCGGCATCATCCCGTCGATCCCAGAAGGTCGCGCATCGCTTTTGGTTCCGGCGCGGGGGGCTGGCGGTTTTTTTGGAAAGAGAAAGGCATGAAGGTTCCTGGCATTTCATCGGCGGGTGGCGGTTTCGCGGCGTTGGCGTTGCTGGCGGCATTCCCCGTGCAGGCGACCGATGTCGATTCGGGGATGTGCCGCGGTGCCTATCCGGTGCCGTTGATGACACCGGGGGAGTGTGAGACACACGTTGCGCATTTGCGCGCACTGGAGGCGCGCGGCGACAAGGTTGCCCTCGCCGAGGCGCTACGGCAGCATGCCTTGCTGCTGGACGCGCGCGCGCTTGCCTGCGGGTGCGCGTTGATGGAGGCCGAACCGGCCAAGGTGGGCGCGTCCTCGGACTGCTGAGCGGCGCTGCGTTCCCCATCCCGGCGCATGCCGGAGCGACGAAAACAGGTTTGCTGGGCGTGACCGAACGGGCATGGCGTGTTGCCATTCCCGATCATGAAACCGGTGCCGCCCGTTTCCCTCTCCCCATCCCGCAAGCGGGCGAGGGGGACACGGAATCGCTTCGCGATGTTTCACGCCAAGGATCGGCGCGCAGCAGTGTGCCGAGTGCGGAGCGTTTGCGCCAGAACCGCCAGCGATCCATGCGGTGTCCGTGACAGGCGAGTCCGCGTACCGGATCGACCAGACTGACGCGGGCATGTCTTGTTTGTACCGCGGCGAGCGTCTGCTCAAGCCGATGAAGCGCCTCGCGCCAGCCGAACGCGTCGCCTGCCTGGATCGCGGCAGCGAGCGCGTCGAAGACGGCGACATCGCTGCTCGCGTCGATGCTCGAATTCACGCTTGCCCCTGTGAAACGCGCGAGGGCCTGCAGGTCTTCGTGTTGGCAGGCGATTCGCCACGGATGCGGGTGCGCTGCGGGCAGGACGCCGCCGCCCCACGGCCACAGCGCGTTGACCGGCAGCGCGCCGCGGGCTTCGCGTGCCTGGTTGACCGGGTGGTCGTGCAGCAGCATCTGGACTTCGTTGAGTTGGGTACGAAATTGCGTGGCGTCGGGGCCTTGCGGCAGCAGGGGCTGGATGTCGCGGCCGGCCGCAAGCGAGGGTGGCGTGGTGGTCAGCGCGGCGGGTCGGGCGAGGCGAAGGTACCAGCGCTGCGGTCGCAGGGGCAAGGGGCGCAGCGCATCGCCGAAGTGCGTGCCGATGGCGGACGCCAGGGTATCGGCTTCGTCGGACGTGAGGTCGGGCGCATCGCCTGCGAGCACGATGCGGTCGCGCATGACGCGCAGGTGAACCGGGTCGACACGCAACCAGTAGGCGCTACCGGCCGTACCACCGTCGGCTTCCAGGGTGATGGGGGCGACTGGCCAGTCCTGCTGCTGCTCGATGCCGAGCGCTTCGCACAATGCCGCCTCCGTGCCCGCCGCGGGACAGGATTCGCGGCGTCCGCGGGCGAGCAGCGTCTGCAGTGTCGGCAAGTGCATGCCCTGTGCGGCGTCGAGCAGCTGCGGGGGCGGGAACAGGTGGGGGACGAGAACCAGCATGCGGCGAGTTTAGCGAAATTGGCGCCGACGGGCCCTACAATGTGCGCCATGCGACAAGCGCTTCACGAAATCAACGTTCCCACTCGCGGCAAGGGGCTGTACGCGTTCACTGCCGAGGCGGTGGCGTGGGTGCGTGGCAGTGGCATTCGCGCGGGCTTGCTCACGCTTTACATTCGTCACACGTCGGCGAGCCTGCTGATCCAGGAAAACTACGACCCGACGGTGCAGACCGACCTGGAGCGGTTCTTCGCCCGTCTGGTGCCGGATGGCGACGCCCTCTACGACCACACGCTGGAAGGGCCCGACGACATGCCGGCGCACGTGCGTGCGGCGCTGACGCAGACCCACCTGGCGATTCCGGTGGCGGATGGTGCGCCGCTGCTGGGCACGTGGCAGGGGCTGTATGTGTTCGAGCACCGTCGCGCCACGCAGACGCGCAGCGTGGTGCTGCATCTTCTGGGCGAGTAGGGCGGCTGTGGCATACTCGGCAAATTTCCTTTCCGGGTCGCGTTTTGCTTCCGTTTGAACTCCTGGTCGGCCTGCGCTATACGCACGCGAAGCGCCGCAATCATTTCATCTCGTTCATTTCAGGCGTCTCCATGGCGGGCATCGCGCTCGGCGTGACCGCGCTGATCGTGGTGCTGTCGGTGATGAACGGCTTTCAGGAAGAGTTACGCGCGCGCATCCTGGGCGTGGCCGCGCATCTCGAAATCAGCGGGCCGGGTGACCGCATTGCCGATTGGCGCGGCGTACTCGACACGGCGCGGCAGAACCGCGAGGTGCTGGCCGGTGCGCCCTACGTGAACGCGCAGGGCATGCTGGCCAATGGCGATCTGGTGCGCGGCGCGATCATCCGTGGCGTACTGCCGGAGATGGAAACCGGGGTAGCCGATTTCGCCCGGCACATGAAGGCCGGCCGGCTCACCGATCTGCGGCCCGGCGAGTTCGGCATTGTGCTGGGCGCCGAGCTGGCGCGCGCGCTCAACGTCTATCCCGGCGAGAAGGTGGTGCTGCTGACCCCTCAGGGCAACATCACGCCGGCGGGGGTGATGCCGCGCGTCAAGCAGTTCACCGTCACCGGCATATTCGAAGCGGGCATGTTCGAGTACGACTCGGGGCTGGCGCTCATCCATCTGCAGGATGCACAGAAGCTGCTGCGCCTCGGTGACGACGTGTCCGGCGTGCGGCTCAAACTCGCCGAACTGTTCCGTGCGCCGTTCGTGACGCGCGATCTGGGGGCGGTGCTGTCCGGCGCGTATTACCTCACCGACTGGACGCGCAGCCACGCCAACTTCTTTCGTGCCGTGGCGATCGAGAAGCGCATGATGTTCCTCATCCTGCTGTTGATTGTCGCGGTGGCGGCGTTCAACATCGTCTCCACCCTGGTGATGGCGGTGACCGACAAGCAGTCCGACATCGCGATCCTGCGTACCCTCGGTGCGAAGCCGGGGTCGGTCATGGCCATCTTCATGGTGCAGGGCAGCTTCATCGGCGTGTTCGGCACGGTGCTGGGCGTGGTTGGCGGCGTGCTGCTCGCGCTCAACCTGGAAACCGTCGTGCCGTTCATCGAGCGCATGGCTGGCATGGATCTGTTTCCGGCGGACGTCTATTACATCAACGAACTGCCCTCCAAGCTGGTGTGGAGCGAAGTCGGCCTTATCGCCGGTATTTCCCTCATCATCAGTCTGGCGGCGACGCTCTACCCGAGCTGGCGCGCGGCGCGCGTGAATCCCGCGGAGGCGCTGCGCTATGAGTGAGGTCGTGCTCCGCTGCACCGGTCTGTGCAAGACCTTCTGCCAGGGCAAGGCCGACGTGCCGGTATTGCGTGGCGTCGACCTCGAAGTGGGCGCGGGCGAATCGGTCGCCATCGTCGGCGCATCGGGTTCGGGCAAGAGCACGCTGCTGCATCTGCTGGGCGGGCTCGACAGGCCCACGGTCGGGCGTGTCGAACTCCAGGGGCGCGACCCCTTCGCGCTGTCGGAGGCCGCGCGCTGCGAACTGCGCAATGAGGCGCTCGGCTTCGTCTATCAGTTTCATCATCTGTTGCCGGAGTTTTCCGCGCTGGAGAATGCGGCGATGCCGCTCATCATTCGGCGCATGCCTCGCGCCGACGCGCTGGCACGGGCAACCGAGGTGCTGGAAGCCGTCGGCCTGGGCCATCGGCTGACGCACCGACCGGGCGAGCTTTCCGGCGGCGAGCGTCAGCGGGTGGCGATCGCGCGCGCACTGGTGACCCGGCCGGCGTGCATCCTTGCCGACGAACCGACCGGCAACCTCGACCAGCATACCGCCACAGCGGTGTTCGAACTAATGCGCGAACTCAACCGCCGGGAGCGCACCAGCCTGGTTGTAGTGACCCACGACACCGAACTGGCCGCACGCATGGATCGCCGGCTGCGGCTGGTCGACGGGGCGTTGCAGCCGGCCTGACCCGACTTCGCGATGCGGGTCTATCTCGTCGCATTTTGTCTGGGCATCTGGTTTCTGCAGCAGCAGCCTGAACTGCCGGCAGCTCGCTGGCTTTGGGTCTTGCCGTTGCTTGCCCTTGCGCTCCGCGTTCCGCCCCTGTCCTTTGGCGTGGCGGAAGTCCTGCGCCGCGTGGCGGTTGCCGTGCTCTGTGCGGCGCTGGGGTTCGCGTGGGCGGCGTGGCGCGCCGAGCTGCGTCTGGCCGAACGCCTGCCTGACGCCTGGCAGGGCAGGGACATCGAGCTCGTTGGCGTCGTGAGCGAACTGCCTCACATCCACGCTGGCGGCGTGCGTTTCGTGCTGGATGTCGAGGCGGTGCTGACGCCGGGCGCACCAGCGCTCGGGCGCGTGCAGCTCGCCCGCTACGCAGCGCGCAACGCGGCGCCACCAGAACCCGTGCGGGCGGGGGAACGCTGGCGCCTCACCGCGCGGCTGAAAATCCCTTACGGTACGCACAATCCGCACGGCTTCGATCTGGAGGCGTGGGCGCTGGAGCAGGGCATCTCGGCTTCCGGCTCTGTACGCGAGCGTGTGCCACCGGTCAGGCTCGATGCGCGCGCGGCGACACCCGGCGCCTGGATCGCTGCGATGCGTGCCGCCGTCCGCGACCGTATCTTTGCCACGCTGGGCGAGGCGCCGTATGCCGGGGTCATCGCCGCGCTGACGATCGGCGATCAGCGCAGCATTCCGTACGAGCAATGGCGCGCGTTTACCCGTACGGGTGTGAATCATCTGCTGTCGATTTCTGGCTTGCATGTGACCATGATTGCGGCACTCGCTGGCTGGGCCGTCGCCTTCGGCTGGCGCCGCTGGCCGCGTGCGGTGGCGCGGCTGCCGGCACGTCAGGCCGGCCTGGCCGCCGCAGTCCTGGTGGCCTTCGGGTATGCGCTGCTTGCGGGTTTCCAGGTGCCGGCGCAGCGCACGCTGTTCATGTTGGCCGTGCTGGCGCTGGCGTTCTGGGGGCGGCGCGAGCCGCGCCCCTTCACGGCGTTGCTGGTTGCACTCGCGGTCGTGTTGACGCTCGATCCGTGGGCAGTGCTGTCGGCGGGCTTCTGGCTGTCGTTCGGTGCGATGGCGGCGATCATGTGGGTCACGTTTGGCCGCGTCGCGCTGCCCGACAAACTGCGCGGCTGGGTGACGGTGCAGGCGGCGGTGACCGTCGCGCTCGCGCCGGCCTTGTTGCTGCTGTTTCAACAGGTGTCGCTGGTATCTCCTTTCGCCAATGCCGTGGCGATTCCCGTCGTGAGCTGGCTGGTGACGCCTTTGGCGCTGCTCGGTACGCTCGTTCCGCCACTGTGGCATGCATCGGCCTGGCTGATGGAATGGCTCGGGGTCATGCTGGTCTGGATGGCTGAACTTCCGTGGGCCGTGGCGACGCGGCCGGCGCCCGGCTTGATCGCCGTTGTGCTCGCCGTGCTGGGCACCTTGTGGCTCCTGCTGCCACGTGGATTCCCCGCGCGCGCCCTGGGGCTTGCCCTGTGGCTACCGATCCTGCTACCACCGGCGGAAAAATTGGCACCCGGGGCGTTCCGTGTCGAGGTGATCGACGTCGGGCAGGGCACGTCCATTCTGGTGCGCACGGCCCGCCACGCGCTGCTGTATGACACCGGTGCTTCCTTCGGCGACAGCGATGCGGGAGAGCGCATCGTCGTGCCCTATCTGCGCGCATCGGGCATTGGCAAGCTCGATGGCGTAATCGTATCGCACAACGATAACGATCACAGCGGCGGGCTGCCCTCGGTCGTGCGCGACATTCCCACCGGCTGGATGTTGAACGGACAGTCCCCAACGAGGTCGCTGCCGTCCGGCGCGCCACCGCCCCGCCGTTGCGTTCGGGGGCAATCGTGGGTTTGGGACAGTGTGCCGTTTGTCATCCTCAACCCGCCGGCAACAGCGTCCGCTTCATACAACCGCAGCGACAACGATTTCAGTTGTGTTCTCAGCGTGGGGGCCGGCGCGCGCCGCTTCCTCGTCACCGGTGATGCCGGACGGCGCGGCGAACTGGAACTGTTGGAATCCGGAATCGATCTCACCGCGACGGCGCTCGTCGCCGGGCATCACGGCAGCCGCTCCTCCTCCATGGAGGCATTTGTCGAGAAGGTGGCACCCGACCACGTCGTCTTCACCAGTGGCTACCGCAACCGCTACCACCACCCGCATCGCACCATCGTCGAGCGTTTCCGCGCGAGGGGCGCGAACATCCTGCGCAGTGACCGTGACGGACTGATTCGCTTCGAATTTGGCGAAGCCGGGGTGACGGCCGCAGAATATCGCAACCCACGCCGTTACTGGCATCTCGTCCAACCATGAATTCGGAAACCACGCGCTCCCGCTGTTTTGAATCGGCCGACCTCGGGACGGCCCGGGCAGCGCTCGCGCGTGTGTTGCCCGTGGCGGAAAACGATTTGCCGTGGCAGGCCCTGGTGCATGCGCACGAACGGCTGGGGACCCGTGAGGCCTTCGCGCACAGCGTCGGCACGGCGCTGATCATTGCCGAACTGCGTGTGGGTGCCGATGCAGTGGCCGCAGCATTGCTGCATGGATGCCTCGACGAATCGCCGGACTTTGCTGCCCGCTTTGGCGTCGCGGCGCGACTGGCGCAAGGCGTGACGGCGATGGCCCGCATCGAGACCCTTGCGGTGAGCGCCACCGACAAGCGCGTCGACCCACACGCTCAGCTGGAAGCGCTGCGGCAGATGGTGCTGGCGATGGTCGAGGACATCCGCGTGGTGCTGGTGAAGCTTGCTGAACGCACGCATGCCCTGCGCTGTGCGGTGAACCAGGACACCGACGATCGCCGCGCGCTGGGCCAGCAGGCGCGCGAACTGTTTGCGCCGCTGGCGAACCGTTTGGGCGTATGGCAGATCAAGTGGGAAATGGAGGACTGGGCGTTCCGCTATCTCGATCCCGATACCTACAAACGCATCGCCGCGCAGTTGGACGAAAAGCGCGCCGACCGCGAGGCCTACATCAAGGGGATCATCGAACGTATCGAGGCTGAGCTCGCCCTGCACGGCATCGAGGCCGAGGTGACCGGCCGGCCCAAGCATATCGCCAGCATCGTCAACAAGATGCGGCGCAAGCGCGTGCCGTTCGAGCAGCTCTACGACATTCGCGCAGTGCGCGTACTGGTGAAGCACGAGATCGATTGCTACACGGTGCTGGGGCTGGTCCACAACCTGTGGCAGCCGATCCCGGGCGAGTTCGACGATTACATCTCGCAGCCCAAGAGCAACGACTACCGTTCGCTGCATACCGCGGTGATCGGGCCCGAGGACCGCGCGCTGGAGGTGCAGATCCGTACCTTCGAGATGCACCGCAACGCCGAACTCGGCGTCGCCGCGCACTGGCGTTACAAGGAAGGCGGGCGGCAGGACGCGCAGTACGAGGAAAAGATCGCCTGGCTGCGGCGCATCCTCGAATGGAAGGACGATGTCGCCGACACCAGCGAATTTACCGAGCAGTTCAAGACCGAACTGTTCCAGGACCAGGTCTACGTGCTCACACCGCAGGGACGGGTGGTCGCCCTCCATCGCGGTGCCACGCCGGTGGATTTCGCCTACGCGGTGCATACCGACCTCGGTCATCGCTGTCGCGGCGCGAAGGTCGACGGTTCGATGGTGCCGCTCAACACCGTTCTCGAAAATGGTCAGCGCGTCGAAATCGTTGCCGCCAAGGAGGGCTCGCCGAGTCGCGACTGGCTCAACCCCGCGCTGGGTTTTCTCGCCACCCACCGTGCGCGTGCCAAGGTGCGCGCCTGGTTCCGCCAGAGCGATGTCGGTGAGCAGGTGGGCCTCGGCCGTGCGCTCCTGGAAAAGGAACTCAAGCGTCTGGGGCTGACGGATGTCAACCAGGAGAAACTCGCGCAGCGGCTCAAGTTCGGCAAGGTCGACGAATTTCTCGCCGCGCTGGGCCGTGGCGATATCGGCCAGCGCGACCTTGTCGGCGCCCTGCAGGAGGCCGGCAAGGTCGCGCCCGTGCTCGCCCCTGTTTCCCGGCCGCGTGCACGCCCGCGGTCGGGCAGCCCCGTCGTCATTCCCGGACTCGGGGCTGTGCCACTGACGCTGGCGCGCTGCTGCAAGCCGCAGCCGCCTGACCCGATTGCCGCCTACACGACCGTCGGGCGCGGTCTCACCGTCCATCGCGCCGATTGCGCCGCGCTCAGGCGCGCGAATCCCGCGCGCGTCATGCCGGCCGAATGGGCGCTCGATGCCGGCGCTGCGTTTGAGGTCGATATCCGCCTCAAGGCTTTCGATCGCCAGGGGCTGCTGCGCGACGTTTCCGACGTCATCGCCAAGGAGAAGCTCGACGTGTTGCGCGTCAATACCGAGAGTCGCGGGGAATATGCACACATGCAGCTCAGCGTGCGCGTCCGCGAATTGCAGCAGTTGGCGCGTCTGCTGGCACGTCTGCAGCACGTACAGAACGTCATCGAGGTTCGGCGCGGCGGAGATTTGGGTTATCGTTAAAGCTTATCGCTATTCGATCCAGACGTTATGACGCCGCAAGTTGCCATCCTCGATCCAGTACCCGATCACGCCCGCCATCTCTTCTTCGATCTGAAACCGGGAACTGACCCGCGAGCGGCGTTGCGGACGCTCGCGGCAGCCTGCGACGGGCTCGGTGCGGTGCTTGGTGTGGGCGCTGGCGTGGCGGGTGTGCTCGGGGGCCAGATCAAGGGTCTGCGTGGCTTCCCCGCGCTGCCCGATGCGAAACCACAGATCCCCGTGACGCAGCGCGCCCTGTGGCTGTGGCTGCGTGGTGACGATCCGGGCGACCTGGTCCGCAAGGGCCACGCTCTGACCGCGCTTGTGGTGCCAGCCTTCAGCCTGGTGCAGGTGATCGATTGTTTTCGCTATCGTGACAGTCGTGATCTCACGGGCTACGAGGACGGCACCGAAAACCCGAAGGACGAGGCGGCGGTCGAAGCTGCCATCGCGCGCGGACAGGGCACCGGACTTGAGGGTTCCAGCTTCGCCGCCGTGCAGCAGTGGCTGCATGACTTCCCCGTTTTCGATGCCATGCCGCGTACTGAACAGGACAATCATTTCGGACGCAACCGCGAGAGCAACGAGGAACTCGAAGATGCGCCCGAATCCGCCCACGTCAAACGCACGGCGCAGGAGGATTTCGAACCGGAAGCTTTTGTCGTGCGGCGCTCCATGCCCTGGTCGGCGGGCGCCGATGCGGGGCTGGTGTTCCTTGCGTTCGGCAAGTCGTTCGATGCCTTCGAGGCCCAGTTGCGGCGCATGACCGGGCACGACGACGGCATCGTCGACGGGCTGTTCGATTTCACCCGCCCGCTTACCGGCGATTTCTACTGGTGCCCACCGATGGGGGCAGCCGGGATCGATCTCTCAGCACTGGGCGTCTGAATATGGCGGAACCCACCGGCGGCACGGCGGACGGAGCACCGGCGTCGCCACCCTGGTGGCGCAACTGGAAGGTCATGCTGTCGCTGTGGCTCGCGATCGCCGCTCTGGTCGCGCTGGGGCTGCACTACAACGTTGACCGCAGCGTCATCGCCGGTAGCGTGGTCGTTGTCGGCCTGGTTTCCAACGCGTTCGCCTGGTTGCTTGGCATCATCGCGCTGGTGCCGGTGATCGGTCCGATCATCGTCAAGGTGTTATCGATCGGTTTCATCTGGTTGATCAACGCGGTCGGCTATCTGGTCTCCTACATTGCCATCCGGCGTGGTTATTCGAAGGATGTACTGACTTATCGCGGCCTCACGGTTGCGGTGATCATCGGCATCGTCATCGGTTTCGTGCTGGGGAAGCTGGTCTAGTCCGGGGCGAGCATCTCACGCGCGAGCCGTTGCAGACCCGCAGGCGAAAGATCCTCGGCATGGAAGGTGCGGTCTGCGGGTGAGGGTGCGTAGTTGTGCGACAGGGACTTGTGGTACGCCGGGTCGTAGTGCTGTTCGAGCAGGGCGGCGACGAGCTCTGGCCACGCACGCTCGCGGGCCAACGCCTGCCACGCGGCAATGGTTTCGCGACCCCGCAGTTCGGCAAGGTGGTCGAGGCGCGCGTTGAGGCTGTCAGGGTCGTCGAGGAAATGCGCATAGTCTTCGGTGAGCAGCGCTACGCGCACGGCGGCCGGCACTTCCAGTCGGACGCACGGGCTTGCACGCATCGCGGTGATGAGTGCGTCGGGGAGTTGAACAGTGCCAATGCGGCGGCTTTCCGATTCCACATAGACCGGGTTTGCCGGATCGAGTCGGCTCAGGGCCGACCATACCGCGCTTTCGAAACCCTTCTGCGTGGGTTGCGGCTGTGTTGGCAGAGCGCCGAGCAGCGAGCCGCGATGTGCCGCGAGTACTTCGAGATCAAGGATCTGGGCGCCGGCGTCGGCCAGGGCCTGCAGCAGGCGGCTCTTGCCACTGCCGGTGGGGCCGCATATCACGCGGAAGGCGAACAGCGGCGGCAGGCGCGCGAGTTCCGCAACGACATGGCGGCGATAGGCCTTGTAGCCGCCGTCGAGCTGGACCGCGGCAAAGCCGATCTTCTGCAGGACGTGGACCATGGCGCCGCTGCGGCTGCCGCCGCGCCAGCAGTAGACCAGAGGGCGATAGGTGCGCGGCTTGTCGGCAAACCAGGTTTCCAGATGATGGGCGATGTGGCGCGACACCAGCGCGGCACCGACCTTCTTGGCCTCGAACGGCGAGACCTGCTTGTGTAGCGTGCCGACGCGCGCGCGCTCCGCATCGTCGAGCACGGGGAGGTTGATCGCGCCCGGCACGCGATCCTCGGCGAATTCGCTGGGCGAGCGGGCGTCAATGATCTCGTCAAAGGCGTTCAGTTCTGCTACGGTGGCGGCGCGCAAGCGGTGAGACTCTCGGAAGATACAAGTGGATACGATCAAACTGACGCAATTTTCCCACGGCGGCGGCTGCGGCTGCAAAATCGCCCCGGCCGTGCTACAGGATATTTTGGCCAAGGCCGCGCCGCTGGGCGTGTTTCCGGACCTGCTGGTGGGTACCGAAACCAGCGATGACGCGGCAGTCTATCGTCTCAACGATAGCCAGGCCATCATCGCCACCACCGATTTCTTCATGCCAATCGTCGACGACGCCCATGATTTCGGCCGCATCGCCGCGACCAACGCGCTGTCCGACATCTATGCCATGGGCGGACGGCCGCTGTTCGCGCTTGCCATCGTTGGCATGCCGGTGGACAAGTTGCCGGTGGAGACCATCCGCGACATCCTCGCCGGTGGCGAATCAGTGTGCCGTGCCGCCGGCATCGCGGTGGCGGGTGGGCATTCCATCGATACCTCGGAGCCGATCTATGGCCTGGTCGGCATTGGCGTGGTCCACCCCGACCGGGTCAAGCGCAATAGCGCCGCACAGCCTGGCGACGTGCTGGTGCTCGGCAAGCCACTCGGCATCGGCATCCTTTCCGCTGCCCTGAAAAAAGGCGAACTCTCGCCGGAAGGCTACCGGGCCATGGTCGATACGGCCACTCGCCTCAATGCCGTCGGCGTAATGCTCGGCGACATGCCTGGTGTGCATGCGATGACCGACGTGACCGGTTTCGGACTGCTCGGACACCTGCTGGAAATCGTGCGGGGTGCCGGGCTCGCGGCCCGCATCCGTGTTGATGCCCTGCCGGTCATTGGCGAGGCGCTGCGTCTGGTCCAGGCGGGCGTGACCACCGGTGCTGCGGGACGCAACTGGGCGAGCTATGGCCATGCGGTGGCGCTGCCCACGGACTGCGCCGAGTGGCAGCGCAATCTGCTGTGCGATCCACAGACCAGTGGTGGCCTGTTGGTGGCGTGTAATGAGGAGAGCGAAGCCCGGGTGCTGGCGGCCTTTCGGGCGCAGGGGTTCGCGGAGGCGGTAACAATCGGCAGCCTCGACGCGGGCGAGCCACGTGTCGAGGTGCAGTAGGGTGAATCAGACGGCTTTGAGCTTGAGTGTCGCCGGGCGGCGGTCTTCGATGCGGCGCCCGGTCTGCAGGCGGCGATCGGCCTGTACCCCTTCGGGCAGGGCCGCGCCACGCGGCGCAATGCGTCGATCGCCGAGTCGGCGCTCCAGCGGAATGAACTCAACTTCGTAAATCGGTAGTGCGGACATGAGTGCGCTCCCGGATGTCGAACTATCGACAAGAATAGTCGGGGTTTCGACAGTTTACAAGACGCTAATATACCATCGGTCGGTTTTCAGCGACCGTTCGTCGCCTGCAAACAACGTGTTCGGCGGTATCGGTGCGGCCGCGACCGCCCTCAAGCATTGGTGTCGCGGATCAGGCGCTGTTTTTCGCGCTGCCATTCGCGCTCTTTCTCGGCCGCACGCTTGTCGTGCTGCTTCTTGCCCTTCGCCAGGCCGATTTCCAGCTTGATGCGTCCCTTGCTGTAGTGCAGGTCGAGTGGTACCAGGGTGAAGCCGGCGCGCTCGGTCTTGCCGATCAGCTTGTTGATCTCCGCGGTGTGCAGCAGCAGTTTGCGCGAGCGGGTCGGGTCGGGGTGGATGTGAGTGGAGGCGGTCGGCAGTGGGCTGATATGGCAGCCGATCAGGTACACCGCACCGTTCCTCACGACCACATAAGCTTCCTTCAACTGCACGCGTCCGGCGCGGATCGACTTCACCTCCCAGCCCTCGAGCACAAGCCCGGCCTCGAACCGTTCTTCGATGAAATAGTCGTGAAACGCTTTTTTGTTGTCGGCGATGCTCATGGTGAGGCGGCTTGCGTACAATGCTTGATTTTACAAGGCTACAGGCACTGATGGCGCGTGTGGAAAAAAGTGTGCTCGTGGCGCACACGCCCGAACGCATGTTCGATTTGGTCGATCGGATCGAGGATTACCCGCGGTTTCTGCCCTGGTGCGGCGGCACCGAGCTGGTCAAGCGTGACGATGCACTCACCGTGGCGACCATCCACATTGCCTACATGGGCATCCGGCAGAGCTTCACCACCGAAAACATGAAGGCCCGCCCGCTTGAAATGCGCATCAAGCTGCAGGATGGACCGTTCTCCGAACTTGAGGGTGACTGGACCTTCGTGCCGCTGGGCGATGACGCCTGCAAGATCGAATTTCGGCTGGTGTATGCTTTTTCCAGTCATGTTCTCGAAAAATTGCTGGCCCCGGTGTTCGGCCACATCACCAATACCTTCGTCGATGCCTTCGTGCGTCGTGCTGACGAGGTGTATCCCACATGAGCGAGAAGTCTACAATCACGGTCGAAGTCGTCTACGCCCTACCCGCGATACAGAGCCTGCGCAAGATCGGGATCGACGATGGCGTGACCGTCGAGGAGGCGATCCGCCGCTCGGGAATCCTGAAGGATTTCCCCGAAATCGATCTTGCGACGAGCAAGGTCGGCATCTTCAGCAAGCTGGTCAAGCTCGATGAAGCGGTGCGCGACCGTGACCGCATCGAAATCTATCGCCCGCTGATCGCTGATCCCAAGGAGGTGCGCCGCAAGCGTGCCGAAGCAGGCAAGACCACCCGCAAGGGAGGCGCGGCGGCCGACGCCGGTGAGGCGATCTAGATACAAAAAACAGAAGCCCTCCGGCTTGGGGCCAGGAGGGCTTCGCGGTGCAGGACGGCGTCAGTCGCCGATCTTGATGGGCGGGTAGTCGAGTTGCTCCAGCCCCAGTTTGACTTGGCTGCTGGCGAGCCTGGCCTGCTTCAGCACGGTTGCGCTATCGCCTTTTTCGACGGCGGCTTCGGCGGCGGCCAGTGCGGCTTCGGCCGTGGTCCACAGTGCGTTCTTCGATTTGGCTGTCTTGACATCGGCTTGCGCCGCAGCCAGTGCCGCCTGGGCTTCAGGTGTCAGCGTCGGTTTGGCTGGTTCGGCCGCCTTCGTTTCGGCGGGCTTGGTCTCCGCCTTCGGCGCGGGCTGGCTGGCGCAACCGGACAGACCGATCAGGACGGCGGACGTCAGGGCAAACAGAATTCTGGACATTGATTCATCTCTCCTCGTATATGTGGCCGACAGCGGGGCGTCATGCCCGATGCACTTTTGTAAAATTAACGGTATCGCCCGGCGCCGTCAACCGCCTGACGTGTGCCGGTGCGTGGTAGTTTTGGCCTGTTTTCGGTCGTCGGTGACGGGTGCGCGGTTTGTACGGGGGCGTCTGCGCGCGTATAATTCCGCTTTGCCGTTAAGGAAAGCCCATGCGTGTTCTGCAAAAAGCGCTGACGTTCGACGACGTTCTGCTCGTTCCCGCCCATTCCTCCATCCTTCCTCGCGACGTCAGCCTGGCCACGCAGTTGACCCGCAGCATCACCCTGAACCTGCCTCTATTGTCCGCCGCGATGGACACGGTGACCGAAGCGCGTCTGGCCATCGCCCTGGCGCAGGAAGGCGGCATCGGCATCGTTCACAAGAACATGACCACCGAAATGCAGGCCGCGCAGGTCGCCGCGGTCAAGCGCTTCGAGTCGGGGGTGGTCAAGGATCCGATCACCATTACGCCGCAGATGACAGTGCGGCAGGTGCTCGAGATTACCCGGGCCAAGCGAATCTCCGGCCTGCCGGTGATTGACGGCGGGAAGGTGGTCGGCATCGTCACCAACCGCGACTTGCGCTTCGAAACCCGCCTCGACCAGCCCATTGCCGACATCATGACGCCGAAGGAGCGACTGGTGACGGTGAAGGAAGGCGCCGGCCGCGACGAGGCGATGGCGCTGCTGCACAAACACCGGCTGGAACGGGTGCTGGTCGTCAACGACGCCTTCGAACTGCGTGGGCTCATCACCGTCAAGGACATGCAGAAATCGAGCGAACACCCGAATGCCTGCAAGGACGCCATGGGGCGCCTGCGCGTCGGCGCTGCGGTGGGCACCGGCGAAGGGACCGAGGCACGCGTGGCCGCGCTGGTGGAGGCGGGCGTCGACGTCATCGTCGTCGATACCGCGCATGGCCACTCCAAGGGGGTGCTTGACCGCGTCAAGTGGGTCAAGTCAACTTTCCCCGGCCTGCAGGTCATCGGCGGCAACATCGCCACGGCATCCGCTGCTGTCGCGCTGGTCGAGCATGGCGCCGACGCGGTCAAGGTCGGCATCGGCCCCGGCTCGATCTGCACCACGCGCATGGTCGCCGGCGTCGGTGTGCCGCAGATTACGGCTGTTTCCAACGTCGCCGATGCACTCGCGGGCAGCGGCGTCGGCGTCATCGCCGATGGCGGCATCCGTTATTCGGGCGACATCGCCAAGGCGCTCGCCGCCGGGGCCAATTGCGTCATGCTCGGCGGCCTGCTCGCCGGCACCGAGGAAGCACCCGGCGAGGTCGAGCTGTTCCAGGGGCGGTCCTACAAATCCTATCGCGGCATGGGCTCGCTCGGCGCGATGCAGCAGGGATCGAGCGATCGTTACTTCCAGGACAACGAAAAGAGCGCCGAGAAACTCGTGCCCGAGGGCATCGAGGGACGCGTTCCCTACAAGGGCAGCGTGCTCGGCGTCATCCACCAGATGATGGGCGGCCTGCGTTCCAGCATGGGATACCTGGGCGTGGCCACCATCGCCGACATGCACGCCAAGGCCGAATTCGTCGAAATTACCGGCGCCGGCATCCGCGAGTCGCACGTGCACGACGTGCAGATTACGAAGGAAGCGCCGAATTATCGGGTTGAGTGATTGTAGGGGCCGAGAGCGGAGAGTCGAGAGTCGAGAGCAGGGGGCGCCGTGATCAGGGACTTTCGGGATCTGCTTATTTGGCAGGGCGCGATGAGGCTGGTGAAAGCCATCTACAACGCAACCGCGACGTTTCCGGCAACTGAAACGTATGGACTCACCGGACAGATTCGACGCGCAGCCATTTCGGTTCCGTCCAATATTGCCGAAGGACACGGGCGAGAGAGTGAGGGTGATTTCAGGCGCTTTCTTGCGATCGCACGCGGTTCCCTTGCCGAATTGCAGACGCAACTGATTCTGTGCGGTGAACTGGGTTACCTGGACGGCGCGGCCGTTGGCGAGCTTTTCCGGAATACCGAAGAGCTGGCGCGAATGATCCGCGGCATGCAAAAAAGCCTCGCCAGTCAATAAAAAGCCGATTGCCACTCGGCTCCTCGCTCTCGACTCTCCATTCTCGACTCTCCGCTCAACACGCCATGCACCAGAAAATCCTCATTCTCGACTTCGGTTCCCAGTACACCCAGCTGATCGCGCGCCGCGTGCGCGAGGCCGGGGTCTATTGCGAGCTGCATCCCAACGACGTCACCGAAGCTTTCGTGCGCGACTTCGCGCCGCAGGGCGTCATTCTCTCGGGCGGGCCGAATTCGGTGTACGAGGAAGAGACCCCGCGCGCGCCAGATGTCGTGTTCAGCCTCGGGGTGCCCGTGCTGGGCATCTGCTACGGCATGCAGACCATGGCGGCGCAACTCGGTGGCAAGGTGGAAAACGCCACGCATCGCGAATTCGGCTACGCGGAAGTGCGCGCGCACGGCCACACCGCGCTGTTGCACGATCTGCAGGACCGCGCCAACGACGAGGGCCACGGCCTGCTCGACGTGTGGATGAGCCACGGCGACAAGGTTACCGAGTTGCCTGCGGGCTTCAAGGTCATGGCGAGCAACGCCGCCACCCCCATCGCCGGCATGGCCGACGAAACGCGCCGTTTCTACGCCGTGCAGTTTCACCCCGAAGTCACCCACACCCTGCAGGGCAAGCACATCCTCGGTCGTTTCGTGCACGACATCTGCGGCTGCGGTTCCGACTGGAACATGCCCGACTACGTCGACGAGGCCATCGGCCGCGTGCGTTCGGAAGTCGGCAGCGACGAGGTTATCCTCGGTCTGTCTGGCGGCGTCGATTCCTCCGTCGTCGCCGCACTGCTGCACCGCGCCATCGGCGACCAGCTCACCTGCGTGTTCGTCGACAACGGTCTGTTGCGCTTGAACGAGGCCGAGCAGGTGATGGCCACCTTCGCGAAGAATCTTGGCGTCAAAGTCATCCACGTCGACGCCTCCGAGCGCTTCATGAAGGAACTCGCCGGCGTCACCGACCCCGAGCAGAAGCGCAAGATCATCGGCCGCGAATTCGTCCACGTCTTCCAGGAAGAGGCCGCCAGGCTACCGAAAGCCAAGTGGCTCGCGCAGGGTACCATCTACCCGGACGTCATCGAGTCGGCCAGCGCCAAGACCAAGAAGGCGCACACCATCAAGAGCCACCACAACGTCGGCGGCCTGCCCGAAACCCTGCACCTGAAGTTGCTCGAACCGCTGCGCGAACTCTTCAAGGACGAAGTGCGCGAACTGGGCATCGCACTGGGGCTGCCGCACGACATGGTCTACCGTCATCCCTTCCCCGGCCCCGGCCTCGGCGTGCGCATCCTCGGTGAAGTGAAGCGCGAATACGCCGACCTGCTGAGAAGGGCCGACGCCATCTTCATCGACGAGCTGCGCGCCGCCGGCTGGTACGAGAAAACCAGCCAGGCCTTCGCCGTCTTCCTGCCGGTGAAGAGCGTCGGCGTCATGGGCGACGGTCGCACCTACGACTACGTCGTCGCCCTGCGTGCCGTGCAGACCCAGGACTTCATGACCGCCCACTGGGCCGAGCTGCCCTACACCCTGCTCGGCAAAGTCTCCAACCGCATTATCAACGAAGTCCGCGGCCTCAATCGCGTCGTCTACGACGTCACCGGCAAGCCGCCTGGCACGATTGAGTGGGAATGATGAGATAACGTTTTTTACCGTTCAACGTCGTTCAGTTTTTCATATGAGGCCCTTGATTTATCAGGGGCCTTTGTATTTTTATCGTTCATCATCTATTATCCGAATACGCTGATTTTTTTCGGCAGAGTCGACGGTCAAGTTTCAGGGTGTCGGGTTGGTCGGAAATTTACCGACAAGTCCTGTGACGGTAAACGAGGACGGTAAAGGAAAATCCATGGCGTTGACAGATACCAAGCTGAAGAACCTCAAGCCGCAGGGCAAGGCGTACAAGGTTGCTGACCGGGATGGCATGTACGTCGTGGTATCGCCGAAGGGCACGGTCACCTTCCGCTACGACTACCGGCTGGCGGGGCGCCGCGAGACGCTGACGCTCGGCCAGTACGATGAGTTTCAAGCCAGCCAACCAAAGCGCAATCCCGAGACGCTCAGGTATGGCGATCCCCTGTCGCTGGCCGATGCACGCGACCTGCTGGCCAGGGCCAAGAACGCCGTCAAACGGGGCGAGTCGCCGGCACGGGAGAAGGCTGACGGTAAACGGGAGTTCCGCGAGTCAGGGACTTTCGAGACCTTCGCCGAAATCTGGCTGCGCGATGCCGGGCTGGCCGACAGCACCGCTGCCATGCGCAAGAGCATTCTCGACCGCGACGTGCTGCCGGCCTTCGGCAAGCGCAAGCTCGAAGAGATCACCCCCAGCCAAGTGATGGCCCTGTGCGAGAAGATCAAAGGGCGGGGCGCACCGGCAACCGCGGTTCATGCCCGCGAGATCATCCAGCAGGTTTACCGTCACGCCGCAGCGCGCGGCCTCAAGATCGAGAACCCGGCAGACGGAGTGAAAGCGTCGGCGATCGCCACGTTCAAGCCGCGGGAGCGGGCTTTGACGCCTGCCGAGATCCGCACTTTCTTTACCGTCCTCGATACCGTCGGCACGCTGCCGACGCTGAAGCTGGCGGTGAAGTTCATCCTGCTGACGATGGTTCGGAAGGGCGAACTGTTGCAGGCGAAGTGGCCCGAGGTCGACTTCAATGCCGCCACCTTCACGATCCCGGCCGAGCGGATGAAGGCCCGCCGGCCGCACGTCGTCTACCTGAGCCGGCAGGCGCTCGACCTGCTGGTGGGGCTCAAGACTTGCGCGGGAAGCAGCCAGTACCTTCTGCCGGGGCGCTACGAAACCGACCAGCCAATGTCTGACGCCACCCTGAACCGGGTCATTACGGCAACGGTGAAGAAGGCGCAGGAGGAAGGGCACGATCTACCGCACTTCTGCGTGCATGACCTGCGCCGCACGGCGTCGACGCTGTTGCATGAGGCCGGCTTCAATTCCGACTGGATCGAGAAGAGCTTGGCGCACGAGCAGAAGGGCGTGCGCGCTGTCTACAACAAGGCCGAGTACGCCGACCAGCGCCGGGGGATGCTGCAGACCTGGGCGGATATGGTTGATGTCTGGATCGCAGGCGCCCAGGTGGTGCCGATCAAGGGCAGGGCGTATCCACGCACCGAGGAACGTGTCGACCTTCCCGGCGATCTGCCGCAGGATGACCGAGGCGGGCGCTACGCCTGAACAGGGGTTTTCCGCCGCCTGACGTCATCAGGCAAAGCGGGCCGGAGGGGTGTTCGCGCACCCGACCAGCCCTGACCACAACGTGAACGGGAGTCACATCATGGCTGCAAAGAATCTTAGCCCAACAGGAAGCGATCGCTACGAACTGCTTGATGCTTGGTCTTTTCTACTAGAGGAACAGAAAACCGATCTGCTGGCTCAAATCAAACAGTGCGCAGCGCACAACAAGTCAGTTGTGGAACATTTCGCGGCCGAGCGGGAGCGCCAGCCCATACGGAAGGGACAGCGCAGGAGCGCCGATTTGATCGTCCTCGACTTCACCGCATACGACGTACTGGATGAGCTCGACGCCCTGCGTGAAATGGTTTTGTCAGGGAAGGTCACTGGCCTGGTGTTTGCCGCCTCGATGCGTGGCGAGCCGTACAAGTTCGGGGCCACGGGGCGCCTGGATAACTATGCGCAGGCTGTCGTCGCGGCAGGGATGCTGCAGCATGAGTGCATGGAGAATCTACGCGTGGGGGCTTAGCAATTCTTAGCGCCGGCCAGGGTCGGCACTATGAGTCGTTGACGTTTCTCAGGTAGTTGAATCAGCCCGAAAGGCCCGCCTAGTGCGGGCTTTTCTCTTTTGCGCCCTTGGGGGGTGCGCGTACCTCAAAGACGTGCGATTAAGTTGCTTGTGGTTCATCAACGCTCAAGGAGAAACCACATGCATCAAATTCGCCGATCCATCCGCCGCCGTGAAGTACTTAACAAAACGGGACTCTGTGCAACAACGATCTACAACCTTGAGAAGCGCGGGGAGTTCCCCCGGCACTTCATGCTCACTCCGCGCTGCGCGGCCTGGGATGAAGCGGAGGTCGACGCCTGGCTGGAACGACGACGCACGGAGCCAGCGCGAAATGCACCGGTTCCGGATGTAAGGCTTCGCAAGGCCGGCAAGAAAGGCGAGGTAGCACAAGGAGCGGAGTGATGGAGCTCCGCGCCTACCAGCAAAACGCCATCGATCTGGCCAGGGAAAACCGCCGCGCAGGTGTCCTGCGGCAGATCGTTTATTCGCCCACCGGCAGCGGCAAGACCGAGATCGCCATTGCGCTGATCCACTCCGCCAACAGCAAGGGCAAACGGGTGGCGTTCATTGCGAACCGCATCGGCCTGGTCGAGCAGGCGGCGCGTCGGCTTCGTCGATCGGGGCTGACCGTCGGCGTGCTGCAAGGTGACAACACCCATCGGCTGGATGCTCCCGTGCTGGTGTGCTCGATCCATACCGTTGCCCGCCGCGGTCTCCCTGACATCGATCTAATCGTGATCGATGAGGCCCACGGGGTCGCCGGTTCTCGCCACTATCGGGAGCTTCTTTTCCGGTACAGCTTCATGCCGGTGATTGGTCTCTCCGCGACGCCGTTCGCGCGTGGCTTGGGCAAGCACTACATCGAACTCGGCGGCCAATTGTTCGAGCGCATTGTGAAGGCCGCGAGCATCCGGGAGTTGATCGACCTGGGCTTCCTAGTCGACTGCGACATCTTCGCACCGTCCGAGCCTGACCTGTCCGGCGTGACGCTGCGCAAGAACGAGTTCGGGGAATACGACTACGCCGAGAAGCAACTGGCGGCGGCCGTCGACAAGCCTTCCTTGGTTGGCGACATCGTAGCGCACTGGAAGCGGCTCGGCGGTGACCTGCCGACCGTCTGCTTTGCGACCAGCCTCGCCCACAGCAAGCACATCGCCAATGAGTTCAACGCCGCCGGCATCCCGGCCGAGCACATCGACTGCTACACAGACGAGGAAGAGCGTCGCGGCATCCTGGCGCGTGTCACCAGCGGGCAGACGAAGGTGATCAGCAACGTGGGGATTCTGACCGAGGGTTGGGACTTCCCGGCCTGCGGGGTGATGATCTTGGCGCGGCCTACGCGAAGCCTGACGCGGTGGATTCAGATGGCTGGCCGGGTGCTGCGTCCCTATCCGGGGAAGGAGCGCGCCATCATCCTCGACCATTCCGGCAGCGCCGCGCACCTGGGATACCCGACTGACGACCTCCCGCTGGAACTGGACGACGGCACGCCGAAGAAGGCGAGCGGCGTCAGGCAGAAGGACGAGCCAAAGCCGAAGAAGTGCCCGTCCTGCAGCTACGTCAAGCCGCCGAAGATCCACGAATGTCCGGCCTGCGGGTTCAAGCCGGAGCGGCAGGCAGACGTCGAGGTCGAGGCCGGCGAGCTCGTCAGGCTCGACCGGGGCAAGAAACCGACGCGGGAAGAGAAGCAGGCGGCCTATTCCGCCTTGCTTTGGATGGCGCGCGAAAAGGGTCGCAAGCTTGGATGGGCTGCGCACATCTATCGCGACATTTTCGGGGTTTGGCCGAGGGGGCTTAATGACACCCCGGCACCGGCATCGGAAGCTCTGATCAGCTTTGTGAGATCCCGCGATATTCGCCATGCCAAACGGAAGGAGGCTGCCAATGCCGCAGCCCGTCCGTGAGGTGGCACAAGGTCGCTGGCGCGGCATCCTGCACAGCTTCGGCCTGACCGAGAAGCAGTTAAGCGGCAAGCACACGGCCTGCCCGGTGTGCGGTGGAAAGGACCGATTCAGATTCGATGACAAGGACGGGCGCGGGACGTTCTTCTGTTCGCACTGCGGGGCCGGCGACGGCGTAAGCCTGGTGATGAGCCTCAAGGGGGTCGACTTCAAGACGGCCGCCCAGGAGATCGAGGCTGTTGCCGGAGTGGTGCAGTCGGCGCCTGTCGCGAAGCTTCCCGATGAAGCGCAGAAGCTGGAGGCACTGCGCCGGGTGTGGGCCGAGTCCAAGCCCCTGGCCATGGGCGATGAGGTGATGCGCTACCTGGCAGGGCGCGGCCTCGATCTGGCAAGCCCACCGGACAACCTGCGGCTGCATCCGGCGCTCCCCTACCACGATGGCGACAAGTTCATCGGCAAGTTTCCGGCGATGGTTGCGCGCGTCTCGGAGCCGGATGGCACGGGCGCGACCCTGCATCGAACCTACCTGAAGGACGGGCGCAAGGCGTCGGTCGAGTGCCCGAAGAAATTGATGCCCGGCCGGCCCGTCACAGGGGCCGCCATTCGACTTTCTCCGGCAGGCGTGGGGGTTGGTATCGCCGAGGGCATAGAAACGGCCCTGGCGGCTTCCATTCAGTTCGGCATTCCCGTCTGGTCATGCGTCACGGCTCACGGCATCGAGACATTCGAGCCGCCTGCGGGAGTGAAGCGCATCACGATTTTCGCGGACAACGACGCCAGCTTCACCGGGCAGAAGGCCGCATACACCGCCGCTTTCCGGCTGGTGCAGCAAGGCTTCGACGTGGAGGTGATGGTGCCGCCGACTGTTGGCGACTGGCTCGACGTGCTGGAGGGTGCGCGTACTCCCCGGCCACAAACCGACACTGGACGCATTGGACAACACAAGGGGCAACACGGATGAAGCTCATCAGCTACGAAGCTGTGCAACGAATGCTCGGCGGAGAGGAAGGGCCGAGTCGGCGGACGATCGAGCGCATGGTCGACCGTGGTGAGTTCGTTCAGCCGGTGCAGGTTGCGCCACGGCGGTTGATGTTCGTGGAGGACGAGGTCAATGCCTGGATCAAGCAGCGGCAGCGCAAGGGGACGGTATGACGGTCGACGCTCTCGCGCATTCGCCACCGGTGGTGGACGCCCAAAAAGAAACGCCCCACGAAGGGCGGGGCGCACAAGGCAAGACACTGAATCAGCATCCTAGCACACAGGGAAATCGAAGCCGCGTGATGGATGACCCGTTTGGCAAGGAGCCGGACGCGATCTATCCGTCGGCCAACTTCGCGCCGATCAGCCCGGACGAGATGACGCGGGCGAGGTTGACGCCGCGTGTCATCGTCCCGGACCTGCTGTATGCCGATGTGCGCATCCGCAACGCTGCTGGCGGGACTGGCAAGACCACTATGGCGCTGTTCGAGGCTGCCACGGTCGCCATGGGGCGCCAACTATGGGGCCGCGACACCGGCGACACCCGCCGGACCGTGATCATCACGAGGGAGGACAGCCGCGAAATCCTTGCGGCGAGGCTGCGGGAGGTCATGCGCGGCATGGGGTTGTCCGACGGCGACATCGCCCACGTCCTCAACATGGTCAGGATCATCGACGTGAGCGGCGAGCGGTTCAGGCTGTCAACGGTTATCGACGACGTGGTGGAACCGCACCAGGCGAACATCGACTGGCTGACCGCACAACTTGAATCACTCAAGCCGGATTGGCTGATTTTTGACCCGCTGGTTTCCTTCGGCGTCGGAGAAGGCCGGGTAAACGACGCCGAGCAAGGGCTGATTGAGGCCTTCCGCATCTTCCGCAACCGGCTCGATTGCTGCGTGGAGGGGATTCACCACACTGGTAAGGCCAACGCACGCGACAAGACGCTCGATCAGTATTCCGGGCGCGGCGGCAGCGCTCTGGCGGACGGTGCCCGCATGGTAGTGGTGATGCAGCCACTCGAGGCCGGCGAATGGGACAAGGCGACCGGATCCAGCCTCATGGAAGGGGAAAGCGGCATGGTCATGGCCCTGCCGAAGCTGAGCTACGCGAAGAAGCAGGACGAGGTCTACATCGCGCGCAACGGGTACCGCTTCGAGATGGTGCGGGCCAACAGGCGAACGCCAGAGCAGGCCGTGAAGGATGCAGCGGAGAGGGTGCACGGTTTCCTAGAGCACGAATACCGCCAGGGCCGGAGGTACTGCAACCGCGACATTGAGAACATGACCGAGAAGATCGGGATGCCGCGGCAGAAGATTCGGGAAGCGCTGATCGAGCTCAAGAGCGCTGGACGCGCGATCTACCACGAGGTGAAGGGGAAACCAGGCTCGCACTGGCAGCCCGTGACCCTCGCCGAAGGTGACGGCGTCACCTGGGGCAAATGAGCGTGAAAACGGCCATTCGACCCTCGCCGTCAAAAGTGGCAAAAGTACCCTCGCCGCCCTATAGGAAAACAAAACGGCGGCGACACTTGCCGCCCGTTTTTTTCCTTCTTTCCTCGGGTATCGCCGCGACCATTCGGCGACACCCGGCGACACCGGCGACACCCAAGCGGAAGTCTCAGGAGTGGGGGATGGCCCTCGCCATGAGAGAGGGTGGTGGAACGGAGCACCCGCACCCAATCCTGGCCGGGCAAAGCGGACGTGGCCTGCAGTTCATATCTGAGCACGTTGCGACGGCGTGCGGCTGCGTATCAAAGCCAGGCCCGGCGGGCAGTAGTAATGCTTCTCATGCGCGCATTACCATTCACCAACAATCATCAACGATTAGCCTGTGTGCCACGGCCATCAATGGATTCGTAAGTTCTGACGTTCACAAACACCGTCAGGAATGCCGACAAATCAACCCGATTACCGGGATGGCTGGCGCGCAATGACCCCCGAGCAAGCGACCGTCACCGCCGACATTCTCGACAAGCTCCTGACGATCCAACCCGAGCGAAGGGCCGCCGATCTCGTGTCCATCGAACGTAAGTCCACCGAACACATGACCGACGTGCTGGCGGTGATCGAGGAACTGCGCGCACTGTCGGCGAAGCCCTGCGCCTGGCGCTACGAGGCCGGCACGCTGTACGTATCGAACCCCGGCGGACGCATCCACAATCTGAACCCGGTCTCTGGAATCGCCGGGGCGGCCGGTCGCGCCCTGTCAGCGCCAGGTGAGTGGGTTGAAGTCTCAAGAGAGGCCACCCGAAACGCGATGGATAAGCAGTGCCGTGCGCTGGCCAGGCGCCTCTCCGACATGAACCTGCACACGCTTGCCGAGGCCGTGCGATCCATCAGCCTCAAGACCGAGCGCGGCGTGGTCTTGTGCATCTATGACCCCGAAGAAATCCCGGTGCGCATCGGATGAAGATTACCCCTACCTTTCCACTACCCCTGGCACACAACGGCAGCGCGGGGCGCGACCATGGCTGCAACTCAACACAGGAGGCGACCATGGCCACCATCAAGGAAAAACTCGACAGTCTGCAGAAGCAGGAGGAAGCCAACCGCAAGGCATTGGAGATGCTGCGCCAGGAACTCGACGACACGGCCGACGCCGGCAAAGGCGACGAGCTGGTGGCCATCCAGTCCGAAATCGGCGCACGTCAGGCGATGGCAGACAGCTACGCCCGCCGCCTGGCGAAGTTGCGGGGCGAGTTGAGCGACGAGGGCCGCGCTCAACAGAAAGCCGTCAACTTGGATCGCGCCAAGCGCGTAGCTGTCGAGCTCGACGCCGCTGCAGCGCTCGCCGGCAAGGTCGACAAAGCGCTGGCGCAGTTGGTGTCCGTGCTTGAGGAAATGCACCAGCATGGCGAAGCCGCCCGCGAAGAAGCTGGTGAACTGCTGCGCCAGATTCCGACGCGCCAGCGTGATCGCTACTCTGCGATCATCCAGGGTGTTGCCCTGCGGGATTCACTGCTTGGCAGCTTGCTTGAGGGCGAGATGCTGCGCCTGGGCGTTTTCAGCAAGCTCGCGCCTAGCCCGTCCGTGCATCTCCGGCGCCATGACCTTGGCGCCGTGGGTGACGCCTTCGCCGCGCGCTCGAAGAAACTGCAGGCCGCAGTCGCCAGCCTGGCCGAGCAGGTCAATCAGGAGCTTTGACCATGTTCATGAGCGACTGGGAGCGGTTCTGCAAAGGGGGTGAGGCGTCGGGCGTGCTGCCGCTTGCAGTCGGCACGGCGATCGTCGGTGACCAGCTCGACATGAAGTACAACATGCCCGGCCCGGTGCACACCGCTGGATGGCTGGTCATCACGGCACACACGCAGATCGTCGCAGCTGGAAACGGCACGCTGACCTTCGCGCTGGTGTCGGACTCGCAAACCCCCCTCGCCACCGATGGCTCGGCCACCGAGCATATCGAGTGCGACCCTGTGGCGACGAGCACCACGGCCATTCCAGCAGGCACCTTGCTGTCCTGCGTGCGCATCCCGGATGGCGAGTACGAGCGATATGCCGGCCTGATGCTGACCACTGCCGGCGCCGCACTCACCGAGGGCGAGGTGAATGCCTTCCTGACCGACGAACCGAGTTACTGGCGGGCCTTGCCTGCCGTGACTGGGAGCTGACCATGCTTGACGACGCAACGATGGCGGAACGCCTGTATGGCACGCCGAAACCCACGGCCCCGCAGCCACCAATCGACGAGGCCGCAGCGATGGCAGAGCGCCTGTACGGTGGGTCAAAGCCGGAAGTGAAGCCTCCCGAACTGGTCAACGATCCCGCCGCGCGCCTGTTTGGTGGGCCCGATACCGAGCCTGTCGCCAGTGAAGAGCGCGAGCCACGAACCGAGGAAGAACAGGCTGCGGCCCTGTTCGGCAAACCTGAAGCGCCCGAGGTGAAGATCGACATTCCTGCCGACATTCTCGCGGAGCGCAAGGCCGACAAGGAGCGCGTCCTATTCAGCCCGCAGGAAACGTTCAGGGAAGCGATCCCCGACACCCTCCTGGACGGCACCCCCGAAGCCGGCAACATGCCTGAGCCCATGCGCAGGGCTGCCGTTGCTGAGGTCCGCGAGATGGTTGCCGACATGGGCATGAGTGCGGATGACGTGAAAACCCTGCGCGACCTTGGCAGCATCTTCGACGTCGCCCCGAGCCAGGAGCAGGTTATCGCGTGGCGCGAGGAGAGCGTCGACCTATTGAATCGCACCTATGGCAACCAAGCGACCCAAGCCCTGCGGGATGCCCAGGCATTCATTGCCCAAGACCCGCGCCGCGTGAAGATGTTCGAAGTAAACAATCGTGGCGACCATCCCAAGGTAGTCGAGATGTGTGCTCGGCTTGGGAGGAAGGCGCGACTGGCCGGAAAGCTGAAGAATGGCAAGCGCTGACCTTCAGCAAGACCTCAACCTGACCATTGCCCACGTCGTTGGCCAGGGCGTTGTCGCCCTCTCGGCGGGATGTGAAATCCATTTGGCTGTGCATCGTCACCCTAGCGGCAAGTTTTTCGAGGGGGGCTGTTGGGTGTGCCACAAAGCAGGCGATCTTCCTGGTCCGCTACGACGCTCGCTTGGCTTGGCTGGGTGTGTGTCTTCGATGGCTTTCCTGCGCGGCTCGCCTGAAGAAATTGAAGCCATCGAGGTGTTCGACAAGTTGCGGTTTGGCGAGATAACCCTGTCGGCTGCCGATGCAGCCATGTCCGATGGGTTCACCCTGGCCGATGTGTCCTTCGCTCTCGACGTGCTGCGCGACAGTTGGGCAATCGTCGAACGCGAGGTCGGGTACATGGCCCCCAGGATCATGCAAGACGTTAACCGCTTTCACTAAGGAGCAAAGCCCATGTCGTTCGCAATTTCCTCTGTCGCGCTGTCAACGGTCGGCATGTTCACAAGCGCCATCGGCGCGCGCCAGGCCGCGAAGTCGAACCAGCTCAACCTTGAAGGCCAGGCGATCATCGCCGATGCCAATTCGAGGATGGCGCTGGCCGCGGGTCAGGCCGCGGCTGGAGCGGCATCAGCTGCGGCCGGGGTGGCGGCTTCCAACGCCAAGGCCAAGGCCGAGGATGATGTCGTCAAGCTGATGAAGAAGGGCGCCCAGGTCAAGGGCGCCCAGCGGGCCAGCATGGCGGCGCGCGGCCTCGACTTGTCCGAGGGCACGCCGGTCGAGATGCAGGCCAGCGCCGACACCGTGATGTGGGACGAGATCGACTCGGTGCGCGCCGACGCCGCGCGCTCGGCGTGGGGCTACTCGGCGCAGGGTTCGGCGCAGGCCGCTTCGATCATGGCCGGTGCGCAAGCGCAGGCGTTCAACTACAGCATGGAAGCCGGCGCCGCGCGCGGAACCGCCGGAAGCATCAGCCCGAACGCCGCGTTCGGCACCTCGCTGCTGGCCGGCGCTACCCAGGTCGCCGGCAAGTGGTACGCGCTTTACAACACAAAGTGATAAGGGTTGGCGACAGTGGCGCAACTCCAAACTGTGAGGGGATTGGACGGATGGTCTGTCGAGATGACTGTCGCTACGGCTGAGGAAGTTGCGGAGCGGTTATCCGTACAGGAGGGGCGGGCGGTCTCCGTTGAGGAAGTCCGCCGCATCGAGGCGTGTGCCATGCGGAAGGTACGCAAGATGCTGTCCTCGATGGGCCTGACATCGGCGAATCTTCTGCCGGAGGACTAGGAATGATCACGACGATAGAGATTCTGTTTCAAAACGCCATCGGCAAGCTTGTCGGCATGTCGAACGTGAAAGCGCGGCACGGCGATGATGTCGTAGCCAAAGCGCGCGAGATGTATGCATCTGGCCTGGGGTATCGCTCTATCGGCAAGGCGCTTGGCGTTCCTCGCTCCACTGTGCAGTCGTGGGTCGGGAAAAGCGGCACCAAGAGCCGGCATGTGGCGCCCGTTCGCATCAAAGTCCGTACCCGAGTGGAGAGGGCATGACGGAAGTTGCGCAGGTAGAGCGAGACGAGGAAGGGAAGCTTCTCCCTGGTCATGGCCTGAAGTCGCCGGGCCGGCCGCGTGGCAAGAGCCCGTCTGAGCAGGTGCGAGAGCTTATCGAGCCGCACAAGGAAGCCATCATCGCCAAGGCTGTCCAGCTTGCCACGATGGGCGACCCGACCAGCATCAAGGTGTGCCTGGAGCGACTGGCGCCAGCGCCTCGACCGGAAGCCGAGAAGGTGGTCGTGCCGGGCTTGAAGGAGGCCAAGACGCTGCAGGACAAGGCGACCGCGATCCTTGCGGCGGTGGCGGACGGACAAATCAGCGCCGAGGCGGGCGACAAGCTGCTGCGGATGCTCGACACCTACGCGAAGGCGGTGGTGGTCGACGAGCACGAGCGCCGGCTGCGCGCGCTCGAGGGTAAGCCGCCGCTCGACGGCAGCGCAGGGCTTCTGCAACACGAGGGCAAACCGGAATGACCGCCATCAACATTGCTCGCCGGCTGGAGAAGATCGAGGCCGCGCAGTCTGCCGCCCATGACATTCGGGCGGAAATCCTAGCGGCCATGCGCAACCCGCCGAAGCCGTCTCACACCAGGGAGGAATTGCAGGCGCTTGCCGGGACACCCGGCGACGTTGGGCGCATCGCCCGCGGGTGGCTGCGCATCGGGTTCGTCGCCGAGCGATCGACCCGCCGGAAGATCGAGCCCGCCACCGTCCTGCAGCGCATGGCTGGGTACTTCTACGACAAGCCGCTGGCCTTCGTGCTGTTCGCCTACGAGTGGGACCATGATCGTTCGCTGCATGTGGTGAAGTTGCCCGAGGAATACCGGGTGACCTATGAGACCGAGCATGGGCCTGACGCATGGGCCTGTGAGTTGCTGGAAGAAGTTGGGCGCCAGGTGCGCGAGCGCGATTTCGATGGGAGTACCGCGGTCGATGCGATTCGAAGCGCGATCAGCAGCGGCCACGGCATCGGCAAGAGTGCGATCACCGCTTGGCTGGTCAACTGGATCATGAGCACGCGCCCCAATGCCAGGGGGGTGGTGACGGCCAACACAGCGCCGCAGCTTGAATCGAAGACCTGGGCAGAAATCGGCAAGTGGACCAAGCGCTGCATCTTCGGCGAGTGGTTCGACGTGACGACAGGCAAGGGCGCAATGCGCATGACCATGGCCGAGCATCCTGAGTCCTGGCGCTGCGATGCGCAGACATGCCGCGAGGAAAACAGCGAGTCCTTCGCCGGTCTGCACGCGGCTGATTCGACGCCGTTCTACATCTTCGACGAGGCGAGCGCGATCCCGGCCAAGATTTGGGAAGTTGCCGAGGGCGGCATGACGGACGGGGCGCCGATGTGGTTCGCCTTCGGCAACCCGACCCGTACCGGCACCAAGTTTTTCGAGTGCTTCAACGGCCAGCGGCACCGCTGGAACACCCGGCAGATCGACAGCCGTACCTGCCAGATCACCAACAAGAAGCAGATCGAGGAATGGGTGGCCGACTACGGCATCGGCTCGGACTTCGTGAAGGTGCGCGTGCTCGGCGAGTTCCCGAGCGCATCCAGCCTGCAGTTCATCTCGCGCGATGTGGTCAACGACGCCCAGGTGCGGGAAGTGTCCACAGACCGCCACGAGGCTTTCGTCGTCGGCGTCGACCCTGCGCGCTTCGGCGACGACAGCAGCGTGATATGGACCCGCTGCGGGCGTGACGCGCGTTCGTGGGCGCCGATCCGTCTGAAGGGCGCGGACACCATGACCCTGGCCGCGCGGGTGGTCGAGCACGTCAACGCGCTGCGCATGGCCGGCAATCGCGTCATCGTCAACGTCGACGGTGGCGGCGTGGGCGGTGGCGTCATCGACCGGCTGCGCTCGATCGGCTTCGACGTGAACGAAGTCCAGTTCGGCGGCCGGGCAATGGACCCGCGCAAGTGGGCGAACCGGCGCGCTGAGATTTGGGGTTTGATGCGTGAATGGCTGGCCCGGGGGGCGATCCCGAAGGACGAACTGCTGGCGACCGACCTCACCAGCGTCGAGTACGGCTACAACGCCGCTGACGCCATCCTGCTGGAGAAGAAGGAGAGCATGAAGGCCCGCGGCCTCGCTTCGCCTGACTCAGCCGATGCCCTGGCCATCACCTTCGCAGTGCCGGTGCCGGTGGGGCTGGACATCGGGGAGCCGAGCAGACAGCGGCCACGCGAATACGACCCCTTCGACGTGCTGAACCGTGGGCACGATCCGATGTCGCTCGGCGCGCGGTGATGCTGCCCAACCGGCTACAGACCCCGCTCACTGCCGAGGAACGGCTGGCCGAGCAATACCACGACCATCCGGCGCGATTGATGGACCTGGCAGCGGCAACTGGAAACCGGACGCTCTACTGGATCGCGAGAGATTTACTGCGCAAGGAAGGGAAAACCGCCCTGCGCAGTCGCGCTGGCACGTTTAGCCTGAAAATGGCGCCCGGTATCGTAGCCGAGGAAATTCAGCTACCATTCATTACATGATTCTGCTCGATTTCAATTCCAAACCGCGCGCTGCGTTCGCCCAAGGCTTTCTGAAAGGCTTGGGCGCGCCTGTCGTGCTGTTTGGGAAATTCGCGGCTCCGCAGCTTCCGGTTGTGCACCAGGTCGTCCCTCCTGGGCAACTCTCGTCGATAGCCGGTGACTGGTCGAATATCGGAAACGACATTCGTAACGCTACGTCCCGCTATGGCAAAGAAGTCTCCGCAACCAAGTAAGATCCAGCAGGCCGTAACGGCCGCTTCACAGCCTCAACCGTCCCAAGTCCAGACTCAAGTCCAGACCGTCACCCAGGCGTTTCAAGGGCCGATCCCGCCGCCTGATACCCTGCAGCGTTACGACCAAATTATCCCCGGTGCCGCTGAACGCATTTTGGCGATGGCCGAAAGCGAGACGGCGCATCGCCACCTGCAGGAAGATCAAGCCATGCAGGCGAATATCGCGGCGCAGCAGAAACAGCTGGATATAGCGGAACGGCAGTCCAAGTCGGTCTTCAGGAGCGACACCATCGGCCAACTGCTTGGTTTCGCCGTCAGTCTTCTCAGTATTGGCGGGGCGGTCTATCTCGCCCTCAACGGGCAGCCTTGGGTGGCCAGCGCACTTGTTGGTTTGCCGCTGGCGGGGGTCATCCGAGCGCTTCGCGACAAGGCGAAGCCGGGGCAGTAACTCGGCGCGCGCCGGCCAACGCGGCCACCTTCTTTAGTCGGTATCTTCGACGGTAATGGATGCGCTGCCGTGCCTGTGCACCTTGTGCAGCAAGCTCCTTGCGCTGCTGTTAATAATCGAGTGGGAGTAAGGCTATCGAGCCGTAGGGCGAGGGGCCCCGCGCAGCGGGGATCGACCCGGCGAAATGGCCTGCCCGCGACGTACGGGTTTATGCTGCTCTGGGCTTATCGGAGCGGGCTATTGAGCCGTAGGGCGAGGGGCCCCGCGTAGCGGGGATCGACCCGACAAAAGGCTTGGCCGTACCGTTGGGATTCATGGTACTTTTGGGCCCTCTTGGTGCTCCCCTTCAGGCCACTGTCATTACGGCCCCAGACAATGCTTGGGTCTGAGACGTTCGGGACGCGCATCGGCATGCTGGCGGCTGATTCCGATCAGGTGGGCTTTCTACCGGACCGGCGGGGGTCTCGTGCGGCGCAGCGGCGAGACGTTTCGAATCCGGCGATGCTGGGCAGGCAAACGAGAAGAAAAGAGAAACACGGTAGTTTCGAGGAGACGACTTTGCAGGAGCCGCAACATGTTGCCATGATCATGGATGGCAATGGACGCTGGGCGAAGGCCCGGTTTCTGCCGCGCGTCGCAGGCCATGCACGGGGTGTCCGGCGGGTTCGCGATGTCGTCGAATGCTGCATTGAACGCAACATCCGATTTCTTACTCTGTTCGCGTTCAGTACAGAGAACTGGAAACGCCCGGAAGAGGAAGTGAGTGATCTGATGGGGCTGTTTGCGAGTGCCCTGGAAGGTGAGATCAATAAATTGTGGCGGAACGGTGTGCGCTTGCGTGTCATTGGGGATCTTGGTCGTTTCAGCCCACGCCTGCAGACCCTGATTGCCTCGGCCGAGGCGCGAACCGCTGCCAACGAGCGGCTAACCCTCACTGTGGCGGCTAATTATGGCGGCCAGTGGGACATCCAGCAGGCGTTCCGTGGATGGCTGAGAGATCGATTGGCCACTGCGGAGGATATCCAGTCCTTACCAGATCCGGGGGACATCGACCTTCGCCCTTATCTGTCGATGGGCTATGCGCCCGATCCCGATCTGGTCATCCGCACGGGCGGGGAACAGCGCATCAGCAATTTTCTGCTGTGGCAGACCGCGTATGCGGAACTCTATTTCACCGATACGCTCTGGCCGGATTTCGATGGGCGGGCGATGGGCCAGGCGCTGGCCTGGTTTGCGCAGCGTGAGCGCCGTTTTGGCCAGACCGGCCAGCAGGTGCGTATCGTCGCGTGCTGATCGTGCATTTCCGTCGTTCCTTGGCGCCAGCCCTGTTGGCCAGCGGCGTATTGGCAGGCCCGCAGCCTGCGCTGGCTGATCCGTTGGGGGCGCCGCCCCTGCGCAGCAAGCCGGCCTTGCTACGCATGAGCTACGAAGCGCTGGACATCGGTCCATCCGAAACCATGGGCCTCGCTGGCGTGCATTATCTGGTGAATGTCCATCCCGACTGGTATGTCGGTGCATCCGGATTTGGCGCCCTCGCGGGGGAGCGTGGTGGTTTCTTCACCGGGGGCTTCACGGTCGGAACCGGCAAGCGGTTTGCCTCGAAATGGCTGCTCGACGCGGGTCTTTTCGTCGGGGGTGGGGGTGGGGGCGCGGCGCCGCAGGGGGGAGGCCTCATGCTGCGGCCCCATGTCGGCGTCAGCCGCGACGTGGCGGGCACAATGCTGGGAGTGGGGGTGTCCTATGTCGAATTCCCCGATGGCGGCATTGACAGCACCCAGCTGAATTTTACGCTGGGCATCCCTTTCGATGTGTATTACGGTCGCGCCGGTGACACTGGCAAGATCGTGCATCCGCGTGACTTGGCCGGTCTCAAGCTGAAGCATTCCGAGTGGCTCGCCACCTATGGTGAATACCGCCCCCCCGACAAAGCCCGAACCACCGAGGGCGACGCCATGACCGCCATGCTCAGGCGTATCGGCTTTGAATACCGCAGGCATTTCGATGACCGCCGTTATTTTCTGGTTGAGACGGCGGGTGCGATGGGCGGAGCATCTGACGGCTATGCCGAATTGCTGGCTGGCGCCGGTTATCGCATCCCCTTGCCGGGGCGGCGTCTTCACCTTACGGCTAGTCTCGCCGCCGGCGGCGCGGGCGGCGGTCGGGTCGACACGGGCGGGGGAGCCGTGGGCAAGGCGCGCGTGGGACTGGATTACGTGGTAACGCCCGCGCTCAAGCTCGGGCTCGAAGGTGGCCGTCTCGTCAGCGCCGGCAGCTTTGACGCCAGTTTCTACAGCCTAAGCCTTGGCTATCGCCTGGGGGACCTCGGCACATCCACGCATGGCCAGGATGCACGCAGCCTCGAAGGCGTGCGGTTGGCGAAATGGCGCTTCGCCGCGGTGCAGCACACCAGCCTGGATGCCACCCGCAAGCCTGGTTACAAGCAGGATCTGAGCCTGGTCGGGCTCAAGTTCGAGAAATTTCTGACCGACTCGGTCTATTTCACTGGCCAGGCGCATGGCGCGTATACGGGGGATGCAGGGGGGTATGCAGTCGGGCTGATCGGCGCCGGCCGGGAAATTCCCTTGCGTCAGGATGGCCGTTTGAGTTTCAATGCCGAGGTGACCGTTGGCGCGGCCGGCGGCGGTGGTGTGGACGTTGGCGGTGGCGCCATCATCCAGCCGCTGCTGGGCGTCGCGTGGCGCTTTGATCGGCAGTTCGCTGCCCGGCTGGAAGCGGGTAAAGTGATAGCGTTTGAAGGAAAACTGGACAGCAACCTGATCGGGATCGGCTTGACGTACGACTTCAGCCGCCCCGAATACCGTTACGAATAGGCGGGAGACGGCCGATTTCGTACTCAATTGACAACCCATCCCGTCATGCGAAACCTGCGCCGCGCTGTGGCGGGACCGCGCTGGGCGCGGATGAGTGTCGGGAATGACGAAAGCGGGCCCGTTCGGTGGAACAGCCAGACAAGACATCCAGATGAAGGTGGAAGCAGGGGAGATGATGAAGTATCGGTTTCAACGCGCCGCCGTCGCGGCAATGGTTTTGTGGGCATCGAGCTTTGCGGCGTCCGGGCAGACTGTCTCGGATTATTCGGGCGCCGCCGTTCCGGCGGGGGTAAGCGCACCAACCCTGACGTCCCCGGGGATGCCGTCCGATCTATCCCTGCTCGAACTCAAGAATAGCCTGTCGTTGGGCGCAGATAGTGGGGCTGGTGGTTTTGAGCCGGCCGTGGCGCCTGTTCCCGTCTATTCCGTTCAGCCCCCCAAGGAAGACTCGCAGCCTGCGCGCGTCGTGCGTCAACGTGCGGAACTCCAGCCAAGCAACTTCCAGCGTTTTGTGCAACAGGTAACGGGCCGTATGTTGCCGGTTTATGGCCAGCAATTATTTGGCGATCCAACTGGCTACTTGCCTATTCTTCAGGCGCCGGCACCCAATGACTATATCCTTGGTCCGGGCGATGAAATCCGTTTACAAGTATGGGGCAGTGTCGATAGTGAAAAGCGCCTCATAATCAATCGAGATGGCCAG
The DNA here is from genome assembly GCA_024709425.1 of Thiobacillus sp. Lineage (GTDB taxonomy): Bacteria > Pseudomonadota > Gammaproteobacteria > Burkholderiales > Thiobacillaceae > Thiobacillus. Next base: position 42,597 of record JANJWS010000059.1, read on the forward strand.
ATCAATCTACCCAAGATCGGTGCAATCAATCTCACCGGTGTGCGCGCCGGTGATCTGGAATCAGTATTGCGCAGCAAGATCGGCCGCGTTTTCAAGAACTTCGAACTCAATGCCACGCTCGGGCGTTTGCGCAGCATTCAGGTCTACGTTGTCGGCCATGCCGTGCAGCCCGGGACCTATACGCTTTCGAGCCTTTCCACCTTGATCAATGCGCTGTTCGAAGTGGGCGGCCCCGCCAGCACGGGTTCGATGCGCAATATCCAGTTGAAGCGTGGCGGACGCCTCGTTGGCAATCTCGATCTCTATGACTTCATCGCACGTGGCGACCGCAGCGGTGACGTGCCGCTTCTGCCGGGTGATGTCATCGTCATCCCGCCGGCCGGGTCGCGGGTGGCAATCCTGGGCGCACTGGAGCAGCCCGCAATTTATGAATTGAAGGCTTCGGACCGTATCGAGGACGTGCTGGAACTGGGGGGCGGATTGTCCGTACTCGCTAAATCCGGCAAGGCATTGCTGGAACGTGTCGACTCGTCCGCCAGCGGAGCGCGCAAGGTCGACGACTTCGCACTCGATAACGCGGGGCTCCAGCGCCCCTTGCAGGATGGTGACATCCTTACCCTCTTCGAGATCAGTCCACAGTTCGCGAACGCGGTCACCTTGCGTGGCAACGTCGCGGATCCGCTGCGCTACCCTTACGTGGACGGCATGCGCATCCGGGATCTGATCCCCAGCCGGGAGGCATTGATTACCCCCGATTACTATCACCGCAAGAATCGTTTGGTGCTGTCGAGCAAGACCGATGCGGCCGCCGTTGAATTCGGTGTGCGCAAGCTGCTTGATGAAGTGAACTGGGAATATGCGGTGATCGAACGGCTGGATCGCGCCACGCTGACTACCCGGCTGATTCCGTTCAACCTCGGGCGCGCCGTGAATGACGGCGATGAGCAGCACAACCTGCCGCTGCAGCCCGGGGATATCGTGACCATCCTGTCCAAGAATGACCTCCGTGTCCCGCAGGATCGGCAGACCCGGCTGGTTCGTGTCGAAGGTGAAGTCGCTGCGCCCGGTATCTACCAGGTCGAAGCCGGCGAGACCCTGCCCCAGCTGTTGACACGGCTTGGCGGGGTCACGCCCAACGCCTATTTGTATGGGGCAGAGTTCACGCGTGAGTCGGTCCGGCAACAGCAGCAGAAGAACCTCGATGCCGTCATCCGGAAGCTCGAAGCGCAACTTCAAGCTGAAATCGGCAAGCAATTGTCCGATGCAAATGCCAGGGATGAAGCAAAGGACCAGATTCTCTCGCAGCAACAGCAGCTCGATCGCATGAAGGCATTCAAGAGCAATGGCCGGGTCAGCCTGGAACTACCGCCGAGCAAGGTTGCTCTGGACGCGTTGCCGGCCCTTCCCCTCGAAGATGGCGACGCCATCCACATTCCCAGCCGCCCGGGTTTTGTTACCGCGGTGGGCGAGGTGTACAACGAAAACGCGATCATTTATCGCCCGGGGCGGACCGTGGAAGACGTGCTCAACGCGACCGGCGTCAATGACAATGCAGAATTGCGCTACGCCTTCGTTCTGCGGGCCGACGGTAGCGTCAAGACCGCGCGTGATGCCAGCGGCCTGTTCACAATGGGTGGATTCAAGGCGCTTGAATTGATGCCGGGGGATACGGTCGTCATTCCCGCCAAACTGGATCGCCGGACGAACTGGACCAAGTTCGTGACGGGCCTGAAGGACTGGACGCAGGTGCTTTACCAACTCGGCCTCGGTGTCGCGGCCTGGAAATCGCTCGATTGAGGTGGCAAACGATGAATCATAACCATGCCCCCGACGAGGTGGAGGATGATGGCGTCCAGTTGCTGGACATTCTGCAGGCGCTGGCTGACAACGCACGCCTGCTTGTCTATGGCCCCATTGCGCTGGCGTTGGCAGCTGTGGGCCTTGCCTTCCTGTTCAAGCCTGTCTACGAGGCGGAGACCCGCTTCATGCCGCCGCAGCAACAACAGGGCGCCGCCGCGGCCTTGATGGCCCAGTTCGGCGGACTGGCCGGCATGGCCGGCATGGGCTCGGGTGGCAAGGGTTCCACGGAAATGTATATCGGCTTGCTGAAGAGCCGGACCATCGCCGACCGGCTGATCGAGCAGTTCAGCCTGATGAAGCATCCGAACGTCAAGACCCGCGAAGATGCGCGGGAAATCCTGGAAAGAGTGACGCGGATATCCGCAGGCAGGGATGGTCTCATCACAATCAAGGTGCTATCGAAGTTCCCGCGCCTGTCAGCCGCCATGGCGAATGCCTATGTCGCCGAGCTTTCACTGCTGAATGACCGTCTCGCGGTGACCGAGGCGCAGGGCAGACGCCAGTTTCTCGAAAAGGAACTGGCCAAGATCAAGGACAATCTTGCCAAGGCAGAAATCGCACTGAGCAATGCCGGTGTCAGCGAGGGGGCGCTCAAGTTCAATCCGGCAACCGTGGGACAGGGGGTTGCATCGCTCAAGGCGCAAATCATGGCCAAGGAACTATTGCTGGCAAGCATGCGTGGCTATCTTACCGAGAACAGCGTCAACTTCCGCCTGGCCCAGCAGGAACTGTCCGCGCTTCGTGCACAACTGGGCAAACTCGAAACCGCCCAGCCGACCGGCGAGAATGCCGAATACGTCCGTTTGTATCGCGATTTCAAATACCACGAAGTGCTTTTCGAGCAGATGTCCAAGCAATATGAACTCGCCAGACTCGATGAGCTCAAGGAGGGCGCAGTCATTCAGGTCGTGGACGTGGCGGTTCCGCCGGAGCGCAAGTCGAACATCCACAAAGCCATCATTGCGCTCGTTGCCTGGCTGTTGAGCGGCGTGCTGCTGCTGGTGTATGTATTCATCCGTCGTGCGCTGGGAACCGCGAGCCAGAATCCCGACAGCGTACCCCGGATTGCCGCCATTCGCGCGGGCTTCGTGCGAGTGCTGAAACCCTGGCAGCGCCGGCGGCCCGTGGTCAGTTGAAGACCGCTTGCCTTGTCTACCGCTGCTGCGAGTCTCCATTTTCGAGGGCGGGCGTGCACTAACGGCGGGTTTTGCCGGAATGACTGCACGCGCGAGATTGGATCATGAGGCCCAACCGTTTCCGCAACTTCTTCGTCGGACTGGCGATGCTTGCCGCCGTGGGCTTGGCGGCGGCGTTGACGCCGAACCAGAAAATGGCGGATCAGGGACCCGCTGTCGATCTCGAAGCCATCATCCCCAGCCAATTTGGAGACTGGAGGCAAGAGCAGGCCATCGATTCGCTCGTGCTGAGCCCGCAGGTGCAGTCTCTGATGGGCAAGATCTACAATCAAATTCTGACCCGCAACTACATCAATGAAAAGGGGCGGCGCATCATGCTGTCGATTACATATGGCGGCACGCAGAACACGGAAATGCAGGTTCATCGACCCGAGATGTGCTATCCGGCCCAAGGTTTCATGCTTGGCGCAGTGACGAAGGATGTGATCGATATTGATGGGAGCAAGCTCCCGGTCATGAAATTGGTTGCAAGCCAGGGCCTGCGGGTTGAACCAATCATGTATTGGGTCATGATCGGCGAATCGGCCGTGCGCGGCGGGCTGGATCAGAGTCTGGCACGTGTGAAATATGGGCTCACTCGAACGATTCCCTATGGAATTCTGATTCGGGTATCGACCATATCCCCCAACGATGCCGAATCATATGAGCTGGAAGAAGAATTCATTCGCGCCATGCTCCGAGCCATGACGCCGGAGTCGCGCCAGCTCTTGGCTGGGGCGGGATGACTCGATGGATGATGTGCTGAACGCTGTGTTCATGCGGCACGTGGCGCCCACGTACAACGCGCGGGTGTCATGGATGGCGGCGCGGCAAAACCGAAAATAATGACGGTGTGCACGCAGAGTCAAGGACATGAATCGCATTAGTGCCATGGCTCCTCGCCGCAAGCCTCTGAGAGTATTGCGCACTGTGACTGATCACGAAGCCTCCGTGCCTGTGCCTGCCCCTGGAAACCCAATGGTTTCTGCAACGGTCGCCCGACTGATTTTCTTTGGTGGGCGTTATTTCTCGTTGTTGTTTGTTGCCTATCTTCTTGGCGACGACGCCACGGGGTTCCTGCTGTCCGTTGCAATCGTTGAACTCTTCAGGATCATCTTCGACTATGGCCTCGAGAACAACGTCTTGGCTCGCCTGCACCAGAAGGACTTTCCTGCCGCACAGGATTTTGCGCGTGGCAAGGGATATTTTCGGTTGCTTGCAACCGTGCTTGGGCAACTGGTCACATCGGGCGTCATCGCGTTGGCATGCCTGAAAAGCGAGATTCCCTTGGGTGTGCCCTTGGTTGCAAGCCTGCAATTCACTTTCCTGATGGGGTTTGGCTATGTTCAGGCGCACCTGCAAACCGGGGATTCTCAGGACATGGCCGCGTTGGTACGCCCGTTGGGTCTTGCCCTGTTGATTCAGTCGGCGCTTCTGGTGCTTGCGCGCGAGGAAGTCATCCCGATCTGGTGGTGTATGATTTTTTTTGAGGCCGTGTCGCTGTCTGCAAGCGTGATCCTCGCAAAACGTCATGGACCCAAGCCCGACATCGAAACGAGCGTTCTTCCAAAGACGCTGGAGCGACACGCGCCGGCAGTGCTCGGTGGGGTTTTCAAGAGCATCGCTCCGTTGGGTAACGTTGCGTTACTGGGCGTCGCCTACACTCGCGTCGATGCACTGGCTGTGTCCCTTGTCGCAAGTGGCACGCTCTTGACCCAATATCTCCTGTACCAACGGTTGGCCAGTGCACCGTTGATGTTTTTCTCCACTCTCGCTAGCGTCAGTATCGCTCGATTGTCGAGTTCCTCAATCGATGTTGTGGGGTCTTCGAACGGCGCGACTGTGGTTCACAAATATGCCGGTATCCTCGCTGTGCTCAGTGGCGTCGGACTGGCGGCTGTCGGCCCCTTGACGGTGCAATTGTTTTCGATCGAAAGCCTGAATTGGGATTTGCTGGTAGTGCAATGTACAGTCCTTGCGTTCCAGGTCTCAAATGGTTTTCGTGCAGCGTCGCTCATTGCGCGACATGAATCGTTACAGTTGTGGAAGGTTGCACGGAACAATTCGATGTTGGCCATGGTGATCTTGCCAGCCGGCGCCGGGTTGTCGGGGGTGTTTGGTGTTGCAATAGCATTGTGTGTCATCGAAATGTTTTGTGCGGCACAGTACTTTCGCTTTCATTCTTTGAGTCAGGCGGCACGATCACGCGATGTTAACTAGGAAAAATCTGCTGCTCGCTGCGGTTTGGGCGGTGCCGTTCATCGGCTTTGCGCTTTTGCATGCGATGGGCTGGGGGGATGTACAAACGGCTTCGGTGCTCCTTTCGCTCGGTGCAATCACGATCGCGCTGATTAACTGGTCATCGCATGGCGGAGGACGGAGTCCTTCATTCATTTTCTTGGCGTTTCTGGTTGTTTTTCTGACAGGTCGTGCGATCCCATCTTTATTTGGGGGCGAGTCGTACTTGGCAAGTATTACGTTTGGAAGTGAGTTTGAGGTCGGTTATGACATCGTTGGAACATATGTGGGGCTAGTGCTTTTGTCGGCACTTGCCGTGCATTTGGGCTCGCTGTTGCCGGCCGCATCACACAGGTCGCTCGACCCGACCAAGATGGATGCAAACATATATCTTTTTTTGTTTTTCTTGTGTTTACCGGTTTATTTGTACAAGAATTATTATTATTTCAGTTATCTAATGCAGTCGGGTGGTTATCTGGCAATTTACTTGGGTTCCGAGCATATCGAGGGGGTTGGCGTTTTTATAAGGGTTGGGGCCCTCTTTTGCCTGGCGGCATTCACGCTTTATTTTTTCCATGAAAATGACAAGATAAGAGCGCGGCGTGCGCTTGTCTTGTTCTTGATCGTTTTTTCGAGCGAATTGTTGGTTGGGCTTCGAGGAAAATTCTTTGTTGTTGCGATTATGTTCCTCCTGTTTTATAAATTGCGATTCGGTGGAAAGTTTTCGGCACACGGCCTGTTTGGTCTTGTATTGGTGATTTTTGTGCTCGCATTTGTTGTCGAGGTGATGCGCCAGGGTGGAACTTCTATCGAAGGATCTCTCCTGTTGGGTTTCTTTATCCAGCAGGGTGCTACGGCAGGGGTTAATCTGTTCGTCTTGGAGAATCTTGATCTTTTCAGTGATAACGCAATAACTTATTTTTTGCGTCAATTCACAGTTCCGTTTTATAGCCAGCCCGAGGTGCAGGAGGGATGGTTCTTGTCGAATGATATTTCCATGATGGTCATGCCAACGGCATATGCCCTTGGGTTTGGCACGGGTAGTAGTTACCTCGCTGAATTGCTGCTACTTGGCGGGTGGGCCGGGGTTGTCATTGGAAGTCTCGTTGTGGGTTGGTCCCTCGGAATGCTGGGGCGCTTCAATCAGGGTGTTACAGGGGCTTTAATGTTCTGGGTGGCTTGTGGGATTGTCTATTACCCGAGAACGATGCTCCACGATCCGGTACACAACCTGATGCGATACGCTATTCCAATCATCGCGCTCGCGGCGTGCTGCTGGATGGCGCAGAGAATGTGGAGTGCGACGCGGAAGGCCTCTGCGCGATAGCATGGCTACAAGCGTGTACGTCATAAGCATGACCCGTTTCATGGGCGGCGGTGAGGTATTCTTGCTGAGGCTTGCAGAGTTGGTCGGGTCGACGATTCACCTTGTTGTGGTCTCGCCTTCTCTAGCCGCGTTGGAAGCAGGCCTGACCCAGCGCGGGGGGGCTTTTCTTGGGTTGGGGGCGCGCGGCTGGGTGCGCTGGAATATTCTTCGCTGGCTCTGGAGGTGCCGCAGAGAGTTGCGATCCGGTCCGGCGGTGATTGTCTTGAATGGGCGCGGGGCGGCTTATCTGGCACCGTCCGTGCGATTGCTGACGGGCCTGGCGCCTGTGATCATTCGCCACACGTGTCTCTCATCCCTGCAGGGGGACCTTAAAGAAGCCGTCTATCGCCTGGCGACGCGGTTCGCCCGGCGGGTCGTAGCTGTTTCTGACCATGTGGCGGCGGAGCATGCACGACGCTGGGCGGATCTCGATGTGGTTTCCATACCCAATTGGTTTTTTGCCCCAACCCCGCCCCTGCTGGATAAAGCGCGAATCTGCGCATCGGACGCGACGCTGCGGGCTGCCGTCGTCGCGCGACTCGAACCAGGTAAAGGCGTGGAAGACGTCGCCGCGGCGTGTGTGAAGGACGCCGGCATTGAACTCCATGTCTATGGTGACGGTGTGATGGCCGGGCGGCTGCGTGCACTGTACAAGAATTCTCCATCGGTACATTGGGAAGGGCACGTGGACGACTTGTCCAGCCGCTTGACCGAGGATGTGATTTTGATATCGGGGTCTTATTCGGAATCGTTTTCCTATGCACTTGGCGAGGGCGTGCTGGCGGGCTTGCTTTGCGTCGTCACAGACATTCCCGCACATCGTGAGTTGTTGGGGGACGACTACCCGCGGACATTGTTCTTTCCACCGGGGGATCAGGTGGCGTTGCGGCGCTCGCTGCAGGTCGCCCGTCGACTCCTGTGTGACGGCAGTGGGGAAGGGGCCCGGCGCGCGATTGCCGGCGCACGCAATCGCATTCTGCACCGCAATTCGCCCGACGCCGCACGTGAGCGGTATCTGGCCGTTTTTTCTGCCGCAGGAGGCGAGGACGCAGGGGTATGACGCTGGCGGTCGATGCCCGTTGGATGGTCGGCCACTATCGAGGCATGGGGCGCTATGCGCATGCATTGATAGAGCCCGTCGCTGACAGAATTCAAGCGTTCTTGCCGAAAGGGTATCCGAGCCCAGGCTACGCCAGCGTTCGCGCGGGCGCGGCCTTTTTCCCCTACTGGGAGCAGATTGTCCTGCCCGGGCTTTGTGAAGAGCACGGGGTCACGCACCTGCTGTGCCCCTATAACACCGCACCGTTGCGCTTGCCTTCCACAACGCAATTGACGCTGGTGGTGCACGACCTGATCTATCTCCAGCCATGGACCCGTTTGCAGCCATCGGTTTCGCTCTATCAGACGCTGGGCCGCCTTTACAGGCGATGGATCGTGCCACGCGTTGCGGCGCATGCGGCACGACTGCTGACCGTCTCGGAGTACACGAAAAAACAGATCTCCCGAGATTTCTCGATACCTGAGAAGGATATTGACGTCATCCCAAATAGTGTGGAGGAGGCGTGGTTCGTGGAGGAACCCTTGCCCTGGGGCCAGCGCGCCCCATACTTGCTGGCCGTTGCGGGTGAAGC
>JANJWS010000069.1 GCA_024709425.1 Thiobacillus sp.
ACCCAGCTGCGCGGCCTCGATGGGACCGAGCGGATCGGCACCGAGGGTGCCGATAAACTGCTTCCACGCGTCGGGCTGGTCCAGGTTCGCGAGCTGCGCACGGGCGTAGGCGATGCGGGTGTCAAGATCGAGGCGACGTGCTTCTTCGCCGTTGTGCGGGTTGTCGCGGAAGCGCACGAGTTCGTCGAGGTTGTGCCGCCACAGGGCGAGATCGCGCTCGCGCTTGACCTGGAGGCGCTGGCGGTACCAGTCCGACTCGAGCAGCGCTTCGCGGGTGAACAGCGCGCGGATCTGCGGCGCATGCACGTCGAGGCCCTGGTAGTGGCCGTAGGCCATGATGGCGAGCAGCGCCTTCAGCGGCGGGCAGGCTTCGTCAATGCTGCCGTCCTCGAAGTAGCGGCGCGCGACGCGCTCCTGGGCCTCGACGATGTTGCACACGCCGTCGGCGAAGCCGGCCATGTCCTGCGTTTCCGGCTTGAGGAGGGCTTCGTTGAAGACGGCGTGCGGGTTGTCGAAAATCTTGCCCATGAAGTGGGCGACGAAACGCTCCGTGATGCGGTAGCCGAGGCGGCTCGCCAGCACGCGCTGGCCGTTGTGGTCGAAGTCTGCCAGGGGTTCGAGATAGCCCTGTTCGATGAGCCAGGACGCGCGGCGTTGCGGCGGCTGCAGGCGCGCCCAGATTTCGGGCACCAGCAGGCTGATGTCGTGGTCGACCCGTACGTGCGAGCCGACGTGGCCGGCTGCGGTGGAGAAGCCGTCGTGGCCGGTCAGGATCATCGACACCAGCGCGTTGTTGAGGTCGGCCGTGGGATGCAGGGCGTTGAACGGTCCCTTGGTGAGGGCGCCTTCCGAGCCTGCGCCGGTGGTCGAGGGCGACTTGCCGGTGAGCGAGCAGATGTAATCCATGAACAGTTCCGGCAGGTCCTGGTAATGGATCGGGCTGTAGACCGCAAGCGAGCGGACGCCGGTGTCCGGCGGGTTGTTACGGCGCCCGGACAGCACAGCGTCGACGCTCACGCACACCGGCGTTTCCGCGGACAGCTTGCGGTGGAAGCGCATGCCCATCTCGGCCGCGTACTTGCGGATGGGGTTGGCGATGTCGGGGCGCAGCTGCAGGTAGCGCGGGTTCTTCGACGGCTTGCCGTCGACCAGGCGCGGACAGGCCGACGACACCACGGTCTCGTTTGCCTGCGCCGCGGCGGTGAGCAGTTCGCGCATCGGCGCAGTGTAGGCGGAGAGCCGCATGACGTTGTCGACCTCGGCGGCCAGCGCATCGCCACTCAGCGGCTCGAAGTTGGCAATGAAGTTGCCGGGCTGGGCCATTTCGGCCTCGGTCTGCTTGTCGTAGCCGGGGTGGATGGCGTCGTCCGGGCGCTGGAACAGGCGCCGTTCGCAGTTGTAGGTGAGCTTGACGCTGTCCGCGGGATCGAGGCCCGGCTTGCAGCCGGAGAGCGCGGCGACGGGTGCGACCACCGATGCGGTGATGTCGTCTTCCATCTGCACCTTCTCGGCGGGAATGAAATCCTGGCGCAGCTTGAAGGTGCGCCACTGGGCGTCGCGGTCGAAACCCACGCGCAGGTAGCTGGCGACGATACGGCGACCGAACATTTTCAGCTCGTGGCCGGGGCGCCGTCCACCACGTCGACCGCGAGTTGCTGGTCCCATTCGTTGCCCCATTCCGGGCGGTGGAAACGCTTGATCAGGAACACCAGTGCGAGAATGCGCGGCGGGATGCTGTCGAGCCAGGCGTTGTATTCGTCGGTGTGGCTGGGCGAAGGCGTCAGAAGCTTGATCACCGAGCCCAGGCTGCGCTCCATGCTGAGCGGCTTGCGCGTGGGGTTGCGGTCCTCATGCTCGAAGCCGGGGCGGAAGCGGCCGGTGTAGTCGTATTCCAGGATACTGCGCACCCATTCGAGGTCGCGGTCGAGGTTGTCGATGAACAGCGGGCCGTAGATGACGGCGTCTTCCAGCGATTTGGAAATTTCGGACTTGCCGCCGCCGGAAACGGTGCACGGCTTGTGGCAGAACGTGCCTTCCGGCTCGATGCCGACCAGGCGCCACGACGGCGCGCCCGGATGGCGGCGCATCTCTACCTTGTAGCCGTTGGGCTGCATGTAGATCTTGCCGGGCATGAGGCGGATCTGCCGTATCGTTCCGCCATTTTCCCAGGTGATGGTTTGCGCGTTGAGATCGAAGCGCACGTCCTGCGGCACGTAGACGATATCGGGGAAGTTGACGTCGACCGCGTGACCCTCCGGCATGCGGCGCATGAACGTGCCGTAGTGCGCGAGCGTGTCCTCGAACGTGTAGCCCGGTTCGCGCGTGCGGCTGTCGACACCGTATTCCTCGCCGTGGTTGCGGCACTGGAACAAGAGCGCACCGCCGGCGTGCTCTTCCTCGGCCAGGCCGAAGAGGTTGGCGGAGAAGCTGATCTGCGTCTTGACTTCTTTCTTGCAGTAGCCGAAATAGTTGTCGGCAATGATGGTGACCATCACACCGCTGGCGTCGCGCGCCGTGAGTTTGAAGGCCTGGCCGTCGTTGTAGGGTTCGTCCGGCTGTTTCCAGCACATGCCTTCGCGGCGCTGGCGCTCGTTGGCGTCGTCCCAGTGCGGCAGGCCCAGTTCGCGCTTGGTCAGGCCGACGAGGTGCGGCGCAAGGACTACGCAACCGGTGTGCCCGGTCCAGTGCGCCACGTCCAGCGCAGCGTCATGCTCGGGCAGATAGGGGTTGCCGCCGTTGCCGAAGATGTTCTCGAGGAAATCGAGATTGCTGACCAGGTTGCCGGGCGCGAAGAAGCGGATTTCCATGCTCTTCTCCGGCGCCACGCCGGGAATCGCCGGGCACACCACCGGGCGCAGCAGCAGCGACACGAACATGCGTGCCGGTGCGGGCTGGCTGGCGGCGTAGGGCAGGGTCAGGAGGTCGGCGGGCGGATGGAAGGCGTGCTTCAGCATGCGTGCGAAGGTCTCGCGCGGCACCGCCTTCTTGTCGCCGGGAATGGGCAATCCGCCTTCGCTGACATGGAACAGTCCCTTGGTGGTGCGGCGGTCGCTCGCCGGGTTGTGCAACACGCCCTGGCGCACCCGGTAGCTGGACACGATGTCGGACTGGAATGTGTTGCCGTCAACCGGCAGCGACAGTTCGCGTGCCAGGCCCTGATGGTCGAGGATGAAGGTCTGTCCCGGCAGTTGCGGGATTTCGTCGACGCCGGCGAGATAACGGTCGAGGAAATTCTGGATGCGGCGATCGGGCGGGCAAAGATAGCCGGACAGCAGCCAGTTCTTGGCACGGTAGGCCATCAGCAGATCGTGCGCCACGTCCATGAACCTGTCGCTGGCCTGGCCGCGCACGGCCGGTTGTCCCGACGAGGCCAGCTTGAGGTTGATGTACAAACGCAGGTTGTCCTGTTCGCGCTGGGCGTCACTCACCGGGGCGGCGCCCGAAAGGTCGGTTCTGTTCATGCATGTTTCCCAATTACGGCATCCGCGATCACGGATGCAAACCACAAGCCGACGCCAGGCGCCCTCGACTGAACCGTTTATTATAAACGTTGCGTGGGGGGTAGGGCTACTGCTGCTGCTTCGGTAGGCGGGCACGGGCATCGCATCGGAACCGGTCCGACGCAAGGCTTTGGGCAGATCGAGGCAACTTGCAGCATGGGAACGTCATGCGCGTGAATGCCCGCGTCACCAGCAGCCGGCACTACGCCCACCTGTGCGACAACACCCTGAAAGCCGCTGTGGGCAAGCTGCCCAGCTTCGGGCATCAGCCCGAAACCAAGGTGCAGGCGATCCGTTGATCACCCTGAATTTATCGGTTGCGAGGCGGACAATAATGTCCGACAATGAACGCCATAAGAGGTGGCGAGTTCATCAAGCGGATTCAGAAACTCGCCAAGGAACGGAGCTTGGCCTGTTCCTGGCATCCCGACATGGGCAAGGGCTCCCATGGTGTCTTGAAACTGGGCGACACCCGAACCATCGTCAGGAACCCGAAGGACGAACTCAAAACCGGCACCTATCACGCCATGCTCAAGCAACTGGGCCTGAACGAGAAAGACCTGTTCTTAGGAGTCACCATGCAACGCTTTGCCTACCCTGTCACCCTCGCCGCCGATGAAGTGGATGGCGGTTTCGTTGTCACCTGCCGCGACATTCCCGAGGCCATCACTCAGGGCGACACCCTGGAAGACGCCCTCGAAGCCGCCGAAGGCGCACTGGAGGCCGCCGTCGAGATGCGAATCGAGGATGGCCTGGAAATCCCCCTGCCCAGCAAGGCCAGAAAAGGCGAGCACCTCGCGTGCCTGCCGGTGGGCAGCGCCATGAAGGCAGCCATCTGGCTGGCCATGAAGGAACAGGGCCTCAGCAAATCCGACCTGGCCCGACGCATGGATATGGACGAGAAAGAAGCCCGGCGCATCCTGAACCCCAAGCATTCGACCAAGGTGCCCACGCTGGAACGAGCCCTGCACGTACTGGGCAAACGGGTGGAAGTCGTCGTGGTTTGAGCGGCACAGGACCGTGTGCCACTACACTACCCGGTCGTGTGGCCGTATCGGGAGCAGAGTTGTGAACGGCTCCCAGGCTGCATCGATTGTGGTAAAGCGGCCAAGAGAACGTCGAGCACAAGAAACCCTTGGCTGACATTTGGCTGTTACGCTGTGATTGTTTGCCAACGTTGTCAAGCTGAACGCTTGATTGGGTTGGCGTCCCCACGGGGATTCGAACCCCGGTTATCGCCGTGAAAGGGCGGTGTCCTAGGCCTCTAGACGATGGGGACCCGGACGACGGCATAAGCCGTCAACACTGCGCTGCTACTGCTTCCTGGAAAGCTGGGTGAGGGTGACGCCGAGCAGCAGACCGACGAACCCGAATGGTACCAGCATCAGCCAAGCTTCGCCTTCTTCTGCACCATTCACCATCTTCCAGAACCCGACAATCAATCCGGCGATACTGAGGGCCAGGCCCAGCAGCGTGAAGATCACGCCCAGTTTATGCATCGGACATCCTGTAGGTTGGTGGAGGTAAGCGGGATCGAACCGCTGACCTCTTGCATGCCATGCAAGCGCTCTCCCAGCTGAGCTATACCCCCAACGAAGCCGCGCATTCTATAGAGGCCTCGCGCGCTTGTAAAGCCTTTGCCGCAATTTCAGTCGGGCAAGAGCTTGCCGGGGTTGAGCAGGCCGTGCGGGTCCAGCTGCCGCTTGATCGCGCGCATCAATTCCAGCGTGGCGGGATCGATTTCGCGGGCGATGAAATGGCGCTTTTCGGTGCCGATGCCGTGCTCGCCGGAGAGCGTGCCGCCCAGTGCGATCACGCACTGCATCATGGCGTCGAGCGCGGCGTGGGCGCGTGCCATTTCTTCGGCGTCGTCGGGGTGCACCATGAGGTTGACGTGCAGGTTGCCGTTGCCCGCATGGCCGAAGGAGACGACGGGCAGGCGCTGCGCGTGGGCAGTCTGGTCGATGAAATCGACGAAGTCGGCAAGGCGCGACACGGGCACGACCATGTCCTCGTTGAGCTTGAGCGGGGCGATGCGCTTGACGGCGAGCGAAAGCGATTTGCGCGCGGCCCACAGGCGGGCGATGGTGTCGGGGTCGAAGCCGCTTTGCATGTCGAGCAGCCCGGGGCCTGCGAGCGCGCGTTGCAGGGCGTCGATCTGCCGCGGCAGGTCGTGTGCGGGGCCGTCGGCCTCGACCATCAGCAGCGCCTGCGTGGCGGGCGGCAGGTGCTCGGCGGCGCCGGTGGGGCGGATGGCGTCGATGGAACGGCGGTCCATGAATTCGAGTGCGCACGGCACCACCGCCTGGCGCATGACGCGGCCGACGGCGTCGAGCGCGGCGCGGTTGCTGTCGAAGCACACGCGCAGGGTGGCGACGGCTTCCGGCGCGGGCAGCAGCTTGAGCGTGGCTTCGGTGATGAGCGCGAGCGTGCCGCCGGAGCCGACCAGCAGGCGCGTGAGGTCGTAGCCGGTGACACCCTTGGTGGTGCGGCAGCCGGTGCGGATTTCGCGGCCCTCGCCCGTGACGGCGCGCAGGCCCAGCACGTAGTCACGGGTGACGCCGTACTTGACGGCGCGCGGGCCGGCCGCGTTCATCGCGAGATTGCCGCCGATGCGGCAGTAGGCACTGCTGCCGGGGTCGGGCGGATAGAACAGCCCGGCGCTGCGCGCGAGGCGGTCGATGTCGTCGGTGACGACGCCGGGTTCGACGACGACGATGCGGTTGGCAGGGTCGAATTCGAGCACGCGACGCATGCATTCGAAGCTGACGACGACGCTTCCGGGTGCGGGGAGCGCGCCGCCGACGTTGCTCGAGCCCGCGCCGCGCGCGACGAGGGCAACGCGGTGCGTGCAGGCAACGCGTACCAGCGCGGCGACCTCGTCGTGCGAGGTGGGAAAGAGCACGGCCTCGGGTTCGACCTGGCGCGGTGTCTCGTCGCTGGCATACAGCGCGCGCGTGGCAGGGTCGTCGAGCACGCGCTCGGCACCGAGCGCGGCACGGAAGTCGGCAAGCACGCGATGGCTCAGCATGGCGTCAGGCAGGATGCTCGGGCGGCAGTTGCGCGACCAGATGGGCGATCATGTCGGCGTCGAAATCCATGCCGACGTCCCAGCCGGGGTTGAGCGCAATCGGCACGCCGCCACCGATGCGGCGCAGCAGCCAGGAAAACTCGGTGAGGAGCCCGCCGCCGAAGTCGGGATAGTGCTCGACGAACGGCTTGGCGCGCTCCGGGCTGCTGAATACCACCAGCACGCGTTCGCCATTCTCGTCCTCGATGATCAGTGGCTCGGCCTGCGTGGAGCGTTGGAAGCCCTGGATGGCCGTTTTCTCGTCACGCACCGGCATGAAGATCTGCTGGCCAAGCAGTTGCAGGACAAAAGTCTCCGGATCGAGCGTGCCGTTGTGCACGGCGGCAAGTTGCTGTTCGAGCGCGTTGTGGGGGACGAAGGTCATGGTATCGAGGGGCGCGTGGGGTGTCGGAGTGGTTCGTCGATGGACTGCCGCGAGGAGGCCGGGTTGCGGATGCCCCGGCTTCTGGCCAACGGGGCAACCGTGGCGCGCAGAGGGGACGGCAACGTTTGCAGTTTAACACCAGCCAGGCGGCGAGCCCGTGTCGGCGGGACGTTTTGCGGCTATGCTGGGCGAGTGGGAAAACCAGACGGGGGGAAGGGGCTTGGGGCGAACGACAGGCTATGCGGCGCTGCCCGACTATAACCGTGCCATCCGCGATATTGCGCTGAGCGCCGACTGGCAATCGGGGGCGCTGCTGCGGCAGTTGGGTCGGGTCGTGGAGGTGGCGGCACGCTACATGGGTGTCGGCCGGGCGAGCGTATGGCGCCTGCGGCCGGACCGCCGGGTGCTCGACTGCCTGGTCGGATTCGATACCCGTCGTGGTTTGTTTCATTCCGGCCAGGCGATCGATGCCGGCCAATACCCGACCTATTTTGCCGCGCTTGCCGCCAACCGCACGCTGGCGGCAAGCGATGCGCTGCATGATCCGGCGACGGCGGGCCTCGCGGATACTTGTTTCAAGCCGCTCGGGATTGCTTCGGTGCTGCATGCGCCCATCCGCCTGGATGGCGAAGTGGCTGGCGTCGTCTGTCACGAGCATTCTGGCGATCCACGGATCTGGCGCGACGAGGACATCGCCTTTGCCGGCTCGATGGCCGATTTTGCAGCCATGGCCCTGTCGCAGGAGCGTTACCAGCGGGTCGAGGCAACGCGCGAACGGCTTGCCCGTATTCTCGACGCCACGCCGGACCTGGTGGCGATCATGGCCGCCGATGGCTACCTGATCCAGTTGAATCGTGCGGGGCGGCGCCTGCTCGGCCTGTCGGACGACGCCGATGTCAGCCGTTTCCGCAGCCGCGATTTTCTTGGCGAAAAAGCGACCCATCTGCTGGAGGCGGAAATTCTGCCTGCACTGCACGGTGCCGGGCGCTGGACGGGCGAAGCCGAACTGCGCGAGGGCACGCCGCAGGCGCTTCCCGTCTCGGTCGTGGCGCTCGCGCATCGCGATGCGGCTGGCGAACTCGAATATTTTTCGGTGACCTTGCGTGACCTCACCGAGCAGAAAACCGTCCAGCGTCGCATCGAGACGCTCAACGAAGAACTGGAGGCGCGCGTGCGGGCGCGCACCCTGGCGTTGCAGGATGCCAACCGGAGCCTCGAATCGTTCGCCTACTCGGTATCGCATGATCTCAAGGCGCCGCTGCGCGGCATCGAGGGTTACACGCGGCTGCTGGCAAGCGAACACCGCGCCGACCTGCCTGACGAGGCGGGCGAATATCTCGACCTGATCGGCGAGGCCAGCCGGCGCATGGGACGCATGATCGAGGACATCCTTGCCTATTCGCATGTCCAGATGAGACCTCTGCACCCGGCATCCGTCCAGGTTGAACAACTGGTGCATGAGGTGGTTGGCGAGTTTGCCGTCCAACTCCGCGCGGGAGCGACCGTAGAGCGCGATGTCGACGCCGGCGTGCTGCGCTGCGACCGTGAAGGCACCATGCAGATCCTGCGCAACTTCCTGTCCAACGCACTGAAGTTCGCTGGCGGCAGTGCGCGCATCCGCATCGAGGGACGCCGCCTGCCGCACGGCTACCGCTTCGCGGTGCGCGACAATGGCCCGGGATTCGACATGCGCTATCACGACCGGATCTTCCACCTGTTCCATCGCCTGCCGGATGCGGGGGATCAACCTGGCACCGGCATCGGCCTTGCGCTGGCTGCGCGCGCAGCGGAGCGCATGGGTGGCCGGGTGTGGGCCGAGAGCGTCCCCGGGGAGGGGGCCGCATTCTTCTTCCAACTGGACGAAGGAGCATTGGGATGAAGGTGCTGTATGTCGAAGACAATCCCTTTGATCAGGATCTGACCCGACGCGCGCTGCTCAAGCAACTTCCTGGTCTCGAATGGGACACGGCCAAGAGCGTGCGGGAGGCGATTGCGCATATCGAAGCCCGTCCGCCCGAGATCGTATTGCTCGATATGTGGCTGCGAGATGGCTGCGGGCTCGAGGTGCTGCTGCATATCCGTCGCCACGGCCTGGATATCGCCGTGGTCACGGTCGCCGGTGCGGGCGACGAGGCAAGCGTGATCCGCTTCCTCAAGGCCGGTGCGCAGGACTATCTGCCCAAGCACGGCAATTATCTGGAGGAACTCGGCGCGCGCCTGCTGCAGGCCCGGCAGCGCTTCCGCGAAAACCTGCGGCCGCGATCGGTGCTGACCGTGCTTTATGTCGAGTCCAGCGCAGACGACGTCGAGCTCACGCGCCATCATTTCGAGCGCCGCGCGCCGCATCTCGAACTGGTCCCGTTGCCGGATGGGCCGTCGGCCCTTGCGTGGCTGGCAGCACCCGGCAACCGGGCCGATGTCGCGCTGCTGGATCTGCGTCTGCCCGGCATGTCGGGGCTGGAACTGCTGCCACTGCTGCAGGCCCGCCACGGTTTGCCGTGCCTGCTCATCACCGGACACGGCGACGAGGCGGTCGCGGCGCAAGCGATGCATCTCGGCGCGACCGATTACCTCATCAAGGAACATGGCTACATCGCCGCCCTGCCGCACGCGATCGAGCATGCGCACGTGCTGGTGGCCTACACCGCGTTGCGGCAGCGCTGCACAGACCCTGTGGCAGGAGAATGATTCACGGTTCCCAGCGTTCCGGGTGCGCCCAGAAGCGCGCATTCAGCCAGTCCGGCACCGCCTTGTAGGTGGCAAGGTCGTACTGGTAGACCCGCACGCGGGCCGCCGGGTCGGTCAGCGACAGGGAAAACCCAAGCGCGCGGAACGCATCGTCGTCGAGTGCGCAGGCGCGGGAGGCCGCCAGCAGCAGGCGAGGGGCGGCATAGAGGCGAACGCGGGCGATCAATTGCGACGCGTCCGCCGCATCCCGTCCGTCGAGCGCGTCGATACCAACTGCCAGCGTGCAGCGCATCGCGGAAGAAACTTCAGGCGGATGGCACGGGGTCGTGGGCAGGGTCGCGGCCACCAGTTGGCATGCGCGGGCGTCGAGGGCGCATACGCTGTCCGGGTGCAGCGCGAGCAGGCGATCGCGCAGATAATCGTGCCAGTTCAAGGACGGGGCACCCGGATGAGCAAGGTACCGGCGATCCGGTCGTGGAGAAACTGGTGGTCGCGATCAATGAACGCCCACCACAGCCCAATCCCGCCGAGGCCGATGCCCGCCAGTGCCACGGCAAATCGCAGTATGGCCTGGCGTGGCGTGATGCGTGCGCCATCGCGGTCGACCAGGCGAATGCGCCATGTCTTCATCGCCAGCGTCTGGCCACCGCGCAGCCAGAAGGTTGCGAAATAGCCGAACAAAACTGCCAACAGCCACGCCTGGTAGAGGTGCCGCTGCCACGGCGTGTGCAGATCGCCGACCAGCGGGAGGGCGGCGAAGGAGGCCACGAAAGCGACGGCGGCAACGAGCAGGGACTCGTAGATCATCGCGGCGAGCCGGATGCGCAGTGGCGCGAGGGATGTTGCCGAGGCGTGCATGGGTTCTATAGTTAGACGGTTGGGGAAACGGGCCTGAGCGCGATCCCCGGATCATCCGGACGAACAAGGGAGCGCCCGATGTATATCGTAAAGCAACTTGCTGCCACGCCTGGTGTACTCGCTGCGGGAGAATATGCCTACCACGGCGATCATTTTTCTTATGAAGGGGCGTTGACGGGTGAATTCGCCCGCATCGTCTCGATTCTGTGCCGGGTCAATACGCTGGTGGCGAACATGCAGGCCGAGATACTGGATTCCTTTGCCGAGCACTGCGGCTTGCGCCCGGTGCAGGGTTGGATCGTGCGCGGCACACATATGAGTTTCTGTGCCTTCGGCAACTACTTTGCCGTCATCGACAACCGGACGGGGTTGCTCGATGAAGTCGTCACCCAAATGCGCCAACGCATCGGCCAAGTCCGGGGCGACTTGCTGCCTGGCCTGTACGCACGCATCGGGGGTGATATCGACGAAGCTTTGTATTGAGACTGCGACCCGCAGACGGCCGCTCGGTACCCTTGCGACACTCGCATGCCCCATGACCACTGGATTTTCCGGATGGGGGCGCCGTCACCTTGCGGTTTCCGGCTTGGCTCCGTTACGAATTGAGGAGTGAACGATGATGGAACTGGAACGCCTGCTGGAACTGCCCGGTGCACTGGCTGCTTTTCGTTTCGACACGGACGGTGCGTTGCGGGCGCACCTGTTGCGCGATGGCACGGGAATGACGCCCCTGATGCTCGAACTGCTGGCGCGATCGTGCATTGCCAATCAGGCGATGGCGGGGATGGAAGCGCGTGGCTGGGAGGTACTTACTGGCCAGGCCGGTTTTCAGCCGCTGGTGGGCCTCTCGGTAATCGGGCTGGAATGGTCGGTGGTCACGGGCGGCCATGTCGCCGTGGTGGTGCGCAACCGCGATGCCGACTACGAAGCGGCCTTTGCGGCATTGCAGAAGGGCAACGCCGCATGAACCTGGCACGAGTCGAGGCATTGCCGGGCGTGGTCGCCGTGTGCCGCTTTCGCGACGATGGCAGCCTGATCGAGGCCGCAGGCCAGTTGCCGGCGGAACGGACGGCGCATCTGGCCCGCTTTGCGCACTGGTATCGGCGCGCCGTGTCAGGGAATACCGACCTGCTTTCACTCCTCAGCCAGATGCCTGGCTGGTCGCCCTCGCAAGGCTGGATCGTGCGTGGGGCATCGATCGGCGTTTGCAGCGTGGGCAACCTTGTCTGTCTCTTCGAACACCCGGAGGGGGCTGTGAGCGAGATCGTGCAGGCGTTGAATGATGCTGCGCGCGGCTGACGCGTTCCGACGCGTTCCATGATGCCGCCCCGCTGAATACGCGGATTTCTTGACCGCCACCCGGCAAACCGATTACCCTCACAGGTTCACCAACGAATTGATTTATTGCCAGTTTATGGAAGCCACCGGCGCCGAGATCGTCGTACGTTGCCTGGCCGAGGAGGGGGTCGAGTTCGTGTTCGGCTACCCCGGCGGGGCCGTGCTCAACATTTACGATGAAATCTTCAAGCAGGACAAGTTCAAGCACGTGCTGGTGCGGCACGAGCAGGCCGCGGTGCACGCGGCCGACGCCTATGCCCGCTCGACGGGCCGCGTCGGCGTGGCACTGGTCACCTCCGGTCCCGGCGTGACCAACGCCGTCACCGGCATCGCCACCGCCTACATGGACTCGGTTCCCATCGTCGTCGTCACGGGCCAGGTGCCGACGCCGGCGATCGGCATGGACGCCTTCCAGGAAGTCGACACCGTCGGCATCACCCGTCCCTGCGTCAAGCACAACTTCCTCGTCAAGGACGTGAAGGAACTCGCGGCGACCATGAAGAAGGCCTTTCACATCGCTGCTACCGGCCGGCCGGGTCCGGTGGTGGTCGACGTGCCGAAGGACGTCACCGCGTACCGCACCGAATTCGAATATCCGGCCAGCATCGAGATGCGCTCGTACAACCCCATCGTGAAGGGGCACACCGGCCAGCTGAAGCGCGCGGTGCAGATGCTGCTGGAGGCCAAGCGGCCGATGATCTACACCGGCGGCGGCGTGGTGCTCGGCGACGCGGCGGACGCACTCACCGAGCTGACCCGCATGCTCGGCTTCCCGATCACCAACACGCTGATGGGCCTGGGTGGTTATCCCGCCACCGACCGCCAGTGCCTTGGCATGCTCGGCATGCACGGCACCTACGAAGCCAATATGGCGATGCAGCATTGCGACGTGCTGCTGGCGGTGGGTGCGCGTTTCGATGACCGCGTCATCGGCAACCCCGCGCACTTTGCGCGGGAGCAGCGCCGCATCATCCACGTCGACGTCGACCCGTCGTCGATCTCCAAGCGCGTCAAGGTCGACGTGCCCATCGTCGGCGACGTGAAGAACGTTCTTGGCGACATGCTGGCACTCCTCAAGCAGGCGAAGGAAAAGCCCGACGCGGCCGCGCTCAACGCATGGTGGACGCAGATCGAGCTGTGGCGTTCGAAAAACTGCCTCAAGTACAACCGCAACAGCGCCATCATCAAGCCGCAGTATGTCGTCGAAAAGTTGTGGGAAGTCACCAGGGGCGACGCGTTCATTACCTCCGACGTCGGCCAGCACCAGATGTGGGCGGCGCAGTACTACAAGTTCGACAAGCCGCGGCGCTGGATCAATTCCGGCGGGCTCGGCACCATGGGCGTCGGCCTTCCCTACGCGATGGGCGTGCAGCTCGCGCATCCGGAGGCGCAGGTCGCGTGCATCACCGGCGAATCGAGCATCCAGATGAACATCCAGGAACTGTCCACCTGCAAGCAGTACCGCATCCCGGTCAAGGTGGTCACGCTCAACAACCGCTACATGGGCATGGTGCGCCAGTGGCAGGAGTTCTTCTACGGCAGTCGCTACGCCGAGTCGTACATGGAATCGCTGCCCGACTTCGTCAAGCTCGCCGAAGCGTGCGGTCATGTCGGCATGCGCATCGAAAAACCGGAGGACGTCGAGGGTGTGCTGAAGGAAGCGTTCTCGCCGGCGTTGAAGGAACGGCTCGTGTTCATGGACTTCCAGACCGACCAGACCGAGAACGTCTATCCCATGGTCGAGGGCGGCAAGGGCCTGTCAGAAATGATCCTGGCGGAGGAACTCTGACATGCGCCACATCATTTCGCTCCTGATGGAAAACGAGGCGGGTGCACTGTCGCGCGTCGCCGGGCTGTTCTCCGCGCGCGGCTACAACATCGAATCGCTCACCGTGGCGCCGACCGAGGATGCGACGCTGTCGCGCATGACCATCGTCACCACTGGCTCGGAAGAGGTCCTCGAGCAGATCACCAAGCAGTTGAACAAGCTGGTCGATGTCATCAAGGTGATGGACCTTACCGAAGGTCGCCACATCGAGCGCGAGCTGATGCTGGTCAAGGTCAAGGCGGTGGGCGGCGGGCGCGAGGAGATGAAGCGCACCGCCGACATCTTCCGTGGTCGCATCATCGACGTCACCGACGCTACCTACACCATCGAGCTGACCGGCACCGGGTCCAAGCTCGATGCCTTCCTGGAGGCGATCGACCCCGCCTTCATCATCGAAACCGTGCGCACGGGCGCGTCCGGCATCGGACGCGGCGAGCGTAGCCTTAAAATCTGAAACAGTGCAGTCTCAAAGTCTGATTTTTATTTTCCTCAGGAATTCACCATGAAAGTTTATTACGACAAGGACGCCGACCTTTCCCTCATCAAGAAGCGCAAGGTCGCCATCATTGGCTACGGCTCGCAGGGCCACGCGCACGCCAACAACCTCAAGGATTCCGGCGTCAAGGTCACGATCGGCCTGCGCCCGGGTTCCGCTTCCGCCAAGAAGGCCGAGAACGCGGGCCTCAAGGTCAAGAGCGTGCCCGAAGCCGTTGCCGGCGCTGACCTGGTGATGATCCTCACTCCGGACGAATTCCAGTCGCGGCTGTATCGCGACGAGGTGGAACCCAACCTGAAGAAGGGCGCGACGCTGGCGTTCGCCCACGGTTTCTCCATCCACTACAACCAGATCGTGCCGCGCGCCGACCTCGACGTCATCATGATCGCCCCCAAGGCCCCCGGCCACACGGTGCGTTCCGAGTTCGTCAAGGGCGGCGGCATTCCCGACCTCATCGCCATCTTTCAGGACGCCTCTGGCAAGGCGCGTGACCTCGCCCTGTCCTACGCCTCCGCGATCGGCGGTGGCCGCACCGGCATCATCGAGACCACCTTCAAGGACGAGACCGAGACCGACCTCTTCGGCGAACAGGCCGTGCTCTGCGGCGGTGCCGTGGAACTGGTCAAGGCCGGCTTCGAGACCCTGGTCGAGGGCGGCTACGCGCCCGAGATGGCGTACTTCGAGTGTCTGCACGAACTGAAGCTGATCGTCGACCTGATGTACGAGGGCGGCATCGCCAACATGAACTACTCGATCTCCAACAACGCAGAGTACGGCGAGTACGTGACCGGCGTCAGGGTCATCAACGAGCAGTCGCGCGCCGCGATGAAGGAGTGCCTGGCCAACATCCAGAACGGCTCCTACGCCAAGCGCTTCATCCTCGAAGGGCAGGCCAACTACCCCGAGATGACCGCCTGGCGCCGCAACAACGCCGCCCACCCGATCGAGGTCGTCGGCGCCAAGCTGCGCGCGATGATGCCCTGGATCGCGGCGAACAAGCTGGTCGACAAGTCGAAGAACTGAGGATCTAGGGGCTAGGATCTAGAAAATAGGGGCGTTGTGACGGCTGTGCCGCGCCTCTTGTTTTCCCTGAATCCTGACCCCTGAATCCTGACCCCTATGGACAAACAACCCCTCATCGCCCGCGAGGGCTGGCTGGTGCTTCTCGCTGCATTTGCGGCCGCACTCGTCGCGACCTGGTTTCTCGGCGCGTGGTCGGCGCCGTTCTGGATCTGGGCGCTGTTCGCGCTGCAGTTCTTCCGCGATCCGGTGCGGGTGCCGCCGACCGACGCCGACGCGGTGATCGCGCCGGCCGACGGCCGAATTGTCGCCGTGGAAAAGGTCGACGATCCGTACCTCAAGCGCGAGGCGTTGAAGATCAGCGTGTTCATGAACGTGTTCAATGTGCACTCGAACAAGAGCCCGGTGGACGGCGAGGTCAAGGGGCGCTGGTACAACCCTGGCAGCTTCGTCAATGCTGACCTCGACAAGGCTTCCACCGAGAACGAGCGCAATGCGATCTGGATCCACAGCGCGCGCGGCGACGTCACTTCGGTGCAGATCGCTGGCCTGATCGCGCGGCGGATCCTGTGCTACGTGCGCACGGGCGATCAACTGGTGCGTGGCCAGCGCTATGGCTTTATCCGCTTCGGGTCGCGTGTGGATATCTATCTGCCGATAACGGCGCGTGCCGAGGTGTCGATTGGCCAGAAAGTGACCGGCGCGCGTACCATATTGGCTCGCTGGTAACGCGAGCCTGAGCATGTCTGACCCCATTCACCGCAAGACTGATCGGCAGCGGTCGCGGATGCGCGACCGTGGTATCTACCTTCTTCCCAACCTGTTTACCACGGGTGCGCTGTTCGCGGGCTTCTATGCCGTTGTGCAGGCGATGAATGGGCGTTTTGAGCACGCCGCCGTGGCGATCTTCATCGCCATGGTGCTCGACGGCCTGGACGGCCGCGTTGCACGCATGACGCACACGCAGAGCGCATTTGGTGCCGAATACGACAGTCTCTCCGACATGGTTTCGTTCGGCGTCGCGCCCGCGCTGGTGATCTACGAATTCGCCCTGCAGGGGCTCGGCAAGTTCGGCTGGATTGCCGCCTTCGTTTATTGCGCCGGTGCTGCGCTCCGCCTCGCGCGCTTCAATACGCAGCTCGACATGCCTACCGACAAGCGCTTCTTCCAGGGGCTGCCGAGTCCGTCGGCCGCCGCGCTCGTCGCTGGCTTCGTATGGGTAATGGCGGAATACGGCATACCCGGTAGCGACGTCCGGGCTTTCGCTGCGTTTGTCGCCCTGTTCGGGGGGCTCACCATGGTAAGCAATCTGCGCTACTACAGCGGGAAGGAAATCAACCTCAGGAAGAGCGTGCCGTTCTTCGTCATCTTGCTCGTCGTGCTGGCCTTCATCCTGATCTCGACCAGCCCGCCCGAAGTGCTGTTTGGCGCTTTTGTTCTGTACGGGGTGTCGGGTTACGCCGACGCCATGCGACACTTGGTGGGCCGCGGCAAGGGCAGAAAAGTGCCAGCTCGCGAACCGGTCCAGCCCGGTGACGGGTCCGAGGGGTAGGGCGAGGCAGGTCTGCCTGGGGTGTTGGCGGCAGAACCGCGGGCCGTGTCGTCGGAGACGAGGGGCGCCGTGGGGCATACCGTGGTACGCCCTTGGGGCCGTACCACTGGGTCGCCACAATGGCTTGGACTTGAACCAGGTGCTGCTTCAATTTATAATTATCGGCTGTCCGGAATGGTCCGGGCAAATTCGCACACCTGCCGATTAAAGGGTGGTGGCGCGGCGGAATGCGTCGCGTGGCTGCTGGCGGGTGGAGGCTCAACCCTTTAGGAGACTTTCATGTCCGTCACCATGCGTCAAATGCTTGAAGCCGGTGTCCACTTCGGCCACCAGACCCGCTTCTGGAACCCCAAGATGGCCCCGTTCATTTTCGGTCATCGCAACAAGATTCACATCGTCAACCTGGAAAAGTCCCTGCCGATGTTCCAGGGGGCGCAGAAGTTCGTACGCCAGCTTGCTGCAAACAAGGGCACCGTGCTGTTCGTCGGCACCAAGCGTGCGGCACGCGACATCGTACGCGAGGAGGCGCAGCGCGCCGGTGTGCCTTTCGTCGACAACCGCTGGCTGGGCGGCATGCTGACCAACTTCAAGACCGTCAAGCAGTCGATCAAGCGCCTGAACGACCTGGAAGCGCAGATCGCCGAGCCGGGCCGCCTGTCGAAGAAGGAAATCCTCACCGTGCAGCGCGAGGTCGACAAACTCAACCGCAGCCTTGGCGGCATCCGTGAGATGGGCGGCCTTCCCGATGCGATCTTCATCATTGACGTCGGCTATCAGAAGGGCGCCGTGGTCGAGGCGAAGAAGCTCGGTATTCCCGTGATCGGTGTGGTCGACACCAACAATAGCCCGGAAGGCGTCGATTACGTCATCCCCGGCAACGACGACTCGGCCCGCGCCATCCGCCTTTACGCCCGCGGCATGGCCGATGCGGTGCTGGAAGGCCGCGCCCAGGTGATCAGCGAGATCGTCGGCGGCGAGGAATTCGTCGAGGTCGAGGAAGCGGGCGACGTCGCGGCCGAATAAGCGCGTACCAGATGCGACATCGTTCCGACACATTCGTCGAATAGGGTCGGACGAGCGGTTTTCGGGAGGGGCGTGGGCCCCTCTTTCCGTATTGAATTGTTCGAAAAAATTATCGGGAGTTTGAAATGGCAGAAATCACTGCAAGCATGGTCAAGGATCTGCGCGAGAAGACCGACGCGCCGATGATGGATTGCAAGAAGGCGCTGACCGAGGCCGGCGGCGACATGCAGAAGGCGGAGGAAATCCTGCGCGTGCGTTTTGGCAACAAGGCCGCGAAGAGCGCCGGCCGTGTCGCCGCCGAGGGTGTCGTGACCATCGCCATTGCTGCCGACGGCAAGTCCGCGGCGATGGTTGAAGTCAACTGCGAGACCGACTTCGTGGCAAAGAACGATGACTTCATCGCGCTGTCGAGCGCGCTTGCCGACATGGTGTTAAACCAGAACCCGGCCGACGTTGCCGCACTGTCCGCTCTGCCCTACAAGGGCACCACGGTCGAGGCTTTTCGCACCGAACTGGTTGGCAAGATCGGCGAGAACATGTCTGTGCGCCGCTTCGCCCGCATGACCGCGCAGGGCAAGTTTGCCAGCTACATCCATGGCGGCAAGATCGGCGTACTGGTCGATGTGTCGGGTGACGAAGCGATTGCCAGGGACGTCGCCATGCATATCGCCGCCTCCAAGCCGAAGTTGCTCGATGCCTCCGGCGTGTCGCAGGAAATCATCGACACCGAACGTCGCGTGGCCATCGAGAAGGCCAAGGAAGCCGGCAAGCCGGAAGCCATGCTGGAGAAGATCGCCGAGGGCACGGTGCAGAAGTTCCTCAAGGAAGTCACCCTGCTGTCGCAGCCCTTCGTCAAGGACGACAAGCAGACCGTCGAGCAGGTGCTGAAGTCGAAGAACTCGCAGTGCCATGGTTTCACCATGTATGTGGTGGGCGAGGGCATCGAGAAGAAGGTGTCCGACTTCGCCGCCGAAGTGGCGGCTGCGTCCAAGGTCTGAGCGGCCATGGCGCAGGCCCGTCGCATCCTGCTGAAGCTGTCCGGCGAGGCCCTGATGGGGCCGGACAGTTTCGGCTATCACGCTGAAACCCTGGCGGGCTTCGTCGCGCAGATCCGCGAGGTGGCGGCGCTGGGGGTGCAGGTTGGCATCGTCGTCGGTGGCGGCAACCTGTTCCGCGGCGCGACTGGCGCGCTCTCGGGCATGGATCGCGCTACCGCCGATTCGATGGGCATGCTCGCTACGGTGATGAACGCGCTGGCCTTGAAGGATGCGCTGGCGCAGGCCGGCGTGCCTGCGCGGGTGCAGACGGCGGTCTCGATCGCCCATGTCGGCGAGGGTTTCGAACGCGACGTGGCGGTGCGCGAACTGGAGGCCGGCAACGTGGTGATCTTCGGCGGCGGCACCGGCAATCCCTTTTTCACCACGGATACCGCGGCGGCGCTGCGCGCGGCCGAGATCGGTGCCGATCTGCTGCTGAAGGCGACCAAGGTCGATGGCGTGTACACCGCCGACCCGAAGAAGGACCCGGCGGCGCAGCGCTACGCCTCGCTCTCCTTCGACGAGGCGATCGCGAAGAACCTGGGTGTCCTCGACACTGCGGCCTTCGCGTTGTGCCGCGATCAGAAACTGTCGCTCGTCGTGTTCAACGTCTTCAAGCCCGGTGCGCTGAAGCGCGTGGTGCTGGGCGAGGACGAGGGCACGCGGGTGCGCAACCATTGAGGAGCAGACATGGCTGAAACCACCATTGCCGATATCAAGCGATCCGCCGAGCAGAAGATGGGCAAGACGCTGGACGCGCTGAAGAACGATCTCGCCAAGGTGCGCACGGGGCGTGCGCATACCGGCATCCTCGATCATGTGTTGGTCGACTACTATGGCAATCCGACGCCGGTACCCCAAGTGGCGAACGTCTCACTGGTTGACAGTCGCACGCTGGGTGTGCAGCCCTATGAGAAGAATATGGTCGGCAAGATCGAGAAGGCAATCCGTGATTCCGATCTCGGTCTGAACCCTGCTACGCACGGTGAAATCATCCGCGTACCGATGCCCGCGCTGACCGAGGAGCGGCGCCGCGATCTCATCAAGGTGGTGCGTGGCGAGGGCGAGAATGCGCGGGTCGCGGTGCGCAACATCCGGCGTGATGCCAACAACGCGTTGAAGGATATGGTCAAGGCGAAAACTGCGACCGAGGACGAGGAACGTCGCACCACCGACGAGGTGCAGAAGCTTACCGACAAGTACATCGGCGAAATCGACAAGATGCTCGCCGACAAAGAGAAAGACCTGCTGGCGGTCTGAGTCGAACGCGTGTCTTCCCGCCACCAGCCGGCCGGGCCGGCCGATACAGAAGTTCCGCGGCACATCGCTGTCATCATGGACGGTAACGGGCGTTGGGCCAAGCGTCGTCTGATGCCGCGCGTGGCGGGTCACCGCAAGGGTGTCGAGGCTCTGCGTGGGGTGATTCGTGCTTGCGCCGAGCGCGGTGTGCGACACCTCACCGTCTTTGCATTCAGCTCGGAGAACTGGCGCCGTCCGCAGGAGGAAATCACCCTTCTGATGGAGCTGTTCCTGCGTGCGCTGGAAAACGAAGTCGCCAAGCTGCATCAAAACAATATTCGCTTTCGTGTGATCGGTGATCTCTCCGGTTTTTCGGGGCGTATCCAGGCCTTGATCCGCGACGCCGAAACGCTGACCCACGATAACACCCGCCTCACCCTGACGGTTGCCGCCAATTATGGTGGGCGCTGGGATATCGTGCAGGCCGTCAAGAAGCTGATGTTGTCGGGAGTGGCGGTCGACTCGGTGAACGAGGCGGCGCTTGCGGAACATCTGAGTCTGGCCGATCTGCCGGAACCCGACCTTTTCATTCGGACTGGTGGCGAGCAACGCATCAGCAATTTTCTGCTGTGGCAGTTGGCCTACACGGAGCTGTATTTCACCGACAAACTCTGGCCGGATTTCGATACCGATGCGTTGGACGCCGCGATCGCCTCCTACCGCAGACGTGAGCGCCGGTTCGGGCGGACCAGTGAGCAGGTACGGGACGTCCGCGAGGCGACTGAATGAGCGCGTTGCTCAGTCGCGTGCTGACCGCCGGACTGCTGCTGGCAGTATTCGTGCCGGCCGCCGTGTGGGCGCCGACGTGGGCGTGGGGCGTGTTGATGGCGGGGGTGATCGGCATGGCTGCGTTCGAATGGGCGCGCCTGAGCCATTTTTCATTGTTTGCCGCGCGTGCCTATGCCGTGTCGCTGACGCTCGCGGCGCTGGTGTTGCCGGTGCTGACGGGCGCTGCATGGCCGTCGGCACAGACGGGCCTGACCGCATTCGCGATCGTGTTCTGGATCGCGATCGCGCCGCTCTGGTTGTGGCGACGCTGGGCAGCTCTGGCAGCCCCGGTGCGCGCCGTGACGGGTATCGTGCTTCTGTTGCCGGCCTGGGCTGCGCTGATGGCCTTGCATGTGCGGGGCCCGGGCATCCTGCTGGGCGTCATGGCGGTGGTCTGGATTGCGGATAGCGCCGCCTATTTCGTGGGGCGCCGTTTCGGGCGCCACAAGCTCGCCCCGACCATCAGCCCCGGCAAGAGTTGGGAGGGTGTGGCCGGCGCGCTTGTCGCGTTGATGTTGTATGGCGTGGCGCTTAATGGCTTCGCGGGATTGCCGCTGTGGCCCCTGCTACCGCTACTTGCCGTGCTGCTTGCCATTTCCGTGCTCGGCGACCTGTTCGAATCCTGGATCAAGCGCGTATCCAACATGAAGGACAGCGGATCGGTGCTTCCGGGCCACGGCGGTGTGCTCGACCGTGTCGACGCACTCGCATCGACGCTGCCGGTGGCCGTCGGCATGCTGCTATGGCTGGAGCGCCATCCGTGAGACCACGCGTGCTGACCATTCTCGGCGCGACCGGTACCATCGGGGTCAATACGCTGGACGTGGTGGCGCGCCATGCGGGGCGCTTCGAAGTGTTTGCGCTCACCGGCGCCACACAGGTCGAACGCATGCTGGAACAGTGTCGCGTGCACCGCCCCCGCGTGGCGGTGATGAACGAACCGGCGGCTGCGGCTGCGCTGCATGACCGCCTCGTCGCAGCCGGGCTCGACGTCGAAGTTCGCTCCGGTACCGCGGCGCTGACCGAGGTGGCAACGGCACCCGAGGTCGATACCGTGATGGCTGCGATTGTCGGCGCGGCCGGCCTGCCTGCCACGCTGGCTGCAGCGCAGGCGGGCAAGCGCATCCTGCTCGCCAACAAGGAAACCCTGGTGGTGTCGGGTCAGCTCTTCATGGATGCCGTGGCAGCCAGCGGTGCAGAACTGTTGCCGATTGATTCCGAGCACAACGCGATCTTCCAGTCGCTGCCACGCGGCTTCCGCGGAGATTTCCAGCAGGCGGGGGTGAACGCGTTGTGGCTCACCGCCTCGGGGGGGCCATTCCGCACCCTGTCGGAGGAAGCCATCGCCGCGGCGACGCCAGCGCAGGCGGTGGCGCACCCCAACTGGGTGATGGGAAAGAAGATTTCGGTTGATTCGGCCAGCCTGATGAACAAGGGGCTGGAGGTGATCGAGGCGCGCTGGTTGTTCAACGCGCACGCCGAGCAGATCAAGGTGCTGGTGCATCCCCAAAGCATCGTGCATTCGATGGTCGAATACGTCGATGGCTCGGTAATTGCGCAGATGGGGACGCCCGATATGCGTACGCCGATTGCCTATGCGCTGGGCTTTCCGGAACGCATCGATGCCGGTGTGCCAATGCTGGAACTGATGGGGCGGCAGCTCACTTTCGAGGCGCCGGATCTCCAGCGTTTTCCGTGCCTCCAGCTGGCATTCGACGCGCTCGCGGCAGGCGGCAATGCCGCTGCCGTGCTGAACGCGGCCAATGAGGTCGCGGTGGCGCGCTTCCTCGATGGCGCGGCCTCGTTCGGCGCCATCGCCGCCAGCATCGCGCACGCACTCGACAAGCTCGCCGGCGGACCAGCCAGCACGCTCGACGACCTGCTCGATGCAGACCGCCAGGCCCGCCGCGTGGCCGATGCCTTCATCGGGGCCGCCCGCGCGTGAGCGTGCTGCATACCCTGTTGTGGTTTCTGATTGCCATCGGCGTTCTCGTCGTGGTGCACGAATTTGGGCACTACGTCGCCGCACGGCTGGCCGGCGTCAAGGTACTGCGTTTTTCGGTCGGTTTCGGCAAGCCGCTCGTCAGCCGTCGCGTCGGCGCAGACCGGACTGAGTGGAGCATTGCCGCACTGCCGTTCGGCGGCTACGTGAAGATGCTCGATGAGCGGGAGGGTGAGGTGCATTCGGCCGAGGTGCACCGCGCGTTCAACCGCGCAAGTGTGTGGCGCCGCATCGGCATTGTCGTGGCGGGGCCCGCAGCCAATTTCCTGCTTGCCGTGGTGATCTACTCGGCGCTGTTTCTCCACGGGGTGCCCGCGTTGAGGCCACTGATCGGTGAACCGCCGGCCGACACCCCGGCGGCGCTGGCCGGCCTTGTGGCAGGTGACGAGATCGTGGCTGTCAATGGCAGTGCGACGCCGAGTCTCCAGGACCTGCGTCTGGCACTCCTGCGCGCGGGTGTGGGCGGAACACGGGCCAACCTGACGCTGGCGAGCGGCCGCGAAGTGGATATGGAATGGCCGCGTGTGGATACCGAGAATCTCGAGCGTGACACGCTGCGCCCGCTCGGTATCGTTCGCCATGACCCCCCGTTGGCGCCGGTGATCGGCGAGGTTCTGCCTGATGGTGCTGCCGCACGGGCCGGCCTCGCTGAAGGTGACCGCCTGCTTGCGGCCGACGGCCAAGCGGTGGAGAGCTGGCAGCACTGGGTGAAGCTGATTCGTGCCCATCCCTCGACGCCGATGCGTATCGAATTCCTGCGCGATGGTCACCGCGGCGAAGTCACGCTGGTCCCGGATGCGGTGGAAGCGGATGGCGAGCGAATCGGTCGCATTGGGGCGGGTCCCCAGATCGACGATGCGCTGCGCGCCAGCCTCATGACGGAGTTGCGTTATCCGCCACTGGCCGCGTTTGGGCAGGGCATTGCCAAGACTTGGGAGATGAGCGTGTTCACCTTGGAAATGATGGGGCGCATGCTCCTCGGCCAGGTGTCGTGGAAGAACCTGTCGGGCCCGCTTACCATCGCCGATTACGCAGGGCAGAGTGCGACGCTTGGCTGGATCAGTTTCGTCGGTTTCCTCGCGCTGGTGAGTGTGAGTCTGGGCGTGCTCAACCTGCTGCCCATCCCGCTACTGGACGGGGGGCACCTCATGTATTATGTTGCCGAAGTTTTTACCGGCCGCCCCGTGTCGGAGCGAACCATGGAAATCGGGAGCCGGATCGGCATGGCGCTACTCCTGCTGCTGATGTCATTTGCCCTGTTCAACGATTTTCAACGCCTTCTGGGCGGCTGACACCCAATATGACCCTGAACCGTTCGACGCTTGCTCTGATCGCCATACTGGCGATTCCATCCGCTTGGGCCGAAGCGCCCTTCGTGGTGAGGGACATCCGCGTCGAAGGCATCCAGCGCACCGAGGCAGGCACGGTGTTCAGCTACCTGCCGGTGAAGGTGGGCGAACAGCTGACCGACGAGAAGGCCACGGCGGCGGTCAAGGCGCTGTACGCCACGGGATTCTTCAAGGACGTGCGGCTCGAATCACGTGACGGCGTGCTCATCGTCACCGTCGAGGAGCGTCCTTCGATCGCCAGCATTGCCCTGAATGGCATCAAGGAATTCTCCGCCGATGATCTCAAGAGCGGCCTCAAGCAGACCGGCCTGGCCGAGGGGCGTGTACTTGACCGGGCCCTGCTGGACAAGGCCGAGCAGGAACTCCAGCGGCAGTATTTCAACCGCGGCAAGTACGCGGTCGAGATCAAGTCGACCCTGACGCCGCTGGAGCGTAACCGTGTCGCCGTGCAGTTCGACGTGGTCGAGGGCGAAAGTGCCAAGATCCAGCAGATCAACATCGTCGGCAGCCAGGCGTTCAAGGAAAAGGAACTGTTGAAGCAACTCACTTCGACCACGCCGAACTGGCTCACCTGGTACAGCAAGAACGACCAGTACTCGAAATCGCGCCTCGCGGGTGATATCGAGGCGCTGCGTTCCTTCTACCTCAACCGGGGGTATCTTGAATTCAACGTCGATTCCACGCAAGTGTCGATTTCGCCGGACAAGCGTGGCATCTACATTACCCTCAACATCACCGAGGGGCCGCAATACAAGGTGTCCGACATCAAGCTGGCCGGACAGATGCTGGTTGCGGAGGAAGAGCTGAAGAAATTGATCACGGTCCAGCCCGGTGAGGTGTTTGCGCGTGACCGGTTGACCGATACCACTAAGCGGATCAGTGATCGCCTCGGCAACGAGGGGTATGCGTTTGCCAACGTCAATGCCGTGCCCGAGCTCGACAAGGACAAGGCAAGCGTCGCCTTCACCCTGTTCGTCGATCCCGGTCGCCGTGTCTACGTCAATCGTGTCAACGTCGCCGGCAACACGCGCACGCGTGATGAAGTGGTGCGCCGTGAGATCCGCCAGATGGAAGGCGCATACTACGATGCAGAAAAGATCAACCGCTCGCGCGAGCGCCTCAATCGGCTGGGGTTCTTCAACGAGGTCAATATCGAGACCCCCAGCGTTTCTGGCACTACCGACCAGGTCGACGTCAACGTCAGCGTCACGGAGCACTCCACCGGAAACGTCATGCTGGGGGCGGGCTATTCTTCGTCGGAAGGACTGGTGCTTTCGGGGTCAGTGTCGCAAAGCAACGTGTTCGGCACCGGTAACCGGTTGACCGCACAGATCAACTCTGGCAGCGTCAACACCGTGTATTCGCTGTCCTTCACCAACCCTTACTATACTCTGGACGGCATCAGTCTCGGGTACGACATCTATCGGCGTGACGTCGACGCGACGTCCATCGACGGGGTCGGCGACTACGAGACGTCGACCTACGGACTCGGCGTGCGGTTCGGACTGCCGGTGAACGAGCGGGATTTCATCTCCACCGGCCTGACCTACGAGCAGACCTCGCTCACCATCGATCCCCTGACTGCCCCCACGCAGTACATCCGGTTCATCGACACTTTCGGCAATGACAACGACACCCTGCGCCTCGATGCCGCTTGGGCACGGGACACGCGCAACAGCTACCTGTTCCCGACCAAGGGCCTGTATCAGCGAATCGCCGCCGAAATCGGCACGCCATTGGGAAGCCTGGAGTACTACAAACTGTCGTTTCAGCACCAGCAGTATTTCGCGCTGGGACGCAGCTTCACCCTCATGCTGAATGGAGAATTGGGCATTGGCGACGGCCTGTCCGGCAAGCCGCTACCGTTCTTCAAGAACTTCTATGCAGGCGGCACGGGGTCCGTGCGGGGATTCGAGAACGGCACGATCGGTCCCAAGGACATCAATGGCGATGCGCTCGGCGGCGACACGCGTGTGGTGGGCAACGCGGAACTCTTCTTCCCCTTGCCGGGCCTGAAGGATGACCAGTCGCTGCGCATGTCGGCGTTCGTCGATGTCGGTGCGGCGTTTGGTCCGTCCGATGGCAATCCGTTGAATCCATACAATGGGCTGTACGAGAAGTTTGCCTTCGAGGACTTGCGTGCGTCCGCCGGTCTTGCCGTGCTGTGGGTCTCTCCACTGGGCCCGCTGAAGTTCAGCGTGGCTCAACCGATCGTTGAGAAGACCGGTGATCAGACCGAAGTATTCCAGTTCACTCTCGGCAATGTATTCTGAGGGTGCAGTCAAACGGAGCGAGAAGAAAATGAATTTCAAGCAGCTGTGTGCTTCCCTGATGCTTGTGTCCGCGGTTGTTGCGGCACCGGCATTTGCCAATACCAAGATCGGATTCGTCAACACCGAGCGCTTGCTGCGCGAGGCGCCCCTGTCGGTCACGGCACAGAAGAAGCTCGAGCGGGAATTTGCCTCGCGCGAGCAGGAACTACAGCGACTCGCCAAGCAGGCGCGTGACCTGCAGGCCCAGCTCGACAAGGATGGTGTGACCATGTCCGAGAGCGAGCGCAAGAACAAGGAGCGTGACCTGGGCAACCTCAACCGCGACCTTCAGCGCCAGGGGCGCGAGTTCCGCGAGGATCTCAACCTGCGTCGCAACGAGGAACTGGGGCAGATCCAGGAACGTGCACGCAAGGCGATCCAGGAGATCGCCAAGGCGGAGAAATTCGATTTGATTGTCGAGCAGGCGGTCTACGTCGATCCCAAGAGCGATATTACCGATCGGGTGATGAAGGCCCTGGGCGGGAAATAACAAGGGTTCGCCTCGATGCGCCCCCAGACCCCGCCAAGCCTTTGCAGCAATGCCACTCACGCTCGCTGAACTGGTCGCCCGCCTGGGCGGTGAGCTGGTGGGGGACGGCACGCGGACGATCCGCCAGATCGCACCACTCGAACGTGCTGTGCCTGACGAGATTGGGTTCGTCGCCCAGGCCAAGTATCTTGCGCAGCTTGCCGGCACCCATGCCGGTGCGGTCATCCTGCCGCCCGACGCGCGCAATGCCACCGAACTGCCGCGTATTCTGACGCCCAATCCCTACTTGTATTTTGCGCGCGTCTCGGCGCTGCTGAATCCCCCGCCGCGGCCGCTGGCCGGCATCCATCCCAGCGCTTCTGTCGCGCCTGGCGCCCGGATCGAGGAGGACGCCAGCATCGGCGCCGGCGCGGTGATCGGTGCCGGGGCGCGTGTCGGCGCACGCAGTGTCATCGGCCCCAACTGCGTGGTGGGCGAGGCTGCGGAAATCGGTGCCGACTGTCTGCTGCACGCCAATGTCACCGTGTATCACCGCTGCGCGATCGGTGATCGGGTCATTCTCCACTCGGGCTGCGTGATCGGCTCGGATGGCTTCGGTTTCGCACCGAGTGACGGGCAGTGGGAGAAGATCCCGCAGATCGGCCGTGTTCGCATCGGCGACGATGTCGAGATCGGGGCCTGCACCACCATCGACCGTGGTGCGCTGGAGGACACGGTCATCGAGGAGGGGGTCAAGCTCGATAACCTGATTCAGGTCGCGCACAACGTCGTGATCGGCGCGCACAGCGCGATTGCTGCCTGCACCGGGATCGCCGGCAGCGCGAAGATCGGCCGCCACTGCACCATCGGTGGTGCGGCGATGATCTTCGGCCATATCGAGATCGCCGACGGCACGCGCATTTCGACCAACACGCTGATTACCAAGTCGTTGCCGAAGGCTGGCACCTACACTTCGGCACCGCCGTTCTCCGAACACGAGACCTGGCAGAAGAACGCCGTGCACATGCGCAACCTCGACAAGCTGGTGAACCGCGTCAAGGAACTGGAAAAGAAACTCAAGGAACTGGAATCCAAATGATGATGGAAATCGAGGAGGTGATGCAGTACCTGCCGCATCGCTATCCCTTCCTGCTGATCGACCGTATCACCGAGATGGAACTCGGCAAGACCGTCACTGCGATCAAGAACGTCACCATCAACGAGCCGTTCTTCCCCGGCCATTTCCCTGGCGCGCCGGTGATGCCTGGCGTGTTGATCCTGGAGGCGATGGCCCAGGCGGCGGCGATCCTGTCCTTCAAGACGAAGAACTACGCGCCGGAAGAAATCGGTGTTGTTTACTTTGCGGGCATTGACGGCGCGCGCTTCAAGAAACCCGTCAAGCCGGGAGACCAGCTGGTGCTGAAGGTCGAGATCGTGCGCGAAATGCGCGGCATTTGGAAATACAAGGGCCGTGCGGAAGTCGATGGCGTGCTGGCGGCCGAGGCCGAACTCATGGCGACTTTGCGCGACAAGCCGAAGGCCTGATCCATGGCGTTGATCCATCCCACTGCGCTGGTTGCGCCAGGCGCGCGGCTGGCCGACAACGTCGAGATCGGTCCGTATTCGATCATCGGCGAGCATGTCGAGATCGGCCCCGGTACTACGGTTGGTGCGCATGCCGTGATCACCGGCCATACCCGCATTGGTGCGCGTAACCACATATTCCATTTCGTATCGCTCGGCGAGGCGCCACAGGACAAGAAATACGCCGGCGAGCCGACGCGCCTGGAAATCGGAGACGACAACGTCATCCGCGAGTTCTGCACCTTCAACACCGGCACCGTGCAGGATCGCGGTGTCACCACCATCGGCAGCCACAACTGGATCATGGCCTACGTGCATATCGCGCACGACTGCGTGGTGGGTGATCGCACCATCTTCGCGAACAATGCCTCGCTTGCGGGTCATGCCGAAGTCGGAGACTGGGCCATCCTCGGCGGCTTCACCGGGGTGCACCAGTTCTGCAAGGTCGGTGCTCATGTCATGACCGGCATCTCCAGCGTGGTTTTCAAGGATATTCCGCCCTTCGTCATGGCTTCCGGCCAGCCGGCCGCGCCGCATGGTCTCAACAGCGAGGGCCTCAAACGGCGCGGATTCTCCGCCGACACGCTTGCTGCGCTGAAACGCGCCTACAAGATTCTCTATCGTGAGGGCAATACCGTCGCTGAAGCGCAAGGGAAGCTCGCACCCATGGCAATGGAGCATCCTGAAGTCCAGCAACTCCTCGATTTTCTGGCGCGCGCCGAGCGCGGCATCATCCGGTGATCGACCTCGGAGTCGTCGCCGGCGAAGCGTCCGGCGATCTCCTTGGCGGTCATTTCGTCGCCGCCCTCAAGCATTCCCACCCCCAATTGCGCGCGGCCGGCATCGCCGGCCCGCGTCTGGTCGAGGCGGGGGTCGCAGCGATCTATCCGAGCGAGAAACTGGCGGTGAACGGCTATGTCGAGGTGCTGCGCCACCTGCCGGAACTGTTGTGGATTCGCTCGCGCATCACGCGGCACTTTTTGCGTGAGCGCCCACGCGTCTTCGTCGGCATCGATGCGCCGGATTTCAATTTCACCTTGGAGGGAACGCTCAAGGCTGCCGGGATTCCGACCGTACATTTCGTCAGTCCGTCGATCTGGGCGTGGCGGCCGGAGCGTATCCATCGCATCCGACAGGCGGTCTCGCACATGCTGGTGGTGTTCCCCTTCGAGGAGGCGCTGTATCGGGAAGCCGGCATTCCGGTGACCTATGTCGGCCACCCCCTTGCCGACGTCATCCCGCTGGAACCGGATGAATCTGCAGCGCGCGCGATGCTGGGTCTGACAGAGGGTCCGATCATCGCGCTGCTGCCGGGGAGCCGGCTTTCCGAGGTCGCGCGCCATGCGGGGCTCATGCTCGATGCCGCCGCGATCATCCGCCGCCGCCATCCCGATGCACGTTTCGTGTTGCCTGCCGCAACCCCTGCAGCGGCGCAGCGGGTGCGTGAGGCGCAGCGCGGGATCGA
This sequence comes from Thiobacillus sp., assembly GCA_024709425.1. Classification (GTDB taxonomy): domain Bacteria; phylum Pseudomonadota; class Gammaproteobacteria; order Burkholderiales; family Thiobacillaceae; genus Thiobacillus. The sequence continues at coordinate 30,044 of JANJWS010000069.1, forward strand.
TCTGCCGCTGCAGGTGCTGGCGGGGCAGTCGCACACGGCGCTCGCCGCCTGCGACGTCGCACTGGTTGCCTCCGGTACCGCCTCGCTGGAGACCGCCCTGTTCAAGAAACCGATGGTGATCACCTACCGTGTTCCGGCGCTAACCGCCTACTTGATGCGCAGGAAGGCACTACTGCCGTGGATTGGATTGCCGAACATCCTGGCTCGCGACTGGATCGTGCCGGAACGGGTGCAGGAGGCCGCGACGGCGGAGAACCTGGCCCGTGACGCGCTCGCCTGGCTTGATGATGACCCGCGCCGAGCCGCGGTGATCGAGCGTTTCCGCGACCTGCATCTCGCCTTGCGCCAGGGTGCCGGCGCGCGCATTGCCGAGGCCGTGTCATCCTATCTGGAGGCACGCCCATGAGCCTGCACTGGGGCCCCCGCGGGCTGGCTGGCGTCGATGAGGCAGGACGCGGTCCCCTCGCAGGCCCGGTGGTGGCGGCGGCGGTCATGCTCGACCCCGAACGACGCATCGACGGTCTGCGGGATTCGAAGAAGCTGTCCGCCGCCGCGCGCGAGCGCCTCGCCGACGTCATCCGCCACGAAGCGATCGCCTGGTGCGTCGCCGAGGCCAGCGTCGAGGAAATCGATACGCTCAATATACTCAATGCTACGCTGCTGGCGATGCGCCGCGCCGTCGATGGTCTGGCGCGCGCGCCCCACGAAGTCTGGGTTGACGGCAACCGCTGTCCGGCCTGGCCTTGGCGCTCGCAAGCGGTGGTCAAGGGCGACGACAAGGTCGCCGCGATTGCCGCCGCGTCCATTCTCGCCAAGACCACGCGTGACCGCTTTATGCGGCGCCTGCACGAAGAATACCCGGCCTACGGCTTTGCGCAGCACATGGGCTATGGCACGGCCGCGCACCTCGACGCGTTGAAAGCCCACGGCGCCTGCCCACAGCACCGCAGGACCTTCACACCGGTTAAACTCGTGATCGCGCAAACCTCATTGTTCTGAAAGGAAAATCCATGACCATATCGTTGTTATTGCACATCCTGGGGGTCGTCGTTTGGGTCGGCGGCATGTTCTTCGCCTATATGGCGCTGCGTCCCGTCGCAGCCAGCGTACTGGAACCGCCGCAGCGGCTGACCCTATGGGCCGGTGTGTTCGGCAAGTTCTTTCCGTGGGTGTGGATATCGGTGGTGCTCATCCTTCTCACGGGCCTCCACATGCTGATGGTGTTCGGCGGACTCGCGGCGCCGTTGTACGCACTCGCGATGCTTGGACTGGGGCTCGTGATGATGCTGATCTATGCGGTGGTGTTTTTCTCACCCTACGTCAGACTCAAGCGTGCCGTCGCCGAACAGAACTGGAAAGCCGGCGGCGCGGCGCTGGCGCAGATTCGGCAGCTGATCGGGGTCAATCTCAGCCTTGGGCTGCTGACGATCGCGATCGTGTTCGTTGGGCGCATGTTCGTACCGAGCTAGGGTTCTTCCTGCGGGGGCGCAGCGAGCAACCTGAGGGTGGTGCGCCGGATCGTCTCGCGTTGTGGCACGCATTGCAGCTCGGCATGGAAACGTCCGTCGCGATATAGATAGATCGTCGGCAGGTGGAAGATGTCATAGCCGCGGGCAATCCCCGTGGCCTCGGCGACGTCGACCTCGTACAAGGTGTCGACGATGCCGGTGAGTGTTTCCGGGAGCAGGCGTTTCCAGGCATTGCATGCGCTGCAGTGCGGTGCACTGAAGAGCACGGCGGTGACCCCGGGCGTTAGGGCGACGCGGCCATGAAAGTCCCCTTCCGCCAGTCGCACCACCCCTCTCTGCGGCGGGATAGAATCGCGCTTTTCCTGCGGGTGGGCACTCATGCTGTTTCTTGAACTGTTTGGTTTCCTGCTGCTCATCCTGGTGGCAGCGGAAATCTTTGTCAACGCGCTCGAGCACCTGGGCGAGAGACTGAAGATTTCCGAGGGCGTGACCGGCTCTTTGTTCGCCGCAGTCGGCACGGCCATGCCGGAAACCCTGGTGCCGCTACTGGCCATCTTCGCCGGCACCAGCAACACGGAAACCAATCACGAAATCGGTGTTGGCGCGATCCTCGGCGCACCGCTGATGCTGTCGACGCTCTCACTGTTCCTGATGAGCGTGGCCGTTCTCAGGCGGCGCGGCATTCAGGGCCACCTCACGCCCGAGCGAACCGGCCTCAAGCGCGATCTCGATTTCTTCCTGTTGGCTTTTCTGATTGCCTTTGTTGCGATGTTCATTCCGCACGGCGAAGGCTGGGTCCGCGGCACGCTTGCGTTCGTCATGGTAATGATCTACTTTTTCTACGTGATGTTGACCCTGCGCGCGTCGTCAAAGCTGGTGGAGGACGGGCACGCCACCGAGGCCGGTTCGCCGATGCTGTTGACCCGCCTGGGTCTGCCGCAGAACCTGCTCTTCATCGTGGTGCAGCTGGCGCTTGGACTGGGTCTGCTGGTTGCTGGCGCCAAGGGATTCATCCACGGCGTGGAAGCGGCCGCCCCCATCATCGGCATCTCCGCACTGCTGCTGTCTCTGATGATCATTCCGATCGCAACCGAATTGCCGGAGAAAGTGAACTCGATCCTGTGGATCCGCAAGCACAAGGACACGCTGGCATTCGGCAACATCACCGGCGCCATGGTGTTCCAGGGTACGCTGCTGCCCGCCATCGGCATCTCCCTGACGCCGTGGGCGCCGCAGAAGGAAGTGCTGCTGGGCGTGCTGGTCACCCTGATTGCGGCATTCTGGCTGCGCTGGGCAGCACTGAGCGGCGGGCTGCGGGTGTGGCACCTGTTTGTCAACGGCGCCTTGTATGTGACCTATCTGACCGTAGTGCTGATTTAGGGCCTGCTGATTCCTGCTTCACGCCTGAAAGGGTCTTTCATCTCGTCCATGTGATGGGCGATGGCGTCGGTCTCGCGTTCCAGGAAACGGTCCACCGCCTCGCGAAATTCGGCGTTCTCCAGCCAGTGCCAGGAATGGGTTGCAGTGGGGACGAGCCCGCGCGCGAGCTTGTGTTCGCCCTGCGCGCCGCCTTCGAAGATCTTTAGACCGTGCGCAATCGCGTATTCGATGCCCTGTTGGTAGCAGGTCTCGAAGTGCAGCCCGGGTACATATTCCAGCGTGCCCCAGTGGCGGCCATATAGCCGCTGCTCCCCCTTGATGCAGAACGAGCAGGCGGTGGGTTTGCCGTCCTTGTCCGCAATGATGAGCAGCAGATTGTCCGGCATCGTCTCGCGCAGCGTTGAGAAGAAAGCCCGGTTGAGGTGCGGCTCGCTGCGGTGGCGGGCATAGGTGTCGGTGTAGCAGCGGTAGAAGTGATCCCAGTCGGCGTCGGTGCTCTGTGCGCCTTCCACCCAGCGAAACGTCACCCCCAGCGTGTTCAGCTTCTTCCGCTCCTGGCGAATTTTCTTGCGTTTGTCGTGCGTCATCGCGGCGAGGAAGTCGTCGAAGCTGGCGTAGGCCGCGTTGTGCCAGTGGAACTGGAAGCCGCTGCGATGCAGGAGCGGCGTCGCGTTGAGCGCGGCATGGTCGGACTCGGTTGGAAACAGAATGTGCAAGGATGAAAATCCCAGTTCCTGCGTGAGCTGCAGTGCGGCCTCGATCAAGGCCGCGCGGTCGGCGTCGTTCTTCGCCAGTAGCCGCGGGCCGGGTACCGGGGAAAATGGCACGCAGCACACCAGCTTGGGGTAGTAGGCGAGCCCGTGGCGGCGGTAGGCGTCAGCCCAGGCCCAGTCGAAAACGAACTCGCCCCAGGAGTGGTGCTTGACGTAGAGCGGCATCGCTGCGTCGAGCCGGCCGCTTCGGAACAGTACCAAGTGAACCGGCTCCCAGCCGATGCGGGCGCCGACGCACTCGCTGGCTTCCAGGGCATGCAGAAAGGCATGCTGCACGAAGGGCGAATCCCCGGCCAGTGCGTCCCACGCATCGGCCGGCACGTCGGCAATCTTTGTGACCAGGCGCACGACTGTTTCCGTGGCGGCTTCCGTCCCGGGGGGCTTTGCTTCAAAATGCACGTTTTGGCGAGCTCCCAACGAAAAAACAATGAACCTGCATGAATATCAGGCCAAACAAATCCTGCGGTCGGGCAACATTAACACGCCCCGCGGCATCGCCGCAGCCAGTGCCGAGACCGCAGTAGAAGCCGCTCGCGAACTGGGTGGCAACGCCTGGGTGGTGAAGGCGCAGATCCATGCCGGCGGGCGCGGCAAGGCCGGTGGCGTCAAGGTGGTCAGGCACCTCGATGACGTGCGCGCGCTGGCCATATCGCTGCTCGGCAAGTCCTTGGTGACCAACCAGAATGCGCCCGACGGCCAGCCGGTGAATCAGGTGCTGGTCGAAGAGACGCTTGCCATTGCGCGCGAACTGTATCTCTCGTTGCTGGTCGACCGCGAGACCGAATGCGTCGCAATCGTCGCCTCGGCGGCGGGTGGCATGGACATCGAAGCGGTTGCCCACGCCACTCCGGAAAAAGTCCTGACCGAAACCTGCGATCCACTGTTGGGCGTGCAGGATTTCCAGTGCCGTGCGCTGGCCTTCGCGCTCGAGCTGACGGGGGAGGCCTACAAGGATTTCTGCCGCCTGCTGCCGCAGCTATACCGCGTGTTCATTGCAAACGATCTGAGCCTGCTCGAAATCAATCCGCTGGTGGTGACAGCCGACAACCGCGTGTTGCCACTCGATTGCAAGATGAGCGTTGACGACAACGCGCTATACCGCCGCAAGGCCCTGGCCGAGCTGCGCGACGACAGCCAGATCGACGCCAAGGAAGCGGCGGCCAACGCCGCCAATGTCAATTATGTCGCGTTGTCCGGAAACATCGGCTGCATGGTAAACGGCGCAGGTCTTGCGATGGCGACGATGGATTTGATCCAGCTTGAAGGCGGAACGCCCGCCAACTTCCTCGACGTCGGTGGCGGTGCCACGCCGGAGACTGTGGCGCAGGGCTTCAAGATCATTCTGCTCGACACCAATGTGCGCGCGGTGCTGATCAACATTTTCGGCGGCATCGTGCGCTGCGACGTCATCGCCGAAGGCATCATCCAGGCGGTGAAGGAAGTTGGCGTAAGCGTGCCGGTGATCGTGCGGCTGGAGGGGACCAACGCCGAGCTGGGGCGCAAGCTGCTGGCTGACTCGGGGCTGGCGATTCTCGCGGCCGAGAGCCTGACCCAGGCGGCGAAACTCGCAGTGGAGAAGGCGGCATGAGCATCCTCGTCAACCAGAATACAAGAGTCATCTGCCAGGGCTTCACCGGCAAGCAGGGCAGCTTCCATTCCGAACAGGCGATCACCTACGGTACGAAGATGGTCGGCGGCGTGACGCCGGGCAAGGGCGGGCAGACGCATCTGAATCTCCCCGTGTTCAACACCGTGCGCGACGCGGTGCGCGAGACCGGTGCGAATGCGACGATGATCTATGTGCCGGCCGCCTTCGCTGCCGACTCCATTCTCGAAGCAGCCGATGCCGGGATCGAGGTGATCGTCTGCATCACCGAGGGCATTCCGGTGCTCGACATGCTCAACGTGAAGGCCGCGCTCCGGGCCAATGGGGCGAAACTGATCGGCCCCAACTGCCCCGGCATCATCACTTCGGGGGAGTGCAAGATTGGCATCATGCCTGGTGTGATCCATCAAAAAGGGACAATTGGCATCGTCTCGCGCTCCGGCACGCTTACCTACGAGGCGGTGCACCAGACCACGCAACTGGGGCTGGGGCAGTCGACCTGCGTCGGCATCGGCGGCGACCCGATCAAGGGACTGGATTTCATCGATTGCCTGCAGATGTTCGAGGCCGACCGGCAGACCGACGCGGTGATCCTGGTCGGCGAAATCGGCGGTACCCGCGAGGAGGAGGCCGCCGATTACATCCGCGTGCACATGAAGAAGCCGGTCGCCGCCTATATCGCCGGGCGCACCGCACCCAAGGGCAAGCGCATGGGGCACGCCGGCGCCATCATCGCCGGCGGGTCCGGTACGGCAGATGCCAAGATCCGCGCTCTGGAAGCGGCCGGTGTCGTCGTTGCCGCGAGCCCGGCGGGGCTGGGCGACGCGGTTCAGCAGGCGCTCGCAGTGCGCTGAATCGATCCGCATGAAGCTCGGTGTCGCCCAGCTCAATCTTGTCGTCGGCGATATCGCCGGCAACACCGGGCGTCTGCTGGCCGCCGCGCAGGCAGCCCACGACGCCGGTGCCGATCTGCTGCTTACCCCGGAAATGTCGGTGTGTGGCTACCCGGCCGAGGATCTCGTGCTGCGGCGCGACTTCGCCGCGGCGTGCGCGGCGGCGGTTGAAAAGCTGGCGGCCGCGGTGCCGCCCGGCCTTGCACTGATTGTCGGCTATCCCGAGCGCGGCGACGACGGCCTGTTCAATGCGGCGGCGGTGCTGCGCGACGGGCGCATCGAGGCGATCTACCGGAAGCACCATCTGCCCAATCACTCGGTGTTCGACGAGCGACGCGTGTTCGACAGCGGCGATGCGCCCTGCGTGTTCGAGTGCGGCGGCCTGCGCTTTGGCGTCAACATCTGCGGCGACATCTGGGAACCCGGGCCGGCGATGCGCGCCATGGAGGCGGGCGCCGACTGGCTGCTGGTGCCGAACGCCTCACCGTATCATCTTAACAAGGAACGCGAGCGTCAGGCGGTGGCGCGCGCCCGTCAGCTCGAAACCGGGCTGCCCATCGTCTACGCCAATCTGGTGGGCGGGCAGGACGAACTCGTGTTCGATGGCGCGTCCTTCGTACTGGACGGCGACGGTGCCCTACCCGTGCAATGCCCGGCCTGGCAGGAGGGCCTGTTCTATATGCAGCTTGGGGACGACACATGTGCCGGTGCGCAGCACGCGCTGCCCGACGAAGATGCGGCGGTGTACGACGCGCTCGTGCTGGCGGTGCGCGACTACGTTGGCAAGAACGGCTTCAAGGGCGTGCACCTGGGACTCTCGGGTGGCATCGACTCCGCGCTGACACTGGCCATCGCCGCCGACGCCATTGGGTCCGAACGCGTGCACGCGGTCATGATGCCGTCGGACTACACGGCGTCGATCAGTGTCGAGGATTCGCGTGACATGGCGAAGCGATTGGGCGTGCGCTATTCGGAGATTGCCATTCGGCCGATCTTCGACGCCTTCGCCGCACAGTTGGCGGGCGAGTTTGCAGGCCTCGCCCCCGATACCACGGAAGAGAATCTCCAAGCGCGCGCCCGCGGGACGCTGCTGATGGCACTGTCCAACAAGTTCGGCACGCTGGTGCTTACCACCGGCAACAAGAGCGAGATGGCGACCGGCTACGCGACGCTATACGGCGACATGGCGGGCGGCTTCGCGGTGCTGAAGGACGTGGCGAAAACCCGCGTCTATCGCCTGGCGAACCTGCGCAACCGCCGCGGCGCGGTCATTCCGCAGCGCATCATCGATCGCCCGCCTTCGGCCGAACTGCGCCCTGACCAGACCGACCAGGACAGCCTGCCGCCCTACGACATCCTGGATGGTATCCTCGAAGCCTACGTCGAGCGCGACCTGGCCGTACACGAAATCGTCGCACAGGGGTTTGACGCCGCCACCGTGAAGCGGGTCATCCGCATGGTCGACCTCGCCGAATACAAGCGCCGCCAGGCGCCGCCGGGGCCACGCATCACCCCGCGCAATTTCGGCAAGGACCGCCGCTATCCCATCACCTCGAAGTACCGTCCCGACCTCGCCTAGCCAAATGCACGATATGGTTCAAGATTGCTCCCGCATCTTTTCCCTCTCCCGCTCGCGGGAGAGCAGGGTAGAGGGAAGCGAACGGGGGGCGAACGTAATGCCTTTATGCCCGCAAGGGTGCAAACCGATTCGCCCTCTCCCCAACCCTCTGATGAAGCCTCTAAGCGATCGACTAAGCCCGCAAGCGGGCAAGTCGCCGCTTATCCCGCAAGCGGGCGAGGGGGCGAGCGTAATGCCCAAACCGATTAACGGAGACCTGTCATGAAGAAAATCGAAGCCATCATCAAGCCGTTCAAGCTCGACGAGGTGCGCGAGGCGCTGTCGGAAATCGGCGTCACCGGCCTGACCGTCACCGAGGTCAAGGGCTTCGGCCGCCAGAAGGGGCACACCGAGCTCTATCGTGGGGCCGAGTACGTGGTCGATTTCCTGCCCAAGGTGAAGCTCGAGATCGTGGTGGCTGACAGCCTGGTGGAACGTGCGATGGAGACGATCATCAACGCGGCCCGCACCGGCAAGATCGGTGACGGCAAGATCTTCGTCACCGACGTGGAGCAGGTGGTGCGCATCCGCACGGGCGAGTCGGGCGAAGCCGCGATCTAGGCGAGACGCGGGCTCACCAGAACCGGTACCACGCCTTGTCTTCCGTGCGTATGCCTCGGGCGCCCTTGAGGTAGGCACTCTGAGGAAAATTGAGCTGCAGTACGCGCTGCGCGTCGTCGCGCAGGTCATTGACTTTGAGCCTGTCGTAGGCCAGCACCATGATCGCCAGCGCCTCCTCGGTAGCGGGCGCCTCGGGATAGGTTTTCACCACTTCCTTGGCGCGGTTGGCAGCGGCCACCCACGCCTCGCGCTTGACGTAGTACTTGGCGACATGGACCTCGTGGCGGGCGAGTGCGTTGACCAGGTATTTCATGCGCGCGATCGAGTCGGCCGCGTACTTGCTTCCGGGGAAACGTGTGACCAGTTCCTTGAATGCCAGGAAGGCATCGCGCGCCGCCCGTGGATCGCGCTCGGACAGGTCCTGATCGATCAGGTTGCCGAGCATGCCGAGGTCATCGTTGAAGTTTGCCAGGCCCTTCAGATAATAGGCGTAATCGACGTTAGGGTGATTCGGGTGCAGCTTGATGAAGCGGTCACATGCCGCGATGGCGGAAATCGGCTCATTGTCCTTGTAGTATGCATAGGCGATTTCCAGTTGGGCCTGCTGTGCGTAGCGGCCGAAGGGGTAACGAGACTCCAGGGCTTCAAAAAGCTTTATGGCACGTTCGTAGTTGCCCTCGTTTAGATTATCCTTGGCCTCTGCGTACAGCTTCTGGGCCGACCAGCCCGACGTTTCATCCTTGACTTCGGGCAGCAGGCCGCAGCCGCTCATGCCAAGGGTGACGGCAACGAGTGCGGCGCCCCACGCCCGCTTGAGGTCGAACACCCCACAGGATGCGTTTGAACCGGATGGATTTTGCTTGAGCATGGAAAACGACAAGGACAATTCGACCGACGATTATAAGGGAAATCCCGAGGGCGACGTCCGCCAGCTGGTGATCCCGAATGAACAGGGCGGGTTGCGACTGGACCAGGCGCTGTCTGCGCTGCTGCCGGAGTTTTCGCGCAACCGTATCCAGAACTGGATCCGTGCGCGCCGGATTTCGGTGGACGACGGCTGGGGTACGACCAAAATGAAGGTCAGCGGCGGCGAGTCGGTGCGTGTCGAGGTCGAAGCCGATCCGGCGGCGACGCCTGATGCCCCTGAAGCGATTGCGCTCGACGTCGTGTTCGAAGATCCCATGCTGCTGGTGATCAACAAGCCAGTGGGTCTGGTGGTTCATCCGGGTAGCGGCAATCCACGCGGTACACTCCTGAATGCCCTGCTGCACCGGGTGCCGCAGGTGGCCGAATTGCCGCGTGCAGGCATCGTGCACCGGCTGGACAAGGACACCTCCGGCCTTCTGGTCGTCGCCAAGACGATACGGGCACATACCGATCTGGTGCGCCAGCTGCAGGCTCGAACGGTCAAGCGCGAATACCTCGCACTCGTGTATGGCGAGGTGGATCGCCCCGGTACCGTGAACGCGCCGCTGGCCCGTGATCCGTTCAACCGCACCAAACGTACCGTTCACACCATGGGCAAGGAAGCGGTCACCCATTACGAGGTGGTCGAGCGCTTTCCGGGTGTCACGCTGCTGCGCTGCAAGCTGGAAACCGGGCGCACGCACCAGATCCGTGTTCACATGCAGCACATCGGTCATCCATTGGTGGGTGACAACGTATACAGCGCTAGCCGCCGCAGCCACCTCAAGATTCCGTTCCCGCGCCAGGCGCTCCACGCCGAACGGCTTGGCCTGGTCCATCCGCTTACCGGCGAGGCGATGCAATGGGAGTGTCCGCTGCCCCCGGATTTTGCTTCGCTTCTCGACGCGCTGCGCGAGAACACCGCCTGGGGCAACTGACGCAGTGATCCTGCCCGACTGGCCGGCGCCGCCCCGGGTGCGTGCCCTCATGACCACGCGTGCGGGGGGGGTGAGTCGCTTGCCTTGGGATACACTCAATCTCGGTGACCACGTCGGCGACGATGTGGCGCACGTTGCGGCCAACCGCGCAGCCCTGCGCGCACAATTGCCGGCTGAGCCGGATTGGCTGAGGCAGGTGCATGGCGCGCGCGTGATCGAGTTGGGCTGCGATACCGATCGTGAGGCCGATGCCGTGGTCGCCCGGTCGCCGGGCAGGGTGTGCGCGGTGCTGACCGCGGACTGCCTTCCTGTGCTGTTCTGCGACCGCGCCGGGAGCGTGGTGGCTGCCGCGCACGCTGGCTGGCGCGGGCTGGCGGCTGGTGTACTGGAGGCGACGGTGGCGGCAATGCGCATACCGCCAGCGCAAATCATCGCCTGGATGGGGGCTGCGATCGGCCCGGAGGCTTTCGAGGTCGGCGACGAGGTGCGCGCGCGCTTCGTTGCACTCCACGACGAGGCCGCCGCCGCGTTCATTCCGCACGGTCCGGGCAAATGGATGGCCGATATTTACGCGCTGGCCCGCATCCACCTCGCTGTCGTTGGCGTGGCAGCCGTCCACGGTGGCGGGCGCTGCACCTTCACCGAAACAGATACTTTTTTTTCCTATCGCCGCGACGGTGTGACAGGCCGCATGGCTTCGCTGATCTGGATCCGCTCCGAAGCGGACGGCGTCGGGTAGGTCTGCCGCCTGTCAGGCGCTTGCCGTCGTGTCGATGCGCATCGACAGGTCCACCGCGTGGATGTGTTTGGTGAGGCTGCCGATGGAAATGCGGTCCACGCCCGTTTCTGCCACCGCGCGCACCGTGTCCAGCGTGATGTTGCCGGAAGCCTCCAGCAGGGCGTGGCCAGCCGTGAGCCACACCGCTTCGCGCATGGCGTCGAGGCTGAAGTTGTCCAGCAGGATCAGCGTCGCGCCGGCTTCCAGCGCTTCGGCGAGTTGGGCGAGCGTCTCCACCTCGATCTGCACGCTGACCTTGCCGGCGGCGAGACGGAATGCGGCATCCAGCACCGGCTTGATGCCGCCGCCTGCGGTGATGTGGTTTTCCTTGATGAGGATGCCATCGAACAGACCGACCCGCTGATTCTGCCCGCCGCCCATGCGCACCGCGTATTTTTCCGCCAGGCGCAGGCCGGGGAGCGTCTTGCGCGTGTCGAGGATCGCCGCACGGGTGCCGCGCACCGCGTCGACGTAGGGCCGCGTTGCCGTGGCGACAGCGGAGAGCGTCTGCAGAAAGTTCAGCGCCGGTCGCTCGGCGGTGAGCAGCGCACGGGCGTTGCCGCGGAGCTCCACCAGCAGGTCGCCGGCTGCCACGCGGTCGCCCTCGTTCACCTTCCAGTCGATAACGCAGGCGGGATCGAGCGCATGGAAACAGGCATCGAACCATGGGCGCCCGGCGATCACCGCGGCGTCCCGGGTGATCACGCGGCCGCGTGCCGTCTGCTCGGCGGGAATGAGCCGGGCGGTGAGGTCATTAAACTCCTTGGGCGCGCGCAGCGCAGCGTTCGCTCCCTCTCCCGCTTCCCTCTCCCCGCCCTCTCCCGCTTGCGGGAGAGGGGGACAGGGCTGGGCCAAAACCGATTGACGAGAGTTGTGGAGAGGGGGCGAAGCCATCGCCTTGGGCCCGGCGTTCACTCCCGCTCCCTTGAGGGGAGAAGGCGGGGGAGAGGGTGACGTCTCGTCCCGCGGCGCGCCAAGATCCTCTTCCAGCGCGCGGGCGACGTCGTTTTTTACGGAGGCAAGCAACAATTCGGACATGGCGGGTTGAAAACGGCGCAATCGCCTCTACTTTGGAGGCATTGAATATACCGCAGAGGATTACCCATGCGTTTCGACAAGCTCACCACCCAGTTCCAGCAGGCGTTTTCCGACGCGCAGAGCCTGGCCGTCGCCGGCGATCACGCCTACATCGAGCCGCAGCACCTGTTGCTTGCGCTGCTCAACCAGGAAGGCGGCGGCGCCGCGGCCATCCTGGGCCGCGCCGGCGTGCAGGTGCCAGCGCTCAAGGCCTCGCTGACCCAGGCGCTGACCCGGCTGCCCAAGGTCGAAGGCCAGGGCGGCGAGGTGAGCATTTCGCGCGACCTCAACAACCTGCTCAATCTCACCGACAAGGAGGCGATGAAGCGTGGCGACGCCTACATCGCGTCCGAGCTGTTTCTGCTCGCGGTGCTCGACGACAAGGGCGAGACCGGGCGGCTCCTGAAGCAGCACGGTGCGCAGAAGGCTGCGCTCGATTCCGCCATCAACGCCGTGCGCGGTGGCGAGGGCGTGACTTCGCAGGAGGCCGAAGGCCAGCGCGAGGCGCTGAAGAAATATACGCTGGACCTCACCGAGCGCGCCCGCGACGGCAAGCTCGACCCGGTGATCGGCCGCGACGACGAAATCCGCCGCTCGATCCAGATCCTGCAGCGCCGCACCAAGAACAACCCGGTGCTGATCGGCGAGCCCGGCGTCGGCAAGACTGCCATCGTCGAGGGTTTGGCGCAGCGCATCGTCAATGACGAGGTGCCGGAAACGCTCAAGGGCAAGAAGGTACTGGTGCTCGACCTCGCCGCGCTGCTCGCCGGTGCGAAGTACCGCGGCGAATTCGAGGAACGCCTGAAGGCGGTGTTGAAGGAACTGGCGATGGACGCCGGCCGCTACATCGTCTTCCTCGACGAAATTCACACGCTCGTCGGCGCCGGCAAGGCCGAAGGCGCAATCGACGCCGGCAACATGCTCAAACCCGCGCTGGCGCGCGGCGAGCTGCACCTCATCGGCGCGACCACGCTGGATGAATACCGGAAGTACATCGAGAAGGACGCCGCATTGGAGCGCCGCTTCCAGAAGGTGCTGGTCGACGAGCCTTCGGTCGAATCGACCATCGCCATCCTGCGCGGCCTGCAGGAGAAGTACGAGCTGCACCACGGCGTCGACATCACCGACCCGGCCATCGTCGCCGCGGCGGAGTTGAGTCACCGCTACATCACCGACCGCTTCCTGCCCGACAAGGCGATCGATCTGATCGACGAGGCGGCCGCGCGCATCAAGATGGAAATCGACTCCAAGCCCGAATCGATGGACAAGCTCGATCGCCGCATCATCCAGCTCAAGATCGAGCGCGAGGCGGTGAAGAAGGAAACCGACGAGGCCTCGCAAAAACGGCTGGCGTTGCTGGAAGACGAGATCCAGAAACTGGGCCGCGAATACGCCGACCTCGAAGAAGTTTGGAAGGCCGAGAAGGCGCAGGTGCAGGGCAGCGCGCACATCAAGGAAGAAATTGATCGATTGAGAGGCGAGATGGCCGAGCTGCAACGCAAGGGCCAGTACGACAAGCTCGCGGAAATTCAATATGGGAAGCTGCCGCAGCTGGAAGCGCAGCTGAAGCATGCCGAAGCGAGCGGCGAGAAGCCTGCCTTCAAATTGCTGCGTACCGAAGTCGGTGCCGAGGAAATTGCCGAGGTGGTGTCCCGCGCCACGGGCATTCCTGTTTCCAAGATGATGCAGGGTGAGCGCGACAAGCTCCTGCACATGGAAGACAAGCTGCACAGCCGCGTGGTCGGGCAGGACGAGGCCGTGCGCGTCGTCTCCGACGCCATCCGCCGCTCGCGCGCGGGCTTGAGCGACCCCAACCGCCCGCTCGGCTCCTTCCTCTTCCTCGGCCCTACGGGCGTCGGCAAGACCGAGTTGTGCAAGACCCTCGCCGAATACCTGTTCGATTCCGCCGAGCACATGGTGCGCATCGACATGAGCGAATTCATGGAGAAGCACTCGGTCGCGCGCCTCATCGGTGCGCCGCCCGGCTACGTGGGTTATGAGGAAGGCGGCTATCTGACCGAGGCCGTGCGCCGCAAGCCCTATAGCGTGATCCTGATGGACGAGGTGGAGAAGGCGCACCCGGACGTCTTCAACGTGCTCTTGCAGGTGCTCGACGACGGCCGCCTGACCGACGGTCAGGGCCGCACGGTCGACTTCCGCAACACCGTGATCGTCATGACCTCCAACCTCGGCAGCCAGATGATCCAGTCGATGGCCGGCGACGACTACCAGGTGGTGAAACTCGCCGTGCTGGGCGAAGTGAAGTCCTACTTCCGCCCCGAGTTCATCAACCGCATCGACGAAGTCGTCGTCTTCCACGCGCTCGGCGAAGCGCACATCGCGAGCATCGCGAAGATCCAGTTGAAGGGCCTGGAAGCGCGCTTGGCGCAGATGGAGATGAAGCTCGACCTCACCGATGCCGCGCTCGCGGAGATCGCCAGGGCGGGTTTCGACCCGGTGTACGGCGCGCGCCCCTTGAAGCGCGCGATCCAGAACCAGATCGAGAATGCGCTGGCGAAGGAAATCCTGTCCGGGCATTTTGCGCCCAAGGACACGATTCGTGTCGACGCCAAGGACGGTGTGTTCAGGTTCGGGAAGGCCTGATGGGGGGCCGGATGAAGAGGCCCCGAACGCGTCCACGTTTGTCATTACTGCCGTAGACCAGGGAATCCTGGCAAATCCTGTGTCCGGACTCCAGCCCTCGCCGGTGTGACGACCAACAGGGGTTTGCTTCAGAGAAGACGGGGGGCAGAATCCGGCCCCACTCGCTCACCTTGAGCAGGCGTCCTCGATCAGCGAAATGTCCTCAGACGTCAGGCGAAACAGCGCGTAAACCTCGGCGTCGATGGCGCGTTCGCAGCGCGCGATCTCGGCGTTGAGTTCCTGCGCGCGCTGTTTGTCGGCTTCGAAGCGGGTTTGCCAGGCGTCGCG
>JANJWS010000097.1 GCA_024709425.1 Thiobacillus sp.
AATCCGGCTCCTGGCATCGCCCGGCCTCACGGCCGGGCGCGGATTGAAACGTCCAGATCCTCGGCGGCCAGTGGACCGGCACCGGGCATCGCCCGGCCTCACGGCCGGGCGCGGATTGAAACCTTGATTTCCGCAAAACACCGCTGCAACGCTTCCCGCATCGCCCGGCCTCACGGCCGGGCGCGGATTGAAACATGAAGTGCCATTCGGCTGCGGTTTGCGGCTCGTCCATCGCCTGGGTTATATTGCAGCCATTCTCATAGCGAAGCACTCATCTATTCCGTCATCGCGAGGCCCGCAGGGCCGCGGCGATCCAAAGGTCATTGATTTCACCAACGTTCTGAATTGCTTCGCTATGCTCGCAATGACGGGGTTCGATCTAATCAGTGCTTCCATAGGGAGATTTTCGATGGAGTGGCATGATCGTATCGAGTCCGACCCTGCGATTTGCGGTGGCCGCCCCCGTGTCAAAGGCACGCGCCTCACGGTGGAGTTCCTGCTCGGGCTCAAGGCAGCAGGCTGGACCGAGGCGCAGATTTTCGACGGCTACCCGCATTTGACGGCCGAAGACCTGCAAGCTGTATTTGCTTTCGCACAGTCGCTGATCGAAAAGGAGCGCCTTCTGCCTTTGACGCGCGTGGTCTGATGCGCTGGCTCCGGACGCCGGGCGATCAGATATCCGGAGTTCCGCACCGCGCTGTCGAAGCTGCTCGCTTCAATCGGGTCGTCCGTCACAAGGCCGTTTGTGCGCGCGGCCCAGCCCGATACCCGGCAGTCGGCTCTGGTTCGCCTGTTTCGTTTCAAGACCGGTTGCCATCCCAGCGCCCTCGCTAAGCTACACTCCCGTCGGGGTTGAATGCCCCTGCCGCCCCGGCGGATAATGCGGGATTGCGTCGGGTTGGCTGCCTTGGAAACCTATCTCCTCATCCTCATCTCCACGGTGTTCGTGAACAACATCGTGATGGCCAAGATTCTCGGCCTGTGCCCGTTCATGGGCGTGTCGAAGAAACTGGAAACGGCCATTGGCATGGGGCTGGCGACGACGTTCGTGCTGACGCTGGCCTCCGGGGCGAGCTACCTCATCAACGAATACCTGCTCGGCACGGAGCTGTTCTACCTGCGCACGCTGTCGTTCATCGTTGTGATCGCCGGCATCGTGCAGTTCACCGAGATGTTCATCCACAAGACCAGCCCGGTGCTGTACCAGGTGCTGGGCATTTACCTGCCGCTCATCACGACCAACTGCGCGGTGCTGGGCATTCCGCTGCTCAACGTGCAGGCGCAGCACAACTTCGTCGAATCGCTTTTCTTCGGTGCCGGCGGCGCGATCGGCTTCACGCTGGTGCTGATCCTGTTCGCGGCGATTCGCGAGCGCCTGGATACGTGTGACGTACCGGCACCGTTCAAGGGCACCAGCATCGCGATGGTCACTGCCGGCCTGATGTCGCTGGCGTTCATGGGCTTTTCGGGCCTGGTCAAGTAATGCTCGCCGCAATCGGGGTGATGGTGCTCCTGGCGGTGGCGATCGGCCTGGTGCTGGGCTGGTCGGCGATCCGCTTCAAGGTGGAGGGCAACCCACTGGCGGAGAAGATCGACGCCATCCTGCCGCAGACCCAATGCGGGCAGTGCGGCTTCCCCGGCTGCCGCCCGTACGCAGAGGCGATCGCCCGCGGTGAGGCGGACATCAACCGCTGCCCGCCGGGTGGCGAGGAAGGCGTGAAGAAGCTGGCCGAACTCCTGGGCGTGGAGCCCAAGCCGCTGGACGAGGAACACGGCGCACCCAAGCCGAAATCGGTGGCCTTCATCGACGAACAGGCCTGTATCGGCTGCACGCTGTGCATCCAGGCCTGCCCGGTGGATGCCATCGTCGGCGCCGCCAAGCAGATGCACACGGTGGTCGCATCGGAGTGCACCGGCTGCGAGCTGTGCGTGGCGCCGTGCCCGGTGAGCTGCATCAGCATGGTGCAGATCAAGGAAGACCTGCCGCACTGGAAATGGAAACACCCGGTCATCATGATGAAGCAGGTGCGCCCATGAGCCGCGAACTGTTCACCTTCCACGGCGGCGTACATCCCGCGGAACACAAGGACGAATCGAACCAGCGGCCGGTCCACCCGCCGCTGCTGCCGCGCGAACTCGTGATCCCGCTGCGCCAGCATCTGGGCAATCCGGCGAAGCCGATCGTCGAAGCGGGCCAGCGCGTGCTCAAGGGCCAGATGATCGGCGAGGCGGATGGCTACATTTCTACCGCGGTGCACGCGTCGAGCTCGGGGCTGGTGACCGCGGTGGAGATGCGTCCCGTGCCGCATGCCTCCGGCCTGCCCGACCTGTGCGTGGTGATCGATACTGATGGCCGAGACGAATGGATCGAACGCACGCCGCTCGACCCGCACACGATGTCGCTCGCAGACGTGCGCATGCGTGTGCGTGACCTCGGCATCGCCGGGCTGGGTGGCGCGGTGTTCCCCAGCGCGGTGAAGCTCGATCCCGGTGCGCACCACTGCCCGGTGCTGATCCTCAACGGCTGCGAGTGCGAGCCGTGGATCACCTGCGACGACCTGCTCATGCGCACGCACGCGGACGCGATCATGGACGGCGTGGCGATCATGCGCCACCTGCTCGGCAGCCTGCACATCCTCGTCGGCATCGAGGACAACAAGCCGGAAGCGCTCGCCGCCATGCAGGCCGCTGCGGCAAAGCTCGATTTCGCCGTCGAGGTGGTGCCCGTGCCCACCATCTACCCAGGCGGCGGCGCGAAGCAGTTGATCTATACCCTCACCGGCAAGGAAGTACCGTCGGGCAAGCTCTCCACCGACATCGGCATCCAGGTGTTCAACGTCGGCACCAGCTACGCGCTGGCCCGCGCGGTGCGCCACGGCGAGCCGCTGATCTCGCGCCTGGTGACGGTGACCGGACACGTGCTGCGCCCGCAGAATTACGAAGTGCTGATCGGCACGCCGATGCACACGCTGATCGCCGAGGCGGGCGAGCGCGACGGCGCCACCGGGGTGGTGATGGGGGGGCCGATGATGGGCGTGCCCCTCGCGAGCGCGGACCTGCCGGTGGTCAAGGCCACCAACAGCGTGCTGGTGCGGTCGGCAGAACTGTTCCCGCCGCTGCCGCCGACGCTGCCCTGTATCCGCTGCACGCGCTGCGCCGACGCCTGCCCCGCCGCACTGCAGCCGCAGGATCTCTACCGCTTCGCCAAGGTCGGTGATTTCGGCCGTGCGCAGGAATACCACCTGTTCGACTGCATCGAATGCGGCTGCTGCAATTACGTCTGTCCCAGCCACATTCCGCTGGTCGACTACTACCGCTACGCCAAGAGCGAGATCTGGGCACGCGAGCGTGAGAAACGCGCCGCCGACCTCGCGCGCGAGCGCCATGAGTTCCGCCAGTTCCGCCTCGAACGCGAGAAGAAGGAAAAGGCCGAGAAACTCGCTGCCAAGACACAGGCCGCGCGCGCCAAGGCCGTGCAGGAACCGGCGCCGCAGGCGGAAGGCACGGCGGCACCGAGCGACGCCGACGCCAAGAAGGCGCTGATCGCCGCAGCACTCGCGCGTGCACAGGCGAAAAAATCCGAAGTCGCACCGAAGAACACCGACCACCTCACCCCCGAGCAGCAGCGCACGATCGAGGAGATCGAGGCGCGCCGGGCTAAAATCCGCGAACTGGCGCACCAGCCGCTGGAAACCGAAGACAAGAAATAGCCCATGCCCGCTCCCTTCGTCACCGGCCGTTCGAGCGTCACCCAGGTCATGGCCTGGGTGCTCGCCGCGCTGCTCCCCGGTATCGCCGTGTACGTCTGGCTGTTCGGTCCGGGCATCCTCGTCACGCTGGGCCTTGCCACCGTCACCGCCCTGGCGGCGGAAGCAGCGATGCTGAAGGCGCGCGGCTATCCGGTGAAGCCCTTCCTCGCCGACCTCTCCGCCGTCGTCACCGCCTGGCTGCTCGCGCTGTCGCTGCCCTCCCTGGCGCCTTGGTGGCTCATCGTCACCGGCACCCTGTTCGCCATCGTCATCGCCAAGCACCTGTATGGCGGACTGGGACAGAACATCTTCAACCCGGCGATGGTCGGTTACGCCGTGCTGATCGTCTCGTTCCCGGTGCAGATGACGCAGTGGGCTGGGCCGATCGCGCTTACCGGCGAATCGCTCACGCTCGCCGAGAGCGCAGCGGCGATCTTCGGCAGCGCGCCCAAGGCGGCGCTCGACGCGGTGACCATGGCCACCCCGCTCGACACCCTGCGCACCGGCCTGCTGCAGCAGCATACCGTCGACGAGATCATGGTGCAGCCGATCTTCGGTCACCTCGGCGGCACCGGCTTCGAATGGCTGGCACTCGCCTTCCTCGCCGGCGGGCTCGTGCTGTGGGCGCGGCGCATCATCGGCTGGCAGGTGCCGCTGGCGTTCCTCGCTGGCGTCTGGCTCATGGCCGGGTTCCTGCATTTCTACGACGCCGGCCGCTACGGCGCGCCGTGGTTCCACCTGTTCGCGCCGTCGGTCATGCTCGGCGCCTTCTTTATCGCCACCGACCCGGTATCCGGCTCGACCACCCCGCTCGGCCGCCTCATTTTCGGATTTGGCGCGGGGCTCCTCACCATCGTCATCCGCACCTGGGGCGGCTTTCCGGATGGCGTCGCGTTCGCCATCCTGCTGATGAACGTGTGCGTGCCGCTGATCGACCAGTACACCCAGCCGCGCATCTACGGTGGCGCGCACCGCGGTAAGGACGCACCGAAATGAACGATGTCGTCCGCGCCGCGCTGAAGAATGCTCTGCGCACCGGCGCGATCCTGTTCGTCTTCGCTGTCGTTGGCACGGCCATGCTGGCCTTCACCCACCAGCGCACCGAGCCGACCATCACCCGCAGCCAGCAGGCGGAAAAGCTCGCGCTGCTCGACCAGGTGCTGCCGCGCGCGCTCTACGACAACGACCTGCTGGCCAGCCAGAAAACGCTTGCGCCGGACGACCTGCTCGGCACGCGCCAGCCCTCCGCCATGTGGGTCGCGCGCCGCGGCAGCGAGGTGACCGCAGTGGTGCTGGAAGCGATCGCACCGGACGGCTACAGCGGCAACATTCACCTCCTGGTGGGCATCGGCGTCGACGGCCGCGTCACCGGCGTGCGCGTCACCGCGCATCGCGAAACTCCCGGCCTGGGCGATTACATCGACCGCGCCAAGAGCCCGTGGATCGAACAGTTCGTCGGCACGTCCCTCGCCGAACCTCCGCGGCGGCACTGGCGCGTCACCAAGGACGGCGGCCGCTTCGATACGCGTGCCGGCGCCACCGTCACCCCGCGCGCCATCGTCAAGGCGGTCAAGGACACCCTCGAATACTATTCCCGCCGCCGCACCGTCCTGCTGGCAGCGCCCGCCCCAGGAGATCTAAAGCCATGATCACCCGCCAGGAAATTCTCGATCTCTTCCGCAACGGCCTTGCGAAGCAGAACACCGGCCTGGTGCAACTGCTCGGCCTGTGCCCGCTGCTGGCCATCAGCAATACACTCGTCAACGCGTTGTCGCTGGGCCTCGCCACCATGCTGGTGATGGCGACCGCCAGCGGCGCGGTGTCGGGTGTGCGCCATTTCGTGCCGCACGAGATCCGCATCCCGGTATTCGTGCTCATCATCGCCGCGCTGGTCACGGTCATCGATCTGGCGATGAACGCCTTCGTCCATCCGCTCTACCTCGTGCTCGGCATCTTCATCCCGCTCATCACCACCAACTGCATCGTACTCGCGCGCGCCGACGCCTTCGCCTCCAAGAACCGTCCGCTGCACAGCATCATCGACGCCGTCGCCATGGGGCTGGGCTTGACGCTGGTACTGGTGGTACTGGGCGCGATCCGCGAGATCGCCGGCCAGGGCACCCTGTTCTCCGGCATCGACCTCGTGTTCGGCGCCGAAGCGAAGCAGTTCGTGCTGCACGTCCTGCCCGCCTACCAGGGCTTCCTGCTCGCCATCCTGCCGCCGGGCGCCTTCATCGCACTCGGCCTCCTGATCGCGGCGCACAACTGGAACCACGCCCGCGCCGAGCGCCGTAGCCGCGCGACCGTGCACGCGCCGGCATGAAGCCGCCGCTGAAAAAGCGCGTACCGAAGCCGCGCAATCCCTACGTGCCGCTGGCGCTCACGCGCAAGGCGGGCGAACACGAGAAGACGCCCGGCGCGAAACGACAGGCCGAGAAGCGCGAACTGAAGAAGCGCCTCGCCGAACCAGACGCATGAACGCAGCCAAGCGCTACGAGCTCTTTCGGCGTCTGCGGGACGCCAACCCCCACCCCACCACCGAACTCGAATACACGACACCGTTCGAGCTGCTGGTCGCCGTGGTGCTCTCGGCGCAGTCGACCGACAAGGGTGTGAACCTCGCCACCCGCCGCCTCTTCCCGATGGCCAACACGCCGCAGGCGATCCTCACGCTGGGCGAAGCCGGCCTCGCCGAAACCATCAAGACCATCGGTCTCTACAAGAGCAAGGCCCGGCACCTCATCGCCGCCTGCCGCCTGCTGGTCGAGCAACACAGCGGCGAAGTGCCCGCCGACCGTGTGGCCCTCGAAGCGCTGCCCGGCGTCGGCCGCAAGACCGCGAACGTTATCCTTAACACCGCCTTCGGCCAGCCCACCATGGCGGTCGACACCCACATCTTCCGTGTCGCCAATCGCACCGGCCTCGCCCCCGGCAAAACCGTGCTCGAAGTCGAGAAAAAGCTGCTCAGAAACGTCCCCATGGACTTCCGCATCGACGCCCACCACTGGCTGATCCTGCACGGACGCTACGTGTGTCAGGCGCGCAAACCCAAATGCGGCGAATGCCTCATTTCCGACCTGTGCGAGTACAAGGCCAAAACCGGTTCTCCGCCCACGCCGCGCGGGACAAGGCCGTAGAATTCATCCTCGAACGCTTATCCCGACCACACGCCCCCATGACGCAGACCCCGACCATCCGCCTCGACGCCGCCCATTTCGACAGCAAGGCCCGCCAGTGGGACGAAAACCCGCTTTTCCAGGAACGCGGCCGCAAAATGGCCGACGCCATCCGCCAAGCCGTGCCATTGCATCCAGGCATGCACGCCCTCGACTACGGTTGCGGCACGGGTCTGCTCTCGTTCCCGCTCAAGGATGAACTCGGCGCCATCCTGCTCGCCGACAGCTCGCGCGGCATGCTCGATGTCCTTGCCGAAAAGATCGTTGCGCAGCACGTCGACAACATGGTGCCGGTGCAACTCGACCTGCTTGCCGATCCCCTCCCGACCCGGCGCTTTGACCTCATCTACACCGCGATGACGCTGCATCACATCCCGGACACCGATGCCATCCTGCGCATCTTCCATCAGCTTCTCAATCCCGGCGGCTACCTGTGCATTGCCGACCTCGAGCAGGAAGACGGCTCCTTCCACGGGCCGGAAATCGACGTGCACCACGGGTTCGATCATGCCGAATTGGACCGGCGCACCACCGCGGCAGGCTTCGGCGATATCCGTTTTCAGACGGTATTCAGCATTGAAAAACAGCAGGCGCCCGGCACGCGAAACTATCCCGTGTTCCTCATGAGCGCGCGCCGCACGGGAGAATAGCAAGACAATCGCGGCAGGGTCACCGGGCATGGTGATTGTGCCGCTTCAGCGGATGCACCAACACGGTCTGCTCCCCCGGGATCGTGCTCCTACGCCGCTGTACGCTCGCCAATTGCCGTGATGGTTCGCCGCCGGAATTTCGGCGGGGGCGCCGGTGCGTGGTTGTTGCCGCGTAAGCGGCCTCCAACGACGGGGCCGCCCCTTGCGTGCTCCTACCGAGGTCCGTTGGAGGCCCGCCCGGGGCCGATTGGGGTGACGCGCCTACCGCCCCGCAATCCGCCGCATGCCACCCAGCGGACGAATCAGTTTCCCGGCGTTCTTTACGGTGATGGAATAGACGGAAAACACGGCGAGGAAGCCGCAGAACATCACAGCCTCCGGAACGCCCGCACGCCAGCCAAAGAAACCGACCATGCCGAACGTCACCGCGGCAAAATGGATGATCCATACCACCTGCGCGTCGGTGTAGCCCGCACGTGAAAGAATGTGGTGAAGGTGATCGCGATCGTGGTGGAACGGATTTCGACCGCTCAGGGCACGACCAACCAACAACCTCACGGTATCCATCAGCGGAATGGCAAAGAACCAGAGCGCGGCGGCCGGCGGGAGCGCATTGTTTTCCGCCTGGGTCACTCGAATGACCGCCCAGGCCAGCAGAAACCCCAGCATCAGACTGCCCGAATCACCCATGAACACCTTGGCATGACACTGCCACGGCAGACGCATGTTGAAGCACAGGAAGCCCGCCAGCGCCCCGCCCAGGATCAGCAGCAACACGAACGTTTCCTCGCTGCCCGACAAATGGGCGGCGGCGGCCAGAAACGCTGCGGTGATCATGGCCAAGCCCCCGGCCAGGCCGTCCATGCCATCGGAAAGGTTGAACGCGTTGGCCACCCCGACCATCGCAAAAATCGTGAAAGGCACCGTCATCACCCCCAGGGTGACCAGTCCCGTGCCCACGAGGTCACCCAACCCCGCAAGCTGGGCACCGCCAAACAGGGCCACGACCAAGCCCGCCGTCGCCTGCGCCAGAAAGCGCACCGCCACCGGCAACCCGCCCCGGTCATCCAGAAAACCGACCACCACAATCGTCGACACGGCCGCGAACAACCCCCAGAAAATGTCCGTATCCGCGAGCTGCCAGGCCGCCACGACAGCGATCGCAAACCCCATGGCCAAGCCTCCGACCACCGGGATCGCACCCTCGTGATGCTTGCGCTCGTCCGGTCGGTCGAGCAGGTTGTAATGATGTGCCGCGCGAATCAGGACAGGTGTGGCGAGCACCGTGAGGATCAGGCCGAAAATCAACTGCATCATCGTTATCGTTCCCAGGCAATTTTCGAAAAAATTCCCGAGGTGTCCTGGATGATGCAAATGCCCTCGCCACGCCGCCCGCACAACAACAACGCGAAACGCCGACGCGTCACCTGCAACACCCAGCCTCCTCCTTAACTATTTTCGCTCGCGCCCGCTTGAGCCGGGCGCATGGTTCGGAGGAATTATATCGCCGTAATACAAAAACACCATCAAGTTGCGGTGGGCAGTCCCGCCACCAGGTCAACCAACGGCTGCAGGCGTCCCGCCCACGAGTGGCTTTCCCTCACGTATCGATATGCCGAGGCCGCCAGCCTTGCCCGCAAGGCTTCGTCATGCCACAGGACTTCAAGTTGGGTGACATATTCTTCCGGCGTGGTCGCAACCATCAAATCGATGCCAGCACGGGCCTGCAACCCCTCCAGGGCGACGGGCGAGGTGATAACGGGCAGCCCGAGCGCCATATATTCCAGAACCTTGTTTTGCACGCCCGCCCCCAGGCGCACCGGCGCGACCCCCACCCGCGCATTGCCCACCGCATCCGCGACCTTGTCCACATTGCCCAACACCTCGACCCCTTCAATGGCGCTCAGGCGACGCGCATCGCCCGGCTTGATGCGACCGACTGCCCTGAACGTGCATCGGAAGCGCTCGCGCACCCGTGGCAGGATTTCTTCAGCAAAATAGAAACATGCATCGAGATTCTGGATTGAACTCATGTTCCCGATGAAAGCGATCACGGGCTCACTGATCCGCCTGTCACGAAATGGAAGCGCCTCCAGATCGACCCCATTGGAGCACACCACAACGTTGTCACCACGGCGCCCGTCGAGCAGAAACGCCCGGTCCAGTTCGGACACCAGCGTTACTGCCGCGAACGACTCCAAGGCCGCGCGCTCATACCGCAAGAGCCGCTCCGCTTCGAAGCGATAGACCCATGACCTGAAGCCACGCGCTTTCTTCAATTCTCCTACACGCTTGTAATTCAACGAAATCGCGTCCGTCATTTCGAGAATCGCGGGTTTGCTGGCCTCGCGCACATAGTGCCCCGTCCGGATCAGGTGTGCGATGCAGGCGTCATGCTCGGGCAACAGTTCCCCAACACGCTCGGCGAATTCCGCCGACTGATAGTAGGCAATCTGCAAAGGCGTCTGTCCCGGAACCGCAGCCAGCACATTCAATAC
>JANJWS010000020.1 GCA_024709425.1 Thiobacillus sp.
TCCCGAACAGGACGGTGAAACGCTCCCGCGCCAATGATAGTAGGCACCTCGCCTGTGAAAGTAGGTCATCGTCAGACTCCTTACAACGCGCTCAACCGCGCCAAAAACCCCCGCTCAATACGCGGGGGTTTTTTTATGGCGCCGCCAGGGCTGCCATGTAGAATTCCGGCGTGCACCTTCAAGCCCACAAAACGCTGTTTCCGCTGTTGCGCCGTCTGTCGGACGGTCGTTTCCATTCCGGCCAGGCGCTCGCGCGGGAATTCGGACTTTCCCGCGCGACCATCTGCAACGTGCTTGGCCAGGCAGAAGCGCTCGGCGTAACGGTCCATGCCGTTCGTGGACGGGGGTATTGCATGCCGGCGCCGATCGAGTGGCTGGACGCGGAGCGCGTGTCCGCGCATCTGGGGGAGCTCGCGGGCGAGTATGCGTTGCAGGTCTTCGATAGTGTGGACTCGACCAATCGCGTCCTCATGTCGGCGGCGCTCGAAGGGGCGCGGGCGGGCACGCTGGTATGTGCGGAGCACCAGCATGCGGGGCGGGGCCGGCGCGGACGCCCGTGGCATTCGGGACTCGGGAGCGGCCTGACCTTTTCGCTGCTGTGGCGCTTCGACAATGGCCTGCAGTCCCTCGCGGGGCTGAGCCTGGCGGTGGGCTTGGCCATCGCGCGCGCGGTGAACGGTCACGGCGGGCATCCGGCGCGCCTGAAGTGGCCGAACGATGTGCTGGTCGGCCACCGCAAGCTGGCCGGGATTCTGGTCGAGGTGCAGGGTGATCTGGACGGTCCCGCGTTTGCCGTGGTGGGGGTCGGACTCAACGTCCACCTGAGGGATGCCCAGCGCGATGGCATCGACCAAGCGGTGGTCGATCTGACGGAGATGGGGGTGATGGTCGGTCGCAACCGGTTGCTGGCCAATTGCCTGCGGGAATTGCATACGGTGGCGCAGGTGTTTCGCACGCAGGGATTTGAAGCCCTGCGGGACGCTTGGCAGGCGCTGGACGCCTACGCAGGTCGACCGGTCACGCTGTTGCTGCCCGATGCGCGCAGCGTTCGTGGGGTCGCTGCGGGCGTCGACCGCAGTGGCGCGTTCATGTTGCGACAGGAAGACGGGGTACCCCCGGTGGCGTTCACGGGCGGCGAAATCAGCTTGCGGCTGGATGTCTTGCGATGAGCCGCCGTGTGCTGCTGGATGCAGGCAATTCGAGCGTGAAGTGGGTCTGCATCGAGAGGGAGCGCTGGGAGGCGCAGGGCCGCTGCAACTACGATGATCTGACTGCGCTGCACAGGCAGTTGACGCCGGAGACGGCCTGCTTCGTCGCAAGCGTGGCGCACCCCCGCGATGTCGGCCGGGTGCGTGCGTTGCTGCAGGAGGCGGGCTGCAGCATGACCTGGCTCACGGCGGAAACGTGCTGGGGTGACCTGACGAATGGTTACACGGTGCCGCGGCAGCTCGGCGTCGACCGCTGGATGGGGCTGATTGCCGCCCGTGCACGCACACGCGAGGCCGTGCTGGTGGTGTCCGCGGGAACGGCGATGACGGTGGATGCGCTGGCCCCTAAGGGGGAGTTCCTGGGGGGGGTGATCGTGCCGGGGCTGAGCCTGATGCAGCAAGCTTTCGCCGAGGGCGTGGCCGGTGTGACGCCGGAGAGCGGTGCGTGGCAGGCGTTTCCGCGCTGCACCGCCGATGCGGTGCACAGTGGGATCGTGGCCGCATTGTGCGGTGCGATCCGGATGCAGCACGTGCAACTGGCCGCTGCGGTGAATGCCGCACCGCGGTGCCTGATCACGGGGGGGGATGCGGCGTGTCTGCTGCCCCACCTCGGCCTGATCGCCGAGCATGTTCCAGCATTGGTGCTGGAAGGAATCGACCAAATAGCGAGAGGGGAGGGCAAGCGATGAAATGGATTGCCTGGTCACTGTTGGCGGCAAATCTGCTCCTGGGGGGCTACTTTGCGAGCGAAATCCTGTGGCCGCGCCGGGTTCCGGCCGAGAATGCGGCGCTGAACGTCGAGCAATTGTTCCTGCGCGGCCCGTCGATGCCGGAGTCGCGGCCGGAAACGCCGTCGGCTGTCGCCCGTCTTGCACCGAGCGCTGTGCCGCCGCCTGCCGAAGCGTTCTGCATGGAGTGGCGTGGCCTGGCGTCCGATGAGTTTGGACGGGCACGCGCGCAGCTGAAGACAATTGCGGAAGCGCGTGTGATGTCTTTCGTCGAGGTACCCTTGAGCACGCGCCACTGGGTCATCTTTCCGCCGCTGCCGAGCACCCAGTCTGCGGCGACGAAGCTGGCGGAGCTGACGGCAGCCGGCGTCACGGATGCATTCGTGGTCAAGGATGCGCCCTGGCTGAACGCCATTTCACTGGGGTTGTATGCCAATGACGAAGCCGCTCGGCGTCGCGTCCGGGAAGTCGAGGCGCGTGGGGTGCTCGGTACCCGGGTCGAGGTGCTGCCGCGCCAAGGTACGGAGTTCTACTTCACCATCCGCAGCGAGGACCCCGATGCGCTGAAGGCGCTGGGGGAGATCAAGCAGGCGTATCCGAACAGCCAGCAGTCGCGCGTGGCGTGTCCGTAAGGCGCGTCATGCCACGAAGCTGAACGCGAGGCCCGCGAACACGGCTGCGCCGAACCAGGTGTTGTGGAGGAAGGCGCGAAAACAGTGTTGCTGTTCGCGATCGCGGATGAGCAGCATGTGGTAGACGGCGATGCCGGTGGCTGTGGTAAGGCCAGCGTAATACGGGATGCCCAAGCCAAGACGCATGCCGAGCCAGCCCAGAAGTCCGAGCGTCATGGCGTAGCACACCGCGATGGCCGTGAGGTCGAGGCGGCCGAAGGTGATCGCCGAGGTCTTGATTCCGATCTTGAGGTCGTCTTCGCGGTCCACCATGGCGTATTCGGTATCGTAGGCAATCGCCCAGGTCACGTTTGCAGCGAGCAGGATCCAGGCCTCCGTCGGCACCGTGTCCCTGACCGCGGCGTAGGCCATGGGAATGCCGAAGCCGAACGCGATGCCCAGGTAAGCCTGCGGAAGGGCGAAGAAGCGCTTGGTAAAGGGATAGCTCGCGGCGAGGAAAAGCGCGACTACCGACAGCTTGAGCACCAGCACGCCGAGCGGAAGGATCAGCAGGAAGGCGAGCAACGCCAGTCCCGTGGCGAGCAACAGCGCTTCGCGGGCCGTGACCCTGCCGGCTGCGAGCGGGCGTTCGCGCGTGCGCGCGACGTACGGATCGAAGTCGCGGTCGGCGTAGTCATTGATGACGCAGCCCGCCGAGCGCATGAGTACCACACCCGCGACGAAGATCGTGAGGATCGACCATGGCGGCAGCCCTCCGGCCGCAAGCCAGAGCCCCCAGAGTGTCGGCCACAGCAGCAGCAGGATGCCGATGGGCTTGTCGAGCCGCATCAGGCGGCTATAGAGGGTGAGGCGTTGAGTGAGGGTCATCGGCCGAGGATCGCGGGCAGGAACACTTCAGTGACGAGCAGGGGCTGTCCGTCGAGGCAGAACACCGAGCGGCGTGCCCAAAGATCATGCACGTCGATGCCGCTGTGGCGTCGGGCGGCGCGATGCAGCGGATGACGGGCGTCGATGCGGCGCATGGTCAGTCCGAGCCGGCAGATGCGCGGGTCGGTGAAGAGCGCCTCGCCGAGGGGTCTGGAACCCAGGCGGGTGATCCCGCACCAGGCCCCCCGCAGTGCGGATCGGGGCAGCACGCTGTGAGCGAACACGCGGGCCTGCCCATTTCCGAGCAACAGGACGTCGCGCACATAGGCTTGTGTTTTCGGGCGCAGCCCCAGGGCGCGGGCTTCGTCAGGAAAGGGCCGGGCGAAGCCGCGGGCGACGGGTTGCACCCGAAAATCGGCGTGGCGCGCTTTGAGGCGGCGCGTCAGTGAACCGCGGTCTGCCAGCCAGGCGCGCAACGCGCGCGGTGCGCGGAAGGGACGCGCCAGCCAGCCATGTTGCGATTGCGCGGAGTTGAAGATGTCGTGCCGGGGGACGGTCACTGCGCGTTCCAGAAAAAAGCCGACATTATGCCAAAGCGGCAAAGACATTCGGACGGTGCTAGGATGGCCAGCGGATTCGAACAATACCAAACCAGCGAGGAGGATGAAATGACGGCATGCGTGCTGCGGAATTCTGTCGTTGTCGTGGGTGTGGCTTTTTCCATGCTGTCGTTGCCAGGATGCTCGACCGGCCAACTGGTGGCGCGGGGCGCATCGCCGCTGATCGAGCATGGTGTGGCGGCGATGAACCGTGAGACCGATCTCGAGCTCGCTCGTGCGAGCATTCCCGCCAACCTGAAGATGATCGAAGCCTTGCTGTTGGCGGATCCTGACAATAGCGCGTATCGGGTGCAGGCGGCGATGGGCTTCCACGGCTACGCAATGGGTTTCGTGGAGGTGAGCGAGCCTGAGCGCGCGCGCGACCTGTATCGCCGCGCCTTCGATCATGCAATGGTCGCGCTTGAACGTGCGGGAATGTCGCCCACGGTGCTTGCGGGTGATGTGGCGCAGATGGAGCAGGTATTGACGAAACTCGATGTGGGAGCGGTGCCGGCGCTGTTCTGGACCGCATCGTCGTGGGGCAAGTGGATCGAGCTGCAACTGGATGACCCGGCGCGCCTGGCCGAACTGCCGCGCGTCGAGGCGCTGATGCGGCGTGTGCTGGTGCTCGATGAGCGTTATTACCATGCCGGCGCACATCTGTTTTTCGGTGCGTATTATGGTGGCCGCGCGCCCATGTTTGGCGGTGACTTCACCCGCGCTGTGCAGCACTTCGACCGGGCGGCCGAACTCAACCAGAACCGGATGCATTGGGTGGATGTTTACCGTGCACGTTACCTGCTGCACCAGATGGGGGACCGTGATGCGTTCCATGCCGTGCTGAGCCGGGTGCTGGTCGCCCCCGCCAGCACCAACCCGGACCTCAATCTTGCCAATGCGCTTGCGCGGAAGGCGGCAGGCGAACTGCTGGCCCGTGAAGAGGAGTTGTTCTGATGCGCAGGATTCTGCTCAAGACCTTGTTCGTCTGGGTGCTCGCAGGTGCGTCTGCGGCACAGGCCAAGGAGGTTCATGTGCTGAAACTGGCCACGCTCGCACCTGCCGGCTCGACCTGGATGAAAGCATTCGAGGGCTGGGGCAAGGAGCTGGCGGCGAAGAGCCAGGGACGGCTCACGGTCAAGTTCTATCCCGGCGGCATTTCGGGAGACGAGCCGGACATGCTGAAGAAGATCCGCTTTGGCCAGTTGCAGGGAGCGGCGCTGTCGGGGCACGGCATTGGTGAGATCTACGCGCCGGCACGCATTCTCGAAGTGCCGTTCCTGTTTCGCGATCACGCCGAGATCGATGCCGTGCGCGCAAAGATCCTGCCGACACTGGACGCAGGATTCCGCAGGAATCAGTACGAGCTGCTTGCCTGGATGGAGGTGGGCGACGTGCACTTCTTCTCGTCGAAGCCGCTGGCGAGCATGGACGATTTCACACGGCGGCGTATCTGGCAATGGCAGGGTGACCGGTTCATGGCGGCCTTCTTCAATGCGAGTGGCTGGTCTCCGGTCTCGCTGCCGATTACCGAAGTCTATACGAGTCTTTCGACGGGCCTGCTCGATACCGTGGTGAGCACGCCGCTTGCCAGCATCGCCATGCAATGGGCTGGCAAGACGCCCTACATGAGCAGCCAGCCGTTGGCGACGGGCATTGGCGCGGTGGTGGTGTCGGCCAGATTCTACGTTAGCCTGCCTGCTGACCTGCAGGCGTTGTTGAAGACCACGGGAGCGCAGCTTTCGCAAAAACTGATCACCGAGACCCGGCGCGATGACCGCAAGTCGCTCGAGGTGCTCGCGAGGACGACGAAACCCATGGAAGGCATGCAGAAGATGAATGTTGCAGAGCAGGTCGCGCTCGCGCGCAAGGCGGTCGGTGCGCTGGAAGCGCAGGGGTACCTGTCCGCCGAGTTCGACCGGCAGGTGGAGGCCGAACTCGCCGCGTACCGCCGCGGCCGGGAATAAACCAGCGTGCTGCACGCATGCCGCCGGCTGGAGCGCCTGCTGTGCCACGTCGAACTGGGCACCGCACTGTTCGCCTACGCGGCCATCCTGCTGCTTGCGATCGTCGATATCGTCGGTCGCAACCTCATGGGCGCCACGCTGGCGGGCAGTGACCTGGCGGTGCGGCAACTGGTGCTTTGGGTGGCGCTGCCGGGTGCCGCGCTTGCGGTCGCCGCGCAACGTCACCTGCACCTCGATCCGGCTGGCCTTGCAGCGCGCCCGCGTTGGACGCGACTGACGGCGCTGCCTTTCAATCTGGCCGCGGCTGGTGTATGCGCCCTGCTGGCGCGCGCGGCTTGGGCCTACTGGCGTGACGAAATGCAGTACCAGTCTCCGGATATGCTGTGGCTGGCCTGGCTGGGGGTTATCCTGCCAATTACCATGGGGCTGCTGGTGTTGCATTTCGTGCTGCGTGCGGTGCTGGCACTGCAGGAGGCGCGCGCTTGACCGGACTGTTGTTGGCGGTACTCGCCCTGGTCGGCATGCCGCTTTTCATCGTGCTTGGCGCCGCCGCGCTGTGGGCTACGCGCGAGGCGCAGCTCGACCCGGCACTGCTGATGGTGGAGTTCGCTCGGATCGCCGCATCGCCCAATCTTGTCGCGATCCCGCTTTTTGTGCTGGCCGGGACGACGCTTGAACACGGTGGCGCGGCGAAGCGGCTGGTGCGCTTTTTCAACGCGCTGCTGGGCTGGATGCCGGGGGGCATCGGCTGGGTAGCGGCGGCGACGTGCATGCTGTTCACGGCTTTTTCCGGCGCGTCGGGCGTGACCATTCTGGCGCTGGGCGGACTCCTGTATCCGATGCTCAGGCGCGAGCACTATCCAGAACGATTTGCGCTCGGCCTGGTGACGGCAGGTGGATCCATGGGCCTGCTGCTGCCGCCCAGCCTGGCGGTATTGCTGTATGGTGTGGTGGCACAGGTGAGCATCGGCGATCTGTTCGTTGCCGGCCTGCTGCCGACCCTGCTGCTGTTCCTGATGGTGGGGGGCTATGCGCTATTGCGTGGTGCGCGCAACGCGCCGCGTCACCGTTTCCGCCGGCATGAACTGCTGGCCGCCACACGTGCCGGCTGGGCCGATCTGTTGTTGCCGGTCGGCGTCATTGGCGGGCTCGCCATGGGCGTGCTGACTGTCGCGGAGCTGGCGGCGTTCACCGCGCTCTATGCGCTCATCCTGGAAATGGCGATCCACCGCAGCGTCCGGCTGGCGGCATTGCTGCCTATCGTTCGCGAAGCTGCGACGCTGGTGGGCAGCCTCTTCATCATTCTCGGACTGAGTCTGGGGCTCACCAATCTGCTCGTCGACGCGCAGGTTCCGATGCGTCTGCTCGAATGGATTCAGGTGCGGGTATCGAGCCCACTGGAATTCCTGCTGTGGATGAACCTCGCCCTGCTGGTGGTCGGCTGCATGATGGATATCTTTTCCGCCATTGTCGTCGTGACGCCGTTGCTGCTTCCGATTGCAGCGCACTTCGGCATCCATCCAGTGCATCTCGGGATCATCATTCTGGCGAACCTGGAAATCGGCTACCTGACCCCCCCGGTGGGGGTCAACCTTTTCCTTGCCAGCCAGCGCTTCGCGCAGCCGGTGTTCACCGTATTCCGGGCGACACTGCCGTTCCTGTTGCTGATGCTGGCATGGCTCGCACTGGTGACCTACATTCCAGCATTGAGCCTGTGGCGAACGCCTTCAGGTCTGTGACAGCCGCGCGCGGCTGCCCAGCCAGCGCTCGACGTGCCGTGCGGCGATGTCAGGGTGCGAGGCGAGGCAGCGCCGTGCATAGTCACGCGCCTGTTCCAGCAGCGCGACATCGCGTTCGAGATCCGCGAAGCGAAGCATCGGCAGGCCACTCTGGCGGTGGCCCAGGATTTCACCGGGGCCGCGCAGCTGCAGATCCTGGCGCGCAATCTCGAAGCCATCGGTGTGCTCGTAGATCACCTTGAGCCGCGCGCGCGCCAGTTCCGACAGCGGGTTTTCGTAGAGCAGTACGCACGCCGACTCGCGGCTGCCGCGCCCGACACGCCCGCGCAGCTGGTGTAATTGGGCAAGGCCCATGCGCTCGGCGTGCTCGATCACCATCAGCGTGGCGTTCGGCACATCGACACCCACCTCGATGACCGTGGTGGCGACCAGCAGGTCGATCTCATGTGCCTGGAACGCCGCCATCACCGCCTGCTTTTCGTCCGGCTTCATGCGGCCGTGCACGAGACCGATCCGCAGGTCGGGCAGTTGCGCTGCCAGCGTCGCGAAGGTGTCCTGCGCGGTCTGCAGTTGCAGCTTCTCGGACTCCTCGATCAGCGGGCAAACCCAGTAGGCCTGACCGCCGTCGTGACAGGCCGCGCGCACGCGCATCAGCACGTCGTCGCGTCGCGCGGCGCTCACCAGCTTGGTCACCACCGGCGTGCGGCCGGGTGGCAGTTCGTCGATGGTCGAGACGTCGAGATCGGCGTAGAAGCTCATCGCCAGGGTGCGCGGGATCGGTGTCGCGCTCATCATCAGTTGGTGCGGCTCGTCGCCCTTTTCAGTGAGCGCGAGGCGCTGTCCAACGCCGAAGCGGTGCTGCTCGTCGACCACCGCCAGTCCCAGTCGCGCGAAGGTGCCGCCTTCCTGAAACAGCGCATGGGTGCCGAAGGCGAGATCGACTTCACCCGCGGCGATGGCCTGCCACGCCTTGCTGCGCTCGGCCTTGCGCTGGCTTCCGGACACCCACGCGCAGCGTACGCCCAGTGTGCCGAGCGGCGCGGCAAGCTTGCGGTAGTGCTGCTCGGCAAGGATCTCCGTGGGTGCCATGAATGCGGCCTGCAGCCCGTTCTCGACGGCTTGCAGACAGGCCAGCGCCGCGACCACCGTCTTGCCGCTGCCGACGTCACCCTGCAGCAGACGGCGCATCGGGTGAGACTGCGCCAGGTCGGCACTGATTTCCTGCCAGGCGCGCATCTGCGCCGCGGTCAGTTTGAACGCCAGCGCGGCGGTGAAGGCGGTCGTCAGGCGGTCATGGGGCGGCAGTGGGCGGGTGGTGCGTGCGCGGCGGTGCTGGCGCGCACGGGCGAGCGACAGTTGCTGCGCCAGCAGTTCGTCGAAAGCCAGCCGCTGCCACGCCGGGTGCCTGCGCGATTCAAGCTCGGCGAGCCCGGCGTCGAGTGGAGGTTGGTGCAGTAGACGGATACTTGCCTCCAGCTCGGGCAAGCCCAGTTCGGCGAGCCATTCGGCGGGCAGCGTGTCGGCGATCGGTGCGGTAAGCGTGCGTTCGATCAGGCGGCGCAGGGTGGCCTGGCCGAGGCCGGCGGTGGTGGGGTAGATCGGCGTCAGTTCGGTAGCCAGCGGTGTGTCGTCATCCACCCGGGTGAAGCGCGGATGTACCATTTCCAGGCCGAAGAAACCGCCACGCACTTCACCGACGAAGCGAAAGCGCGCACCGGGCTGGAACAGCTTCACATGGCTGGGATAGAAATTGATGAAGCGTATCCCGAGCACGTTGCCGCCACCGTCGTGCACTGACACCGTCAGCATGCGGCGCGGGCGATAGGCGACCGTGGCTTCGGTGACCGTGGCGTCGACCTGCGCGGTGTGTCCGGGGAGCAGATCCGGGATCGGCGTGAGGCGGGTTTCGTCCTCCCAGCGCAGCGGCAGGTGCAGCAGCAGGTCGGCTTCGTTATGAAGGCCCAGCTTCGCGAGTCGGGCGGCAAGCGAGGCACTGACCGGGAAGGAAAACGGCGCCGCCGTTTTCAAGGTGGTGTGCTATCCGGTGACCATCACGGCGTCGGCCTCGACCAGCGCGCCACGCGGCAGCGCAGCCACGCCCACCGCAGCGCGTGCCGGGTAGGGCGTGGAGCAATACTGCGCCATGATCTCGTTGACCTTGGGGAAATCGGCAAGATCGACGAGAAAGACATTCAGCTTGACGACGTCGGCGAGCGACCCGCCAGCGGCGGCGGCGACGGCGGCGAGATTCCTGAAGACCTGGTGGATTTGCGTCTCGATGCCCTCGACGAGTTGCATCGAGACGGGGTCGAGGCCGATCTGGCCAGAGAGATAGACGGTGTTGCCTACACGCACGGCCTGCGAGTAGGTGCCGATGGCGGCCGGTGCGTCGGAGGTCTGGATGATGCTTCGCTTCATGCGGGAGTCCCTGGGGTCGTGAAAATCATCATTGTGGCGGCGCGGCGCGGCCGTCCTTCCGGCCCTTGACGCGGAAGATGCGTACCACGTCGGGTAGCCCGCGCAGGCCGCGCATGACGCGCGCGAGGTGCATGCGGTTCTCCACCTGCACGGTGAAGAACAGTACGGTATAGGGGCTGCCGTCTTCCTCTTCCATCGACACGTTGCCGATGTTGGAGCCCTGCTCGGCGATCGCTGCGGCCACCTTGGCCAGCACGCCGCGCTGGTTGCCCACCACCACCTTGATCGTGACCGGGAAGGAGCGACCGGGCTCGGCCTCCCACTCCACGTCGAGCCATTTGTCAGGGTCGGTGCGGAAGGCGCGGATCGACGGGCAGTCGTGCGTATGGATGATCAGGCCGCGATCCTTGTGGATGAAACCGAGGATGGGGTCGCCGGGGATGGGGTGGCAGCACTGGGCAAGCTCGACTGCGAGCCCTTCCGTGCCGCGGATGCTGATGGCGTGTGGATGCGCAGGCTCGCCCGACTGCGTGCCCTGCACCTGCAGCAACTGGTGTGCCACCACCAGTGGCAGCTTGCGCCCCAGCCCGATGCCGGCGAACAGTTCCTGCCGGGTCTGCAGCCCGTAATCCTTCACCACGCGGTCCCACACTGCGGGATCGGGTTCGGCGGCATCCGGATTGAGCGCGGCCAGCGCATGGTTGAGCAGGCGTTCGCCAAGCGCAGCCGCCTCCTCCACGCGCGTGTTACGCAGGTAGTTGCGGATGTGCGAGCGCGCCTTGCCGGTGACGACGAAGTTGAGCCACGCGGCATGGGGGCTGGCATGGGGGTCGGTGAGAATCTCGACGTGATCGCCGTTCCTGAGTTGCGTGCGCAGCGGCATGAGCTCGTAGTTGATCTTCACCGCGATGCAGCGGTGGCCGACGTCGGTGTGCACGGCAAACGCGAAGTCGACCGCGGTGGCGCCGCGCGGCAGGGCGAGAATCTTGCCACGGGGGGTGAATACATAGACTTCGTCGGGGAACAGGTCGACCTTGATGTGTTCGAGAAATTCCGGCGAATCGCCATGATCGGCCTGGATGTCGAGCAGCGACTGCAGCCAGCGGTGGGTGCGCGTCTGCACATCGTTGAGCGCGGCGTCCGCTGACTTGTACATCCAGTGCGAGGCCACCCCTGACTCCGCCAGGCGGTTCATGTCGGTGGTGCGGATCTGCACTTCGATCGGCGTGCCATTGGGGCCGAACAGGATCGAATGCAGCGACTGGTAGCCGTTCGCCTTGGGAATGGCGATGTAATCCTTGAATTTTCCGGGGATCGGCTTGTACAGGGCGTGCAAGGCGCCCAGCGCGAGGTAGCTGCTTGGCTGGTCGCGCACGACCACGCGGAAGCCATAGATGTCGAACACTTCGGAGAACGCCAGGTTCTTCTCCTGCATCTTGCGGTAGATGCTGTAGAGGTGCTTTTCGCGTCCCGTGACGGTGGCCTCGATCTTGCAAAGCTCCAGCTTCTCCTGGATGGCGATCTTGACCTTATCGACCAGTTCGCGGCGGTTGCCGCGCGCCGCCTTCACCGCCTTCGACAGCACCTGGTAGCGGTTGGGGTGCAAATATCGGAAACCGAGATCCTCGAGTTCCTGGTACACCGAGTGCAATCCAAGGCGATTGGCGATCGGGGCGTAGATTTCGAGCGTTTCCTTGGCGATGCGCTTGCGCTTTTCCGGAGGCATCGCGCCCATCGTGTGCATGTTGTGCAGGCGATCGGCAAGCTTGACCAGGATCACCCGCACATCCTGCGCCATCGCCAGCAGCATCTTGCGAAAGTTTTCCGCCTGAGCGTGCTGTTCGGATTCGAAGGACAGCTTGTCGAGTTTGGAAACGCCCTCTACCAGGAGTGCGACCGGCTTGCCGAAGCGCGCCTCGATTTCACTTGTGGTGGCGTGGGTGTCTTCGACGACGTCGTGCAACAGGGCTGCGCACAGGGTTTGTGCATCGAGGTGCCAGCCGGCGAGGATGCCGGCGACAGCGAGCGGATGGGAGATGTAGGGCTCGCCGCTCTTGCGGAACTGGCCCTCGTGGGCATGCCGGCTGAATTCGTAGCCCTGCTCGATCGCGAGGATCTCCGAAGCCGGCAAGTAGGCCAGCAGCGGGCGCAGCGACTCGAATTCGTGCGTCATCGCCGGCGCGCGGTTGGCGAGCGCCGACGGATGGGGGCGGACAGGATCAGGCGCGGCCTCGATTGAGGATTTCACGGCCAACCTTGCCGGCAGCGACTTCACGCAATGCGGTGACGATGGGTTTGTCGCGGCTTTCGACCATCGGTTGTGAGCCCTGCGCCAGTTGGCGGGCACGATAGGTCACGGCGAGCGTGAGTTCGAACCGGTTGGGAAATCTTTCGATGCAATCATCGACGGTGATGCGGGCCATGTGGATGCTCCTGCTGCGGGCGTTCTCAGATACGGCGGAATTCCTCGAACAGCGCAGCGTGACGCGTCAGCTGGCGCGCAGTTTCGAGGCGGGTGCTTCGGGTGATGGCGACCAGATCCTGCAGGGCATGGTCGAAATCATCGTTGACAATTATATAGTCGAATGCATCGGCATGCGCGACATCGTGGGCGGCGGCGGCCAAGCGCCGTTCGATCACCTCGTCGCTGTCCTGCCCGCGGCCCGACAGGCGGGTGCGCAGTGCGGCAAACGATGGCGGCAGGATGAAGATCGACGCGCAGTGCGGAAAGTGCGCGCGTACCTGGGATGCGCCTTGCCAGTCGATCTCCAGCAGCAGGTCGTGCCCCGCGTGCAGCTCGCGTGAGATGACCGATTTCGAAGTGCCGTAGAAATTGCCATACACCTCGGCGTGTTCGAGGAATTCGCTGTCGGCGAGCATTTTGTCGAACTGCGCGTGGTTGACGAAATGGTAGTCGCGGCCGTCTGTCTCGCCGGGGCGCGGCGTGCGCGTCGTATATGACACCGACAGCCGGATTGCCGGGTCGGCCTTCAGCAGCGCCTTGACGAGGCTGGTCTTGCCGGCGCCGGATGGGGCGCTGACGACGAAGAGAATACCTTCTCTGGAGTTCTGGGTCATGGTTGTGCCGTCACGTCAATGTATCAGGAAAGAAAGCCTGTCCGCGAAGGACGCGAAGCCGATGAGACCATGGTTTTCCCTTCGTGCGACTTCGCGTCCTTCGCGGACAGGAATTACTCGATATTTTGCACCTGCTCGCGCATCTGCTCGATCAGCACCTTGAGTTCGAGCGAGGCGCGCGAGGTTTCCACCGCCACCGACTTCGCCCCCAGGGTGTTGGCCTCGCGATGCAGTTCCTGCATCAGGAAGTCGAGCCGCTTGCCGATCGCGCCGGGCTGGTCGAGCACGCGACGCACCTCCGCGAAGTGGGTTGCCAGCCGCGAAAGTTCCTCGTCGACGTCGGCCTTTTGCGTCGCCAAGGCGACTTCCTGCGCCAGGCGCTCGTGGCCCGCCTCACCCAATGCTTCGCGCAACCGCTCCGCGAGCTTCTCGCGCTGGGCGGCGACCAGCGTGGGCAAGAGCGGTTGCAACGCCGTCACCTGCGCCTCGGCTGCGGCAAGGCGGTCGAGAATGTGCTGCCGCAGCCGGGTGCCTTCGCGGCGGCGGCTTTCGACCAGATCGTCCAGCGTGGCCCGCAGGCCGGACAGTACTGCCTCGTTCAGTTCGTCCTGCGACACGCCTTCCGACCGCACCGCCCCGGGCCAGCGCAGCAGTTCGTTGACCGACAGTGGCGCCGCATCCGGCAGGCGCTGGCGGATTTCAGACTGCCAGTGCGCAAGACGCTCAAGAATTGCCGGCTCAAGGCCGTTATCCAGCGAAGCGGCCGTTGCGAGCGCGAGGCCGATTCGGCACTCCACCTTGCCACGCGCCAGATGTTGCTGAAGCAATTCGCGCAACTGCGGTTCGAGTGGGCGAAACTCGTCGGAAAGGCGAAAATGCAGTTCGAGGTAACGCTGGTTGACGCTGCGCAGGTCGATGGCGACGCTGGCGTGGTTCAGGTTGAGCGTACGGGCGGCAAACCCGGTCATGCTGGCGGTCATGGATGGTCTTCGGGCAGAGGCGTGGTAATGGAGGGCCGGTGCGGACCGGCTGAGGCAATCGCTGGATCAACCGGCAGAAAATAGCAAAGATAATAGACGTTCGACTATGGCGACTCAACCCAATCAGGCACTGCCCAACGGATATCGGCTGAAGGAATACACCATCGTGCGCAAGATCGGCGGCGGTGGTTTCAGCATGGTGTATCTGGCGCGCGACG
Source organism: Thiobacillus sp. (assembly GCA_024709425.1). Taxonomy (GTDB): domain Bacteria; phylum Pseudomonadota; class Gammaproteobacteria; order Burkholderiales; family Thiobacillaceae; genus Thiobacillus. The sequence continues at coordinate 14,432 of JANJWS010000020.1, forward strand.
ACAGCAACCAGTCGGTCGCGATCAAGGAATACCTGCCGGGGGCGCTGGTGTTGCGCACCGAGGGGTCGGTCATCGTACAGGCGAACTCATCCGAGAACAGCAATATCTTCCGCCATGGGCTGAAGTGTTTCTTCGAGGAAGGCCGTGCGCTCGCCTGCATCGATCATCCCAACGTCGTGCGGGTGGTCAATTTTTTCCGCGCCAACGAAACCGTCTACATGGTCATGCGCTTCGAACGCGGCAAGACCCTGCAGCAGCACATCCAGGCCAACCGGGGCAACATCCGCGAGAGCTTCATCCGACGCGTGTTCGCCCAGCTACTGAACGGTCTGCGCGAGGTACACACGCACAAGTTGCTGCATCTGGACATCAAGCCGTCCAATCTGTATATCCGCCTCGATGGTTCGCCGGTGCTGATCGATTTCGGTGCCGCGCGGCAGACGCTCACCCAGGAAGAGAGCAAGCTGCAGCCGATGTATACGCCTGGCTTCGCGGCGCCGGAGCAATACCACAACCGCGAACGGCTGGGGCCGTGGACCGATATCTACAGCATTGGTGCGAGCCTGTATGCTTGCCTGGCCGGGCATCCGCCGCAGGCCGCCGACGCCCGTCTGGCCGGTGACAAGCTGGAGCCGGCCAGCGAGAAATGGCGGGGGCTCTATTCGGACCAGTTGCTCGAAACCATCGACCACTGCCTCAAACTCAACTACATGGAGCGGCCACAAAGCGTGTTCAGCCTGCAGAAGGTGCTGATGGACCGCAGCGCGATGACGCCGCCGCGAACCTCGTTGCTTTCCAGCATCAGGCGCTCACTGAACCGCGAACTGTTCTAGACTGCGCACCATGAAATTCACTATCTACCAGGCGTCCCGGCAGGGCGGGCGCAAGAACAACCAGGATCGGGTCGCCTATTCCTACAGCCGGGAAGCGCTGCTGATGGTGGTGGCCGATGGTATGGGCGGCCACATGCACGGCGAGCTCGCGGCGCAGATCGCGGTGCAGACGCTCACCGATCATTTCCAGAAATTCGCCAAGCCGCGTCTGGCCGATCCCATGGGGTTCCTCGCGGACACCATCTCGCGTGCCCATTTCGCCATCAACGACTACGCGGTGGAGCAGGATCTGCTGGAAATTCCCCATACCACCATCGTCGCGGCCGTGGTGCAGGACAATACCGCCTTCTGGGCGCACGTCGGCGATTCGCGTTTGTATCTGTTCAGCGACGGCGGACTGATCGCACGCACCGAGGATCATACCGCGGTCGCGCAGTTGGTACGTGACGGCATTATCAGCGAGGAAGAGGCCGGCACGCATCCGGAGCGCAACCGCGTCTCCAACTGTCTGGGTGGTTATTCCACACCGCAGGTGGAATGTAATGCACCGTGCCCGCTGCATGATGCCGACACCATGCTGCTGTGCACCGACGGCATCTGGGGCATGATCAACGTGCACGAACTGTCGGCACTGCTGCATGCTTACACGCTCGAGGATGCCGTGCGCCACCTGATGGATCACGCCGAGTTCCGTGGTGGTGAGCACGGCGACAATCTCAGCCTGATCGCCATGACTTGGGGCGAGCCGCGCATGCCGAGCAAGGATTCGATTTCTACCCTGGCGCTGCCGGATGGCGGCGTCACCACGCAGATCAACGCACTGCGTCCCTTGCCCGGCACCCCGGTAGTATCCGACGATGAGATCGAGCGTGCCATCGCCGAGATCCAGCAGGCGATCAAGAACATCTCCTCGAAGTAGATTCGGCGCGGCGGGGGCGGCGCGGTAAAATCGCGTTTTCGTCCTTTCGCCGCCGATCATGTCCGCCATTACCCGCCCCAGCGGCCGCGTGCCTGCCGCGCTCCGCCCCCTTTCGTTCACCCGTGGCTATACCCGGCACGCCGAAGGGTCGGTGCTCGTCGCGATGGGCGACACCCGCGTGCTGTGCACCGCGAGCGTGCTGGAGAAGGTCCCGCCGCACAAGAAAGGCAGCGGCGAGGGTTGGGTGACTGCCGAATACGGCATGCTGCCGCGCTCGACTCACACCCGCACCGACCGCGAGGCGGCGCGCGGCAAGCAGTCCGGCCGTACGCAGGAAATCCAGCGTCTCATCGGGCGCAGCCTGCGGGCGGTGGTCGATCTGAAGAAGCTCGGCGAGCGCACGATCCACCTCGACTGTGACGTGCTGCAGGCGGACGGCGGCACCCGCTGCGCCAGCATCTGCGGCGCGTATGTCGCCGTCGCCGATGCCGTCGCCGGCCTGCTGAACAGCGGCGCACTCACCGAAACGCCGCTCACCGGCAGCATCGCCGCCGTTTCCGTCGGTGTCTATCAGGGCCAGCCCGTGCTCGACCTCGACTACGCCGAGGACTCGGATTGCGACACCGACATGAACGTCGTCATGACCGGCGCCGGCGGCATCGTCGAAGTGCAGGGCACGGCCGAAGGCGAGCCGTTTTCGCGCGCGACGTTGGAAGCGCTGCTCGACCTCGCCACCGCCGGAATCGCCGAGATCACGGCAGGGCAGAAAAAGGCGTTAAAAGCGGATTGATCCGCGAAGGAGGCGAAGAAGATTCTGGTTTTCACTTCGCGCCCCTTCGCGTCCTTCGCGGACAGCAATGATTTTCGACAGGAATCCCACATGAGCAAGATCGTCATCGCCTCAGGCAACCCCGGCAAGCTGCGCGAGATCGCGCGCATTCTCGCGCCCCTCGACATCGAGGCCGTGCCACAGTCGGATTTCAATGTCCCCGACTGTCCCGAGCCGCACATTACCTTCGTCGAGAACTGCCTCGCCAAGGCGCGCCACGCGAGTCGGCACAGCGGCCTGCCGGCGCTCGCCGACGACTCCGGCATCTGCGTCGAGGCGCTCGGTGGCGCGCCCGGCGTGTTCTCCGCACGCTTTGCCGGAGAGCCCAAATCGGACGATCGCAACAACGAAAAGCTGATCGCCGATCTGAAAGGGCAGGCCAACCGTCGCGCGCACTACACCTGCGTCATGGTCTATGTGCGCCATGCCGACGATCCCGAACCGGTCATCGCCGAGGGTCGCTGGTACGGCGAGATCATCGACACCCCGCGCGGCCACAACGGCTTCGGCTACGACCCCTACTTTCTCGACCCCGAATTCGGCAAGACCGGTGCCGAACTCGACGCCGACACCAAGAACGCGATCAGCCACCGCGGCCAGGCCCTGCGCGACCTGGTCGACAAGCTGAAGCGGTTGAAGCGCATTGGCTGAAGCGGTTGTGCGCGTGGCCGGCAGAGGTCTTGCCGCGCCGCCGCCGCTGGCGCTCTACCTCCATCTGCCGTGGTGCGTGCGGAAGTGCCCCTACTGCGACTTCAATTCGCACGGCCTTCTTCTCTCGCCCGCAGGCGGGAGAGCGGGGGGAGAGGGAAGCTTGCCCGAAGCCGCCTACGTCGACGCCCTGCTCGCCGACCTGGAGCGCGCGTTGCCCGAAATCTGGGGGCGCAGGATCCACAGCGTGTTCTTCGGCGGCGGCACGCCCAGCCTGTTTTCGCCGGAGGCCATCGACCGCGTGCTGCAGGGGGTGCGCGCGCTGACGCCGCTGCTGCCGGGTGCCGAAGTCACCCTGGAGGCCAATCCCGGCACGGTCGAGGCGGGGCGGTTCCGCGGCTACCGCGAGGCCGGCGTGACGCGGCTGTCGCTCGGCATCCAGAGCTTCGATCCGCATCATCTCCAGGCGCTCGGGCGCATCCACGACGACATCGAGGCGCGCCGGGCGGTTGAGTTGGCCGCCACGCACTTCGAGACGTTCAATCTCGATCTCATGTACGCGCTGCCGGGGCAGACGCTGGCCGGGGCACTCGCCGACGTCGATGTCGCACTGAGCTTCGCGCCGCCGCACCTGTCGGCGTATCACCTGACGCTCGAACCCAATACGCCGTTCGGCCACATGGCACCGCCTGGCCTGCCCGACGACGATCTCGCTGCCGACATGCAGGCGGCGATCGAGGCGCGCCTGGCCGACGCCGGCCTGGCGCATTACGAGACCTCCGCGTTCGCGCGCCCCGGCCACGCCTGCCGGCACAATCTCAACTACTGGGAATTCGGCGACTACCTCGGCATCGGCGCCGGCGCGCACAGCAAGCTCTCCTTCCATGACCGCATCGTGCGACAGATGCGGGTGAAGCATCCGCAGCGTTACCTGGAAGCGGTGCCGGCCGGGACGCAGATCGCCGAGGTCCGCAAGCTCACGCGCGCTGACCTGCCGTTCGAATTCATGATGAATGCCCTGCGCCTGTGCGGCGGCGTACCGGCACCCCTGTTCGAGGCGCGCACCGGGCTGCCGCTGGCCGTATGCGATGCCGCGTTCGCGCGTGGCCGCGCGCGGGATCTGCTCGAAACGGATGCCGCGCGCATCGCGCCGACGCCACGTGGGCAGCGCTTCCTCAACGACCTGCTCGAACTTTTTCTGGCGGACGACGGCCGGCAAGCGCGAGAATGATCGCGTTGCATCCCAGCCTGCACGATTGACCCAACCCGTGACGCACACTCCCGAACTCCTCGCACCAGCCGGCTCGCAAGCCATGCTGGAAACCGCGCTCGCCTTTGGCGCCGATGCCGTGTATGCCGGCCAGCCCCGCTACAGCCTGCGCGTGCGCAACAACACCTTCCGCGACGAAACCGCGCTGGGGGTCGGCATCGAATACGCGCACGCTCGCGGCAAGCGGTTCTACGTCGTCAGCAACGTGTTTCCGCACAACAGCAAGATCAGGACCTACCTCGCCGACATCGCGCCGGTGATCGCGCTCGGCCCCGACGCGCTGATCATGGCCGACCCCGGGCTCATCGACATGGTGCGCGAGCGCTGGCCGGAGATGCCGATCCATCTCTCGGTGCAGGCCAATACGGTGAATTTCGCTGCCGTGCGGTTCTGGCAGAAGCTGGGCATTCGCCGCGTCATCCTGTCGCGCGAGCTGTCGCTCGACCAGGTTGCCGAGATCCGCCAGGAATGCCCGGACATGGAGCTCGAAGTCTTCGTGCATGGCGCGCTGTGCATCGCCTATTCCGGCCGTTGCCTGCTGTCGGGTTATTTCAACCACCGCGACCCCAACCAGGGGACGTGCACCAATTCCTGCCGCTGGGCGTTCAACACCCAGCCGGGCACGGTGGCGCCGGATGGTGACGTGTTCCTGCTGGAAGAACGCACCAGGCGCGCCGGCAGCTACATGCCGATCGAGGAAGACGAGCACGGCACCTACATCCTCAACTCGAAGGACCTGCGCGCGATCGAGCATGTCAACCGCCTGGTCGAGATTGGCGTGGATTCGCTCAAGATCGAGGGGCGCACCAAGTCGCCGTACTACGCGGCGCGCACCTGCCAGACCTATCGCCACGCCATCGACGACGCCGTCGCCGGACGGCCGCTCGACCCCACGCTACTGCGCGAGCTCGAGGGGCTGGCCAATCGCGGCTACACCGGTGGCTTCTACGAACGCCACCCGGACCGCGAATACCAGAACTACCTGCGCGGCCATTCCGAGTCGGACCGCAGCCTGTACGTGGGCGATGTCATCGGCTACGAGGCCGAGGGCTTGGCCGAGGTGGACGTGAAAAACCGTTTCGCGGTGGGCGACCGTATCGAACTCATCCATCCGCGCGGCAACGTCGCGTTGACCGTCACCGCGATGCGCGACCGGGACGGCAACCCGGCCGAGGTTGCGCCGGGCAGTGGCCATCGTGTGGGCATCCCCCTTCCGCCCGGCTACGAGGGAGCCTTCGTCGCCCGCTTCGTCGACGCGGACGCCTAGGCGGCACTCAGCGTTTGCGCTTCGCTGGCTCCCAGCCGTCGGTGAGGGTGTGCATGAAGGCGACGATGTCGTCGATTTCGCGGTCGGTGAGGCCGAGCTTGCCCAGTTCTTCGTCGTTGACGTTGGCGGCGACTTCCGGCGCCGGCCAGCATTGCTGCTTCAGCGCGTTGGCTTCCGGTACGAGGTCGCTCTTGCAGCGCGGCTTCTTGTCACGGTCGTTGTAGAACACCACGCTGCCGCGCAGGGTCTTGAAGTAACCGTTGTGCATGTAGGGCGCGGTCAGTGCGATGTTGCGCAGCGTGGGCACCTTGAACTTGCCGTCCTGTTCGCGCTGGTTCAGCGCACCGCCCAGGCCGAGGTCGACGAAGTTCGCGCCGGCAGGATTGAGTTCGGGTGGCAGCTTGTAGAAGGGATTGTGCGGATTGCGCGGAATACCCAGATTGTCGTAGGTGAAGTCGGTGAACAAGGGCGGCGCACCATCCGGCCCCGGCTGGCTGGGATGACAGGCGGCGCAGTTACCTTTCTTTTCATCCTCGAACAGGCGCAGGCCGCGTTTTTCCTGGGCGGTGAGTGTGGCCTTGCCCGCGAGATACGCATCGTACTTGGAGGTGAACGGTGCGAACTGTCGCGTGCGTTCGAAGGAGGCGATCGCCTGCGCGATCCGCTCGAAGGCCTGGTCCGTGTCAGCGAGCGCGCCGGGCCCGAAGGCAGCGTCGAAATCCGCCGCATACGCCGCGCGGCGTACCTTTTCCACCACGCTCGTCTTGTCCGGGTTTGCCATTTCCAGCGGATCGAGGAGGGGCCCCTTGGCCTGCTCTTCCAGCGTGGCGGCGCGGCCATCCCAGAACTGGCCGCCGACGTAGTGTTCCTCCTTCTTGTCGAAATGGAAGTCCGGGCTGAATTGTGCGTACATGGCGGTCTGGCTGTTGCGGCTGCCCACCCGCCCCGGCAGCACGCCCTTCGATACCGGCAGGCTGCGATCGGGGTCGGTGAACGCGGCACCGACAGCGTGACAGGTGGCGCAGGATTGCCCCGCCGGGGAGGACAGGCCGGGATCGAAGAAAAGTGCCTGCCCGAGTCGTTCCAGCGTGGCCTGACGGGAGGCGTCGGCCTTGTCGGCCAGCGCCGGCATGGCAAGTGCTGCGATGGTCGCACTGGTGAGAAAGCTCTGCTTGAGCATGGTGGTTTTGAACGAATTGAAGGAATATACGCATTTTAACGACTCGTGACCTCGCGTCGAGTTCCTGCCAACCGCCGTGTCCGCACGGTTGTGGCCGCGCGAACCGGCGGGATATCCTTCTTTTTTGCCATTGTGCGAGGAGCGTTCCATGAAGTCCCTGCTTGCTTTTTCGTTGCTGCTTCTTTCTTCCTCCGCCGTGGCCGCGATCGTCGGCAAGGATGTCGAATACCGTGCGGGCGACACCGTCATGCGCGGCTATCTCGCGTATGACGACGCGGTCAAGGGAAAACGCGCGGGCGTGCTGGTGGTGCCCGAGTGGTGGGGTGCGAACGACTACGGCCGCAAGCGCGCGCGCCTGCTGGCGGGCGAAGGCTATGTCGCGCTGGTGGTCGACATGTACGGCAATGGCCAGATCGCCGACAACCCGAAGGATGCCGGCGCGCTGGCCGGCAGTGTCAACAAGAATCCGCCGCTCGCCTATGCTCGCTTCGACGCGGCGCGCAAGTTCCTCGACGGCCAGCCCAACGTGAGGAAGGGCGAGACTGCTGCGCTGGGCTACTGCTTCGGCGGCAGCGTGGTGCTCCACATGGCGCGTGCTGGGATGCCGCTCAAGGCCGTGGCGAGCTACCACGGCGTGCTGGCGAGCGACGTCTCGCCCAAGCCGGGCGACATCAAGGCGAAGATCCGCGTGTTTCACGGCGAGGCCGACCCCATCGTGCCGCCGGAGCAGGTCGAGGCCTTCAAGGCCGAAATGGCCAACGCCAGGGCCGACTACATGCTCGTGGCCTACCCCGGCGTGAAGCACACTTTCACCAACCGCGAAGCCGACAGCTACGCCGCGCAGTTCGGCCTGCCGCTCAAGTACGACGCCGAGGCCGACAAGGATTCGTGGACGCGTACGCTGGAGTTCCTGAAAGCGACGCTCAACTGATGGCCTGCGACCACGAGAGCTGCGGCGCGCCGCCCGGCGGCAGCCTCGGCATTCCGCAGGTGGCGCCCTTCGACGCGGCGGCGTTCGAGCGCGCGGTGAACGACCTGCTTGCCGCCTGCGGCATCGCACCGGATTCGACGCATACCGAGCGTACCGCCGAGCGCGTGCGCGAGTTGTGGCAGCGGCGCTTGTTGGGCGGATATGCGATCTCGCCTGCCGAGGCGCTGGGAGAGGGCTTCGACGACGACCGCGACGATATGGTGGTGGTGCGCGGCATCGCCATCCACGGCGTGTGTCCCCATCACCTGGTGCCGTTCCGCGGCGTCGCGCACGTCGCCTACATTCCGGGTGGACGGCTGCACGGCTTCGGCCGCATCGCGCGCATGGTCGACGCCATCGGCCATCGCTTCACCTACCAGGAATGGATGACGCGCGACATCGCCGAGGCGCTGGTTACGCACGGTCGTGCGCGTGGTGCCGCATGTATCGTCGAGGCCGAACAGCTGTGCCTGCTGCTCGGCGAGGACCGGCGCGGCGATGAACGCGTGGTGACGCAGGCGTTTACCGGCTGCTTCCGCGACAGCGACCAGCTGCGCAACGAATTCCTGCGCGCCACGTCGCAGCGGGAGCTGCGTTGACGTCCCCGGCATGAGCGCGCACCGGCCCGCCACGCGGGTGCTGCCGCCCGCTCCCTATGCGGCGGCGCTGCTGGGCGGCTGGTGGCTGGATCGCCGAATGCTGCCGCTGTCGCTCGACTGGGGTGTGGCCGGCAACGCGCTCGGCTGGCTGGCGGTCGGCATCGGGCTCGCGCTATTCGCCTGGACGCTCTTCACCTTCCACCGCCACCGCACCACGGTCAATCCCTACAGGGCCGCCTCGACCCTGTGCACCGAAGGGCCGTTCCGCTTCAGCCGCAATCCGATCTACGTCGGCGACTGGTTCATCCTGGCGGGCGTGTCGTTGCTGATGAAAACCGCCTGGCCGCTGGTGTTCGCACCGTTCGTCTGGGCGATGCTGCGCTATGGCGTGATCCGCCACGAAGAAGCGCACCTGGAGGCGCGCTTCGGCGACGATTACCGTGCCTACCGGGCACGCGTGCGGCGCTGGCTGTGACGCCCTACAGCGCCACGGGTTGTGGCCGTTATAGAAAGCTGGAACGTCTTCATCGGGAGCAGCCATGAACGTCACCCTGCACGACAAATCGCTCGAAGTGCGTCTCACCGCGGCGGCGAAGGAAGCGTTGGCGCGGCGCACTGCACCGCTGGTCGCCGAGATGGAACTGCTGTTTTCCTGCCTGCTGCGCAAGCGGGTGCACTTTGGCGACGACATCGATGCCTCCACCCCCGTCGATGGCCGGCTGGCGGTGCGCTTCAGGCCCATCATGACGCGTCGTTGCAGCGTCGCCGAAGGCGGCGCCACCCCGCCCTCCGAGGGCTTCCCTCTGGAAAACCCGCGCCCCTACGTGCCCAACTGGCTGGCGATCGACTATCGCCGCGGGGAGTGGGTGGGCGAATTCGGCTACGCCGAGTAGGGCTTCAGCCGCCCAGGCCGAGCAGTTCGCGCGCGTTGCGCGTGGTGGCCTGCGCCACCGTCTCCACGTCGATGCCCCGCAACGTCGCCAGCGTCGCCGCGATGCGCGGCAGTTGCGCCGGGGTGTTGCGGCCGCGCCCGATCCATTCCGGCGGAATGTCCGGGCTGTCGGTTTCCAGCACGATCGCGTCCAGCGGCAGTTCGACCGCCAGGCGGCGCAGGTTGTTGGCGCGCGGCCAGGTGAAGGCGCCACCGAAGCCGAGCTTGAATCCCAGCTTGACGAATTCCTGCGCCTGCTGCGGGCTGCCGTTGAACGCGTGGGCGATACCACCGCGCACACCGATGCGGCGCAGATGCTTGAGCAGTTCGTCGTTGGCGCGCCGGCAGTGCAACAGCACCGGCAGGTCGTACTCCTGCGCAAGCTTCAGCTGCGCGATGCAGAAATATTCCTGGGTCGGATAATCGAGGTCGACGAAGCGGTCGAGGCCGATCTCGCCGACCGCGACCGGGCGCTGCGTCTCGATCTGTGCGCGCAGATCGGCGAGGTGCTCCGGGCGGTGCACGCCGATGTACATGGGGTGCAGGCCCCATGCGGGCAGACAGCCCGGATAGCGCGCGCAGGTGGCGGCTACCGCGGCGAAATTGTCGCGGCTGACGCTGGGAACGACCTGGATGCCGACGCCGGCGGCGACAGCATCGGCATGCACGAGCTCGCGGTCGGAGTCGAATTCTGCCGCATCGAGATGACTGTGGGTGTCGATGAAAAACGGCACCGCGGAAGGTGCCGTTTGTGCCTGTTTCATCCAGGTTTCCCTCTCCCCAACCCTCTCCCGCTGGCGGGAGAGGGAGAGAACGCTAGGCCCACACCGACTCAATCGTTGCTGGCGAAGCCCAGCAGATGCAGCAGGCTGGTGAACAGGTTGAAAATCGACACGAACAGCGTGACGGTCGCCATGATGTAGTTGGTCTCGCCACCGTGGATGATGTTGCTGGTCTCGTACAGGATGAGGCCGGACATCAGCTGCACGAACATGGCGGACACCGCCAGCGACAGCGCCGGCATCTCGAAGAAGATCGCGCCCAGGCCGGCGAGGAAGGCGACCAGGATGCCGACCATGAGGAAACCGCCCATGAAGCTGAAATCCTTGCGCGTGGTCATCGCGTAGGACGACAGGCCGAGGAAGATCGCCGCTGTGCCGCCCATCGCCATCATCACCACCTGGCTGCCGTTGGGCAATGCCAGATAGGCGTTGAGGATCGGGCCGAGCGTGTAGCCCATGAAGCCCGTCAGGCCGAACACGAACGCGAGCCCGAGGCCGCTGTCGCGGAACTTGGTGGTGAGGAACAACAGGCCGAAGTAGCCGACCAGGGTGATGATGAGGCCCGGGTGCGGCAGGTTCAAAGCCATCGACACACCGGCGGTAAGCGCGGCGAAGGCCAGCGTCATCGACAGCAGCATGTAGGTGTTGCGGACGACCTTGTTGGTCGAGGCCACCGCAGATGTGCTGCGGCCAAGCGTGGTGACTTGCGGGTTCATAAATCCTCCTTGTACGGATTGCAAAACACGGCGCTGGTGAGACAGGGTGCTTCCCGCGCAGGTTCCCGGAATGTCGGGGAATGTTGAGCTTACCTTGATGCCGCGCAACTGGCCACCCCGACCCCGGGCGTGATGTGGGTTTCGCCTAGTCGACCGGCTTCCTGCCCTGCCCCAGCAGGTCCATCAGGTCGCCCGGCAGCGGAAACACGATGGTGTTGGAGCGGTCGCCGGCGATCGCGGAAAGCGTCTGCAGGTAGCGCAACTGCATCGCCTGCGGCCGGCCGGCGAGCACATCGGCGGCGGCAAGGAGCTTTTCCGATGCCTGCAGTTCGCCTTCGGCATGGATCACCTTGGCGCGTCGCTCGCGCTCGGCCTCGGCCTGTCTGGCAATGGCGCGCACCATCGACTCGTCGATGTCGACGTGCTTGATCTCGACGTTGGACACCTTGATGCCCCAGGCGTCGGTCTGCGCATCCAGTGCCTGCTGGATATCGGAATTGAGCGCCTCGCGCTCGGCCAGCATCTCGTCGAGCTCGTGCTTGCCGAGCACCGCACGCAGCGTGGTCTGCGCGAGCTGGCTGGTCGCGTTCATGTAGTCCTCCACCTGCAGGATCGCCTTGGACGGCTCCATGACGCGGAAATACACCACCGCGTTGACCTTGACCGAGACGTTGTCGCGCGAGATCACGTCCTGGCTCGGCACGTCGAACACCACCGTGCGCAGATCCACCCGCACCATCTGCTGAATGCCTGGAATGACGATCACCAGGCCTGGCCCCTTCACCTTCCAGAAGCGCCCGAGCATGAACACCACGCCGCGCTCGTATTCGCGCAGGATGCGCAGGCTGGAGGCTGCGAGGGCGACGACCAGAAACAGGGCCGTCATGCCGCCGAATTCAAACATGGCCATTCTCCTTTTCAGGTTCGACATCGAGGATGAGATCGTGCCGTGCGCGTACCCGCAGGCGGCTGCCGCGCGGGAGCGCGACGCTGCTGCGCACGCGCCAGCGTTCGCCGTGCACGCGCGCCCAGCCTTCGGGCGCGATATCTTCCAGCGCCTCGCCGCAGGCACCGACCATTTCCTCGGCGCCGGTCACCACGGGGCGTCTGCGCGCGCGGATCGCCATGCTGGCGACGAAGAAGCTGAAGAGGGCGCTGGTGACCGCCAGCGGCATGATGAGCATCCAGGAAATGCCATAGCCCGGCAGGTCGGTGTCGATCAGCATCACCGAGCCGATGACGAACGCGGCGATGCCGCCCAGGCCCAGCGCGCCGAAGCTGGGCAGGAAGGCCTCGCCGATCATGAGGGCGATGCCGAGGATGATGAGCGCGAGTCCGGCGTAGCTGATCGGCATGACCTGCAGGGCGAACATCGCCAGCAACAGGCAGATGCCGCCGACCACCCCGGGGAACAACATGCCCGGATTGGAAAACTCGTAGATGAGGCCGTAGATGCCCAGCAGCATGAGCAGATAGGCGATGCCCGGGTCACCGATCACTGCCAGCAGGCGGCTGCGCCAGTCCGGTGCGACACGCTCGATCGTCGCCATGCGCGTGTCGAGGGTGGTGCGCTGCCCGTTCACCTCGACGCTGCGGCCGTGCACCTGCTGCATGAGGTCGGCGAGATCGGCAGCGACATGGTCGATCACCTTCATTGCGAGGGCTTCATCTGCGGGAAGGCTCACCGCCTCGCGCACCGCACGCTCGGCCCATTCGACATTGCGTCCGCGCAGTTCGGCCAGCCCGCGGATGTAGGCGGCGGCATCGTGCACCGCCTTGCGCGCCCGGGCGTCGCCCGGCGGCTCGGTGGGCTTCTGCGCGTCGGGTTTGGCGGGCTTGTCCGGCGTGCCGGGCTGGCCGCCGGGCGCCAGTTCGACCGGCGTGGCCGCGCCGAGATTGGTCGCCGGCGCCATCGCCGCGACATGGCTGGCGTACAGGATGTAGGTGCCGGCACTGGCGGCGCGCGCGCCCTTGGGTGAAACGTAGGTCGCCACGGGTACCGGCGAGGCGAGGATGGCCTTGATGATGTCGCGCATCGAAGTGTCGAGTCCGCCCGGCGTGTCGAGTTCGATCACGATCAGGTGCGCGCCGTCTTCCGCCGCGCGCGCCATACCGCGCAGCAGATAGTCGGCGCTGGCCGGGCTGATCGCGCCCTCGACGGTCAGCACGCGCACGTTCGACGCCTGCGCGGGGACGGCGAGGACCGCCAGGCCGAGCAGCAAGACCACGCAGCGTGCGAGGGAATGCAGGAGAATCGCCATGGATGTACTGTAGTTCGGAATAGGGAACATGCCGAACCGGCCACGCAACCGGCTACCATGCAGCCATGGACCTCTTCGAGCTTGCAAGATTCGCCCTCGCCCTCTTCGCCATCGTCGATCCGGTCGGCGTGATTCCCATTTTTCTGCTCGCCACGCAGGGCTTCAGCCGGGCGCAGAGCCATGCGGCGGCCCGCATTGCCGCGCTCACGGTGCTGGGGGTGTTGTCCCTGTTCACCTTCGTCGGCGAACCCATGCTGGCTTTCTTCGGCATTCGCCTGGCGGCGTTCTCCGTGGCAGGCGGTTTACTGCTGCTGTTGCTGGCGCTGTCGATGGTGCAGGCGCACGTCAGCCCGCAGCGGCAGACCGAGGACGAGGCGGCCGAGGCCGAGGAGCGCGACGCGGTGGGCGTGGTGCCGCTGGGCGTGCCGCTGCTCGCCGGCCCGGGGGCGATCACCCATGTCATCGTTGCCGCCGGACCGGCACAGGGCAGCGTGGGGCAGCTTTCCCTGTTGCTGATCCCGGTGGCGTTGGTGGCGCTGTCGGTATGGCTGGCGTTTCGTGCGGCGCCGGCGATCGCGCGGCGGCTGGGCCGGACCGGCATCCACGTGGTGACCCGCCTGATGGGGCTGATCATCGCGGCGATCTCGATCGAGATGATCGCCAGCGGCCTCGGGCAGCTTTTCCCGGGGCTGCTTGCGTAAAGGTTCGCACGCGCATGCTGCCGTCATTCCGGCGTCCTATCATGTAAGCATTGTGGGCGTGCAAACGTGCCTGCTCGTACTCGAACCTCAAGGAGGGAAACATGCAATTCGGACTCGTCGGACTCGGCCGCATGGGCGGCAACATGGCGCGGCGGCTCGCGCGCAAGGAACTGCGCGTGGCGGTGCACAACCGCAGCCACGACGTCAGCGCGGCGCTGGCGGCGGAGACCGGGCATCTCGCCTGCGCGTCGCTCGCCGATCTTGTCGCGGCGCTCGAAGCGCCGCGCATCGTCTGGCTGATGCTGCCGGCGGGCGAGGCGACCCAGGCGGCACTCGATGCGCTGGCGCCGTTGCTGGCGCCGGGCGATCTCGTCGTCGACGGTGCCAACGGCCACTACAAGGACGACGCGCCGCGCGCGGCGGCATTGGCGGCGCACGGCATCGAGTTCGCCGATGCTGGCGTGTCCGGCGGTGTGTGGGGGCTGGAGAACGGCTACTGCATCATGTTCGGCGGCAGCGATGCGGCCGCCGCGCGTCTCAAGCCCTGGATGGAAGCCCTCGCCCCCACGCCGGCGACCGGCTGGCTGCACACCGGCCCGGTCGGCTCCGGCCACTTCGTGAAGATGGTCCACAACGGCATCGAGTACGGCATGATGCAGGCCTTCGCCGAAGGCTTCGCGCTGATGAAAGGGAAGCCCGGCTTCGACCTCGACCTCGGCGCCATCGCCGAACTGTGGCGCCATGGCAGCGTGGTGCGCTCGTGGCTGCTCGATCTGTCGGCGGATTTCCTGGTGCACGACCAGAGTCTCGATGCCATCCAGCCCTTCGTCGCCGATTCCGGCGAGGGGCGCTGGACCGCGCTCGAGGCCGTCGAACAGGGGGTTCCCGCGCCGGTGATGTCGCTGGCGCTGATGATGCGCTTCGCCACCCAGGGGCACAACGACTTCGCGGCCAAGGTGCTGGCCAAGATGCGCCAGGGCTTCGGCGGCCACGCGGTCAAGGAAGGCGGCGCATGACCACGCTTGCGGACGATAAGCTGCCGTGCACCTTCGTCATCTTCGGCGCCACCGGCAACCTCGCCAGCAACAAGCTCCTGCCCGCGCTGTATCACCTCGAGGCCGCCGCGCGCCTGTCCGAGTCGCTCAACATCGTCGCCTTCTCGCGTCGCGATTGGGACACCGCGCGCTGGCGCGAGCATGTGCGCGAGGTGCTGGCCGAACGCATCAAGGGACGCACCGACGATGCGGTGTTCGAGCGTTTCCTCGCGCGCTTCGTCTATCTTCAGGGCGACCTCAACGACGTCGCTTCCTATGAAGGACTCGCCACGCGCCTGCAGCACGGCGGCGTCGCCTGTTCCAGCACCGTGTTCTACCTCGCCATCAAGCCGGCCGAATTCGCCGCGGTGGTGCAGAACCTCGAAACCGTCGGCCTCAACAAGCCGCGCGGCCTCAACCGCATCGTCGTGGAAAAACCTTTCGGCGAGGACATCGAATCGGCGCACATGCTGAACCAGCTGCTGCACCAGCATTTCGACGAGGAGCAGATCTTCCGCATCGACCACTTCCTCGGCAAGGAAACAGTGCAGAACCTGCTGGTGTTCCGCTTCGCCAACACCCTCATCGAGCCGCTGTGGAACCGCAATTTCATCGACCACGTGCAGATCACCGTCGCCGAATCCATCGGCATCGAGAAGCGCGCCGAATACTATGACCGCGCCGGCGCGCTGCGGGACATGCTGCAGAACCACCTGATGCAGCTGCTCACCGTGGTGGCGATGGAGCCGCCGCCTGCGCTCGAGGCCGACGCGCTGCGCGACGAGAAGGTCAAGGTGCTGCGCTCGATCCGCCCCGTCGCCAAGCGTGCCGTGCACGCCCACGCCATCCGCGGGCAATACGCGCGCGGCAGCATCGATGGTGAGCCCGTGGTCGGTTATGCGCAGGAAGCCGGCGTCGAGCGCAACTCCGTCACCGAAACCTACGTCGCCGCCAAGTTCTACATCGACAACTGGCGCTGGCGCGGCGTGCCCTTCTATCTGCGCACCGGAAAAAGGCTCGCGAAGCAGACCTCGATGATCGCCATCCGCTTCCGTCATCCGCCGCAGCAGCTGTTCCGCGAAACCCCCCTCGAATCGGTCGCTCCCAACTGGGTGTTGCTGTCCATTCAGCCCGAAGAATCCATGCGCATGGAAATTCACGTCAAGCAGCCCGGCCTCGACATGGACACGCGCGTGATGCAGATGAACGCGAGCTTCGTGAAGACCGACGAGCAGACGCTCGACGCCTACGAAACCCTGCTGCTCGACGTCATTGAAGGCGATCGCACCCTGTTCATCCGCTTCGACGAGGTCGAGTGGGCGTGGCGCGTGGTCGACCCCATCCTCAAGCACTGGGCCGTCGAGCGCGAGTACATTCCCACCTATCCCGCCGGCAGCTGGGGGCCGGCCGACGCAAACCGCCTGTTCGACAGCGACGACCAGGCGTGGCGCAACGAACTGTGAGCCTGCCCGAGCGCCGCGTTTTCGGCGACACCGATGTGCTGGTGCAGGCGCTCGCCGACGCCGTGTGCGCGGAAGCCGAGTCCGCCATCGCCGCGCGCGGTGCCTTTCACCTCGTACTCGCCGGCGGCACCACCCCGCGCGCGCTGTATGCCGAACTCGCGCGGCGCGGCGCCGGGGACGCGCGCTGGCACATCTGGTATGGCGACGAACGCTGCCTGCCCGCCGATCATTCCGAGCGCAACAGCGTCATGGCCGAACAGGCGTGGCTCGCCGCCGCGCGCATCCCGCCGCGGAACCGCCGCCCGATTCCCGCCGAGCGCGGTGCCGCCGCGGCCGCATCGGCCTATGCCGCGTGGCTCGAAGATGTGCCGGATTTCGACGTCGTCCTGCTCGGCCTGGGCGAGGACGGCCACACCGCCAGCCTCTTCCCCGGCCACGACTGGGGCGAGACGCCCGGCAGCCCCGACGTCCTCGCCGTGCACCACGCACCGAAACCGCCGCCCGAGCGCGTGAGCCTGTCGGCAGCGCGGCTCAATCGCTGCGAATGCGTGGGGTTCGTCGTCACCGGCGCCGGCAAGCGCGAAGCACTGGCGCGCTGGATGAACGGCGCAGTGCTGCCGGTCGCGGCGATCCATGGCAAGCGGAACACCGCGGTATGGCTCGATGCCGCCGCGTGGCCGGCGGGCTGATTCTGCTGGGTGCTTGCGGCAGCATTACCTGTAGCATCCATAATGCTGCCGCGCAGCTTGACTTCCCATGACTTGTTGGCAACAATGCCAACATGAAGGCCGAACTGCTCAAGCGGCACCGCCAGCGCCTGCCCAATGGTGGGCTGGTCGAGATGAAAATCTGGAAGCTGCCCTGCCCGGTGCCGCCTTGCGACCACGCCTACAAGTATCGGCTGGTGCATGTGCTGGATGGGCAGCGTCTTGTCGGTTTCGATAATGAGCGCGGCAAGGGCGACCACAAGCATCTGGATGGGAAAGAGTCGGTCTACCGCTTCGTTTCCATCGACCAACTTCTGGACGATTTCATGGCAGAAGTTGAAAGGAGAGTCGAATGAAAACCGCTGTCATCGAAATCAATCCGGACTGGAAAGCCGCGCTCCGAGCGGGCGCAAAAGGCATACGCCAGGCCGCCAAATCCGGGCGCGTCCAACAATTCACATTCAGCTACGCCAGCCCCGAACTGCTGTTTTCGGAAATCAGCCCCAAGCGCTGGGGCGTGCTGGAAGCGATGAGCGGCGCCGGTGAAATGAGCCTGCGCGAACTGGCGCGCAGGCTGGAACGAGACGTCAAGTCCGTGCACCGGGACGTGCATGCCCTGCTGGAAACCGGGCTGCTGGAGAAGACCGAGAGTGGAAAGATCGTTTGCCCGTTCGACAGGGTGCGCGTCGATTTCACGCTGGCGAAGGCGGCTTAGGGCTTGGCTGAGTTCTTGGTGGCTTCGCCAATGGGTTAGCGAAAGGCCCTGCGTTCGGAAAATGGGGAGGAAATGCTACCGTGATAGACCTGACCCTCTGCTTTTCCCTGGCGAGTTGAGTGCCCGGCGCGGTGGCGGTCAAGGCTGGCTAGCCGCGAGAACCACAAGGGGGGCAAATCCAATGGCGAACGCAACGGCAAGGGCAGCGTGTCACCCGCACTGACGGGCTTGACGAACAGGTCGCGGCAAATATACTGGAAAGTATAATTGGTTAAGTTGATTGCAAGAGGTGGTCGCCATGTCACAAATCACGCTGTACCTGGACGATGCCACGCAGGCGCTGGTCGAGCAGGCCGCGCAGGCCAACGGCTTGTCGAAAAGCCGCTGGGTGGCGGAAATCATCCGCAAGTACGCCGCCCATGAATGGCCCAAAGATTGTCTGGCTTTGGCGGGGCGATTCGCCGATTTTCCCCTGCGAGAAGAAAACCCTGTTTCGCAGCCGGCCGATGTGCCGCGCCTGGGGTTTTGAATGCGCGTGCTTGACGGACAGCCATGCTGACTCTCGACAGCAATACGGTCAGCTATTACTTTCGCGGCGACCCGCAGGTGGTGTCGTGCCTGCAAGCCCTTTCACCTGCTGATGTCGGTGTGCCCGCCATCGTGGAATATGAGCTGCGTTACGGTCTTTTGCGTTTGCCGCCGGAGGCGGCCAATCCCCGCCTGGCGGCGCTGGCCGCTTTGCTGCGACCGATGCAGATTTTGCCGTTTGATAGCGAATGTGCCTTCCACGCTGCCCGTATCCGCGTAGAACTGGAAGCCGCCGGCACCCCCATCGGCCCACACGATACCTTGATCGCCGCCACGGTACTGCGGCATCAGGCCACGCTGGTGACGCGCAATGCGCGCGAGTTTGCTCGTGTGCCGGGCTTGAGGTGCCTGAACTGGCACCAGGACTCCTGAGCAACGGCACGCACGATCATGCTGCGCACGCCGGAGTGCGGAGAGGCACGGCGATGCAAGCAGACAGCGATGAGCAGCGTGGGTGAAATGAGCCTGCGCGAACTGGTCCGCAGGCTGGAGCGCGACGTCAATGCTTTCCCGGAATATCGGGAAG